>WQXF01000045.1 GCA_009784985.1 Clostridia bacterium | reverse complement strand
GCGGTGGAGGGATTCTAAAGGCGGCGTTTACTGATGATGGATCTGTTATCTTTTCTCCATCGCCTTTTTCATGTCCGAGGTCTCCCGCAGCCTACGGGCCAGCGCTTCCCGGTTGCCCTCGGTCAGCAAAACGTGGTATTCGCCCAGCTTGCCGGTCAGCTCGTCCAGCACCCTCGCCAGCGCCTGGCGATTATCCCAAAAGAGCTCGGCCCATAGATCAGCCTCTAGCGCGGCCACACGGGTTGCGCCCCGAAAGCTGTTGCCCTCAAACCCAAAACTCCCGGCAAAGGGCTGCTGCTCACAGATGGCCAGGGCCAGCACATGCATCATCTGGCTGGTGTAGGCGATGTTGGTATCGTGGGTGCTTGGGTCGGTAAGGATCACGTCGATGCAGCCAACGCGTTTGGCCAGCCCGCGCAGCCGTTCCACTGCATCCGGTGGCGCGCCTTCCGGGCACAGTAGGTAGTGGGCGCGCTGGAACAAGGTGGGCGACGCGTTGGCATAACCGCCCCGCTCCTTGCCCGCCATGGGATGGCCTCCGATAAACCAAGGCCCGGCATCGCTGGCTGGGAATACCTCCCGCGCCCGTGCGGCGACGGGCCCCTTGATGCCGCATACATCGCTAAGGATAGCGCCGGGGGAAAGCCGGGGCGCAATCAGGGGGAGCATGTCCACACAGGCGGCGGGATGCAGGCAAAGCAACACCACATCGGTGTTTTCGATGGGCGCTTGGTTTACGCTGGCGAATGCCGTGTCCACCACGCCCGCGCTTGTTGCGCCGGATCGCACAGTTGCATCCCGTTCCACAGCCCAGATGGATTCATGCTCCGTGCCGGTTGCCGCGCGCAGGGCCATGGCAAAGCTACCGCCGATGAGGCCCAGGCCGATGATGCCTATACGCATGCAAGCGCCTCCACCGTAAGGCCAATCCAACTGCACCAACTCTGCCCCGCAGGCAACACCAGCAGCCCCGCCTCGGTCACCAGCCCCCGCGCGTGCAGGTTAAGTGCGTCCGTGGAGCAGGTTTGGTGCTCGATACAAAACCCATTGCGGGTCTTGGGCGTAAACACGATCAGTTGCCGGAACGCATCGCCCCCCCGCAGGGTGAGCCGCGCCGATCCCGGATACACCACCGTGGCGCAGTGATCCTGGGTCATGCCGCAGTAAACATTGTCCAGATCCAGGCTCCCCACGCTGTGCAGGCAATCGCTGATGTCCAGGTTTGTGCCCGAAACGTCAAGTATGTTGCCGGAGGGCAGCAGTTCCCGGTCGTTTTCGTAGATGCGGGTCAGGGGCATGGTGATGAACACATTGCCGGCATCGCCCCGCTTGCTGAAATACGGGTGGATGGCAAAACCAAAGGGCAGGTCGTCCTGGCCGGTGTTGTCCACCTGCACGTACAGCCGCAGGCCGTCGGCACTCAGCGCGTAGGTGATGACCAGGCGGCAGGGGAAGGGGTACGCCTCGTAGAGCGGGCTGGTTGGGTTGATGTGGATGGTGCCCTCGGCGTAGGCGGCATCGTCGTCGGCCCAGCAACGCACGGTAAAGGCCTCGTCCCGCACCAGGCCGTGGCTGTGTACTTCCCGGCCCCGCTTTTGCTGTTTGTAGCGCTTGCCACGCCAGGTGTACACGGCATTCCGCACCCGGTTGGGGGTGGGGAACAGCAGGGGAATGCCGTAGTCGCAATCGTCCAGGTTTGTCAAACCCGCGTGCTCCATCAGCATCTCTTTGCCCTGGAACGTCCAGTAATACAAATTAAAGCCTAGTTCAGGCAGAATGCGCGCCTCGTGGCCTGCGCCGGTCAGCGTCCACATGTCCAGGCCTTGGGGCATTAATTTGCTCTGGGATACGGTGAACTTCTCTGAAATATTCTCCATTGATGTACTCCTTCTACAGTTCCGCCGCCGCTTCTTTGTCCAGCAAAAGCCGGGTGTTGGGGTGCAGCTGCAGCACGCTGGCCGGTACTTGGGGGGTGATGGCCCCGTGTACCATTTGGGCGATGATGTTTGCCTTGGCCGCTCCGCAGGCGATCAACAGAATCTCCCGCGATTGAAAGATCGTACGGATGCCCATGGTGAGGGCAGTGCGCGGCACCTGATCCTCCGAATCAAAAAAGCGCAGGTTGGCCTGAATGGTGCTTTCGGTAAGCTGGGCCACGCAGGTGCGGTTGGAGAAAACATCCCCCGGCTCATTAAAGCCGATGTGTCCGTTGTGGCCGATGCCCAGCACCTGCAGGTCGATGCCGCCCGCGGCCTCGATTTGCGCCTCGTACCGCTGGCATTCGGCGTCTAAATCTTTGGCGGTGCCGTTGGGCAAGTGCACCTGGCTGGGATTCATGCCGATCCGCGAAAGCAGCTTCTCCCACATAAAAAAGTGATAGCTCTGGGGATGATCGGCGGCCAGGCCCGCGTACTCGTCCAGGTTGTAGGTGGTGATGCGGGACATATCCACCTGGCCTGCGCCGTGCAAACGCACCAGTTCATCGTACAGTGGGATAGGGGTGGAGCCGGTGGCCAGGCCCAGCACACTTTGTGGCTTGCGCAATACCTGCGCGCGTATAAGGGCCCCCGCTACCTCGGCGACCTGTTGAGGGTTGTCCCGAACAAAAATCTGCATGCAAATCCCTTCCTTGTCTATTGTGATGGGGGTTTCAAAAAAGAGGCGTTTTAGCGCCTCTTTTATTGTACATAGTTTGTTTGCCGAATGCAAGATGGGTATTTCATATGCTGGGGCAAAATTATTTGCTATGTAAAAAACAGAAAATGTAGGGGGCGATGCCCTCATCGGCCCGCGATACCTGATCACATCGCGAGAGTGCGGGGCGATGAGGGCATCGCCCCCTACTAGGAAACGCATGTTTATCCATTTTGTCTTGTATTGATGCATGAATATGCAAATGATTTCACCCTGCTGGTATCACAGATCAATAAATTCCTCAAACCTAGGCAAGATGCCGATCCCATCGGGAAAATGAGCTGCAAACTGGGGGATCGCATGGCTGGGGAAGCTGTTGCCTTCTATAAACACCGGCCCCTGGGCAGTGATGGCCACATCCCATGCCACAAAACGTACTTGAGGTATCACCTTTGAAGCCGCCAGGCACATCTCCGCCGCCTCTTTCCAAAAGGGGATCACTGTGCCGGGGATCCGCGTGCCCGTCATAGGATGGAATTCGTGGGCGTTGCCTTGTTTGTCGGCCCCCACGCCACAGAGTGCGCCGCTTGCTAGATCGATGGGCGAGGCGAAACCGCCGCAATCCACATTGTCCATCACCGAGCCGTTGCCGATGCGCAGGTAGGCGTACACAATGCCTTCTTTTTTGTCGCCCAGCAGGGTGGCGATACGGATCGTGTTCACCGAGGTAGGGCAGAGCGCCGCCAATGCCGGATGCTGCACCACACATTCCTCTACAATGCCGATGCCCTCGCCCAGCAGGCGGGCCCGGAGCATGGCCGCGTCCCCAAAGGCCTGTGGTTCAACTTTTTGGATGCCTTGGCCGCTGGAGCCTTCGATGGGTTTGCAAATCACCGGCCCCTTGCCCCGCAGGAAGGCGGCGAACTGCCCTGCGTCGGACTGGGTGAGGTCGATCCAATCCCGGTTCACCTGGGCTGCAAATAAGGTGTTGAATTCGGCTTTGTTGTCAAAAAAGTGCCAGTAGGCCTTGTCATTCATGCGCGCTACAATGGCGTTGGATACACCCCGGGTGATTTGGGTGGCCCGTTGCTCCGCTGATAGGCGGTAGAACTCCGCGATTTTGTAGTCCACATATCCCGCGCCGTAGCGCAGCCCGCAGCGGGCCATGTCCGCCAGCAGCCATAGGCGTGTTTTGCCTGCTATGTGGCGCAATTGATTGGCGGTGCGCAGCATCGCCCGAAAATCCATTTTCCGCAACCTTCGAATAAAATAGCGCAGTTTGCCCATCGATCTTCCTCCCGGACATGCAATCAAATGCTCAGTTCCTTAAGTTTTCCCATTCTAGCCCAAAGCAAACCGGATGTCAACTTCCTTAAAATGAGCCCAAAAAGCCAAAAAAGCCATAGAATTGCCGCGCCCTCGGCGTCCCGCCGTTCCTGCCCGCCGCCGCCAAATTCCATAAAATGAACCCAAAAAGCCACAGAATTGCCACAATTAACGGCCATACTATATATTGTGTGAATCTGCGGTTGCAAGAATTTGTCCTCCCCATTCGTTCTATGCAGGAAGGATTCCATAGAATCTTAATTATGACAAATTTGCGTTGACAAAGCAACGCTTTTGTAATAAAATGAATGCAAACGTAAACACCGACAGCCGACAGCAGCAGGAGGAATGAAACGTGAAAGAACGCAAAAGGCAAAAAGCCCGAATCATCGTAGCGGCGATGGCATGCTTGCTGGCCCTGTGCTGGGTGAGCGCTGCGCTGGCGTTTACTGCCCAGTACGCGAGATGCAAAACCAACGACCTCGAGGTTTTTCAAGACAGCACTGGTAATGTTATCCTGATGCACTTAATGGACGGTGATGTGGTTTGGGTAGCTGCCGAAAGTGGTAACGGAGACAGTGCCCGATGGAGAGTGGATTTAAAAGACAAGAACGGCAAGGATGTTACCGGCTGGGTGAAAGCCGTGTCTACAAATTTCCATTTTGACCCAAGCATCACTGCCTTGGCCAATACCAAGGAAGCCCCCGGCGCTCCGGCCGACGCCACTGCCTCTCCCTCGCCCAGCGCCAGTTCTGCTCCCGGCGGCGGCACGTCCACCGGCTCCACTACGACAACAACGGCCACCGCCACCACTGTCTACAGAAACCTAAAGGTAGGCAGTTCTGGCGAGGACGTTAGGCGCTTGCAACAAAGGCTGAAGGATTTAAAGCACTTTACCGGCAGCGTAACCGGTACCTTTGGCACCCAGACACAGGCCGCTGTAAGGGCATATCAAAAAAGTGCGGGCTTAACTGTAGACGGCATCGCCGGCCCTATTACCCAAGCTAGGCTGTTTGGCGCCGCCGGTTCCGGTTCTTCCTCCGGCGCTTCTTCTTCCGGCAGCAGGTACAGCGATCAGGCCATAACCCGGGCCGACAAGGTGAATCTGCGCAATGGGCCCAGCACCAGCAATGCTTCCAGGGCATCGCTGCCCCGCAATACAAGGGTTACCATCCGCAGCAATACCAGAAAGGGCACCGAATTGTGGTACAATGTGTCCGTGAACGGTATAGTGGGTTATATCCGCTCCGACATGCTCCGCATACTTACTTGGGAAGAGGCTGGCGGCAGCGGTGACTCGGGGGGCGGTTCCGGCGGCGGATCGGCTCCTCCTCCTACCGTATATCGTAACCTAAGGTCGGGCAACACCGGCGCCGATGTGCGGGCTCTGCAAGAGGCGCTGAGAGGGTTGGGATACACCCGCGTGAACGTAAACGGTACATACGACGCAAGAACCCTGGATGCGGTGCGGGACTTCCAAAAGAAAAACGGCCTTGTTGCCGACGGCATCGCCGGCCCTCTTACCCAAGCTGCTGTTTTCGGCGCTTCCGGCGGCGGCGGCAGTTCTGGCGGCAGCACCACGCCCGGTTCCGGCGGCGATGATCGGCCCACCGATGCCCCTCCGCCCACTACCTTCCGCATATTAAAGAATGGCAGCTCCGGCGAGGATGTGCGGGCGATGCAGCAAAAATTGAAGGATTTGGGCTACTACACCGGCAGCGTTACCGGCACCTTTGGCACCCTGACCGAAAACGCGGTTAGGGCGTTCCAAAGGGCAAACAACCTAAAGGTAGATGGAGTTGCGGGCGTGGACACGCAAACCAAACTATACAGCATTGTGACTGGCAGTGGCAGTACCGCCAATCCCACCATCAATGGCGTGGATATGGTGACATGGCAAGTGTTCTACGATAATTACAGGGCCAGATACACCAGAGGGGATAAGGCGATTCTTACCGATGCGCGCACCAACAGGTCGTTCACCATCGTTTGTCAGTCCATGAGCGCAACCAGGCATCTGGATGCCGAGCCGGCCACCGCAAACGACACGGCTGTGCTCCGCCAGATTTTCGGCGGTACCATCACGTACCATCGCAGGCCGGTGTGGCTTACCATGTCCGACGGTAAGACATACGCCGCTTCCCTCTACGGGGTGCCTCATGGAGCAAGCTTCGTTTCCGGCAATAACTTTGACGGTCAGCTCTGCGTACACATGCTGGGGAGCCACACGAATGCTGGCAATTCGGTATGTCCCGATCACCAAAAGGCCATAGAAGAAGCCTACAGATTGGCACCAAACAGGTAGAACCAATACGTTTCTAAGCAAATCAAAAGCCGCCTTCTTATGCGTTGTGAGGGCGGCTTTTCTTGTAGTACGCTGTAACAACTAATGTATTACGTTTTTTGCCGATACCGCTGGGAACGGAATCCCTCCACCGCTGCGGCGGTCCCCCTCCCTTTAACAAGGGAGGTAGGGTTACTACACCACCCCCACCCCACCATCCTCCACCCGGAAGGTAACATCGGGCTCTATGGAAGCAAGGTTGTGCGTGGCCATCAGAATGGTGTGATTGGCCCGCAGGCGGTTGATGGTGGCGATCACTTCCCCTTCGCTTTTTGCGTCTAGCGCGCTGGTGGCTTCGTCAAAAACCAGCACGGGGGAGCGGCGGATCAGCGCCCGGGCAATGGCGATGCGTTGCCTTTGGCCGCCGGACAGCATGCCTCCCACCTCGCCCACCGGCGTATCGTACCCCTGGGGAAGCGCCATGATGAAGGTATCGGAGTCGGCTTCTGCGGCGGCGGCCTTTACTTCTTCGATTGTAGCGCCCTCTTTGCCCAGGGCGATGTTTTCGGCGATGGTTAGGTTAAACAGGGCGCAGCTTTGGTCTACATAGGAAAAATGCCCGCGCCATGTTTCGATGTTGCTTGAATTAAAGGTTTTGCCGCCAATCGTTACGCTTACATGATCGCGGTCATAGAGGCCTGCGATGAGTTTGAGCAGCGTGGATTTGCCGCCGCCCGACGCGCCTACGAATGCGGCGAGCTGGTTTTCTTCGATGGCCAAATTCACGCCTGCCAGTATGGGCTTTTCCGCATTTTTGAAAGAGAAGGTTAAATTTTTGGCTTCGATGCGATAGCCTTCTGTAATGATGGGTTCCTTTTTTTCGGACAGAGGCTCCACATGGTTGTCGCCATCCAGCAGCGCATAGATGCGCTTGCCCGCTTCCAGGGGCACCTGCATACCCGCCCAGGCTTGGCCGATGTTGGCCAGGGCCTCGGCAATGGTTCCGCACATGGGCACCAAGGTCATAAGGGTCACGAGGGACATTTGATCGCGGGAAACCAATAAACTGCCCACCACAAACACCCCGCCCGTTGTAAGCAGCTGGGATATGCCGGAGAACAGTTTTTGCGCCCCGCTTACTTTTGCCTCCCGGTTGCCGAGTTGAAGCAATTGATCGTTGCTGTGCCCAAACATTTTTTGCAGCTTGGTTTGCAGTGAGAACACCCGAATGATGATGCCGCCGGAGAAGATGTCGCCCACGGTTTTGGTTGCCTCGGCCACCGCTTCTAACGTTCCTTTGGCGATTTTGGCCAGGGGTTTGGCAAACAGATACTGGCCCCCCATGGCAAACAGCCCGGCCACCACCGTAAGCAACCCCACCCGCCACTCGATGGCAAACACCGTGACGGACAACGTAACGATGGGGAATACCCACATGAGCAGATTGGGCAAAGCGCCGTCGTACAGTTCGTTTACCCCAGCTACGTCATTGTTCAAGGCGGACAATTGCTCGCCGGAGTGGGCGCGGCCTTCGGCATCAGCATTTACAAAAGAACGGAATATCTTGGTTTGCAAGCGCCTTAGGGTTTTGAGCCCACCCACCGTGTACAGCAAAACGCCTACATACAGCAATGCCGACATACCAACCAGCATCCCCAGCACGATGAGCCCGGTGATGAGCAGCCCGGCGGGGTTTCCGTTGACGATAGCCCTCGTAACCCCGCCAAACAGCGTGGAATTCAGCAGCGTAAAGGTCACTTGCTGGGAGGTGTACAGCAGCAGGCCTATCATAAAGGGCAGCATGTGGGGGCGGGCGAACCCGAATGTGAATCCAAATACCCGAAGCGGGCTCACTGGCTTTAAGTCCTTGGATTGTTGTTTCACGCCAACACGCCTCCTTTCGCCAGGGTAATCACCCGGTCGGCCATGTCCAGCACGGCCTGCCTGTGGGCCACCACCACGGCGGTTTTACCGTTGGATTTTACATAGTGTTGGAAGGCCTCCAGCACCGCCTTTTCTGTGGGGGGATCCAGGGCGCTGGTGGCTTCGTCCAGCAGCAGGATGTCTGCATCCCGGTAAAAAGCCCTGGCCATGGCGATGCGCTGCTTTTGCCCGCCCGAAACATTGGCCGCCGATTCGGCCAGCACGGAATCAAACCCATCGGGCAAGCCCTGTATAAAATCGTAGATGCCCGCGTTTTGGCAAGCCTGGTCCAGCTTTGCTTTTTCTAAGGGCAGGCCGCACACGATGTTTTCTTGGATCGACACGGGCAGCAGGTGGCAATCCTGGGGCACATAGGTGGCATTGGCCGACGATAGGGTTATGCTGCCTCCATCGGGTTCGTACAGCCCCAGCATCAGCTTGAGGGCAGTGCTTTTGCCGCATCCGCTGGGGCCTGCTATGGCCGTGATCGTGCCCTTTTCTACGGCGAATGTGGCATTCTCAAAGATATTGGCCCCTTCCCCATATCCAAACGAAACGTTGTCGAAAGCCACTGCATCCTCGCCAGACATATGGATTTGCGCCGGGCTGGGATCCCCATCGGGCACGTACTCTAGAATACGAATAGCCGATGCGCTGGACCGTCGCAAACCGGCCATCTCTTGGGAAAACATGGAGAGCCACGAGCCCACCGGGCCTGCTATGATCGTGAGCGCAATAAACGCCGAAAGGGTCATGCTTCCATTGATAACCAACGCAGCGGAGGCGATAAACAGCCCAAAGGTGGGCAGCACCGTGGCGCATATCCCGGCCAGGACCAGGCTGGCCAGGGTTTTTATGTACTGATGCATGGTATCGTAATAGCGCATGTAGCTGTTGTCGTATCGCCGCTCCACCGCTGCCTCCAGCCCGTAGGCCTTGATGGTAAGTGGGTTTTGCAGGGCGTCGGTTACCACGGCATTAAACTCCGCCCTGCGCTCGGAAGCCTCCAGGCTCTTTTGCCCGATGGGCGCGGATATCACTGCCTGCAGCACCGCCAGCGCCGGGAAAAGGGCAAAATACGCCAGGGTGAGCCACCAATTGATAAAGGCCATAAATACGATGGATACCACCAAGGTGGTCAACTGTGAGATTTGGGACAGCGCCTGCACGGTAACAAAGGCCGCGGATTGGGGCACATCATTGGTAAAAAGCGACGCGCCCTCGCCGCTGTTTTTGCCCGCAAAATCCTTGTAGGGCAAATGCAGCAAACGAAACGCAAATGTATGGCGGATGGTGTGCAACGCTTTGGCAAAAAACCGCTGCCTTAACAACGCCGATACCCCTTCTGTGAGCGCGTTGACCGCCCCGGCTGCCGCCAGCACCAGCAAAAAGCCCATCATCGTGGCCCTTGTGTTTGGTTCTGTGGCGGCTTGCGTCATATTGCCCGTGGCCTGTATGGACAATATGTTGCTCACCGCCGCCACAATAGCCAGCACAATGTACAGCGCGGCAAAGGGCGCATACCGGATGCCGTATTGTTTTACCGTTGCCCGAAACGCACGGATCATCGGGTCACCTCCTGTGTAAAATATGTAGGATAACACAAACCAATCGTAGGGCGCGACGCCCTCGGCGCGCCGTGATTCGTCCAGAATAACGCGCCTTTGATGCAATACAGCGGCGCGTCGAGGCGCCGCGCCCTACAACCGGTAAGCCTGCCGTTCTTAGTAGAGGCGATTATCAATCGCCCGCCAGCCTTTTCGGGCGATTAATAATCGCCCCTACATGGATTTCCGTCTTGGCTGCTTTTGCATAATACAGTATACAGCATTGGGAATTACGAGCGCATTAGAAATAGCTTAAAATCGAAGGTCAAACGGGTCAGTTGGTTGATGTCAATGGAAGAAGGCTCCTTGCCAAACATCATGGGTGTCATGCGCAAAAAATGCCCGGCCAGCTCTTCATCTATCGCGCGCTCATAGCATAGGGAGATTTCTTTTTCCAGCGCCATGTGTTTGTACAAGTGATCCGCCACCGGTTGAGGGGAGTACCCGCCTTGCCCCTGCCAGATGAGCGCCCGCAACTCCTTTAGGTAGCCTCCGCCCGGAATCACCTTGATTACGCGGCCGCCCTGGCCCAACACCCGGGTAAATTCCGTATAGTTGGAGGGGGTGAACAGGCTCAACAGCACGTCCATTGAACGGTCGCCCAGAGGGATGTTGGTGATGTCGGCCACAAACCAGCATACACCTGGGCGCGCTTTCGCGGCCATGGCTACCCCTTCCTTTGCGTTATCGAAGGCATAAAACTCAGTGCCCTTGACCTTGGCGTGCAGGTAGCGGGTGTAATACCCCTCGCCGCACCCCGCGTCCAGCAGCCTATCGCAACCCATTTCGCAAATAAGCCCATGAATCGCTTCGGCCAGCGGCTCATAGCAGCCCTGCTCAAACACAACTCGGCGGCTTTCGAACTGCTCCCCCGTGTACCGGGTAGGCTTTTGCTGGGGCACAAAATGGGCATACCCCAGGCGGGACAGATCAAAGCAATGCCCCGTGTTGCACACCAGGCTGGCCGGTTTCCGCAACGCCATTTCCCCGTGGCAGGCAGGGCAACGGAACTGTTGGATATACCGTTGGTAATCGTTGAATACAGCCTCGATTTTCATCGGTTCATCCATGATTGCAGTGCGTCCAGCATGCTTGCGGCGGTAGGCGGGCATCCGGGCAGGCTACGGGCAAACCCTGCCGTGCACGTGCCTATGCCCAGGCCGTCTCCCTTTTGGCCTTTAAATCCCTGGCCAATGCACACCTTGCCCGGCAAGCCGTGTACATCCAGCCGGTGCAGGGCATGGATCAGCCCGCCGTAACACGCGCTGCACGCCTCCCGCCCGTCGATATGTTTTGCCAGCGCCTGTACCCGCCGGGTGGGGCGGGGATCAGAGCCTGCCATCGGGCGGTTCAACTCTGTGATGTGCAGCGAAGATGTGTCCGCACAACCCACGCCTAGCCCTTCCGCCAGGCCGATGTAAGGCACATCGCTCACTGAATGGCCCAGCATCCCGCAGGCATAGGCGTCGCACAGCACGGGATCCCAAAAGCCCAGCACCTGATCCCGGCGCACGGGCGTGCCGCCCTCCTCAAAATCCAGGTCGCCGCAGATGGCGTCCACCAGCACAAAATCCTGGCGGATACCGGCGCTTAGGTGGGCGATGGGGCGCGTGAGGCCCATGGTGTGAAAGCGGCGTTTTTCGCTGTCGGGGATCAGGCCCTTTAGGTTTTTGAGGGCGCAGGTGAGTGTGGTTTGGCAGTGGCCCTTCACCACCGGCATGTTGATCAGGTAATCAAAGGAGCCCACGCAGTCGCAAACCTTTAGCGGCAATCCTGCGCAGTTTTGGCTGCGGCTGGTGTCCCGCTGGGTATCCAGCAGGGTGATGCCGTAACGTTTGGCCAAATCTTCATAGCCGCAGATGTCAAAAGCCCGGCTTGTCCGCACCCCGGCGGCGGCTCCTTCGGCGATGACGATATTGTTGAAACCATGCGCCTGCAAATACTCGATCACCCCTGCCGCCAGTTCGGGGTGCGTTGTAGCGCCGTTTGACGCCGGGCTGGCCATCACCAGATTGGGTTTGAGAGCGACCCGCGGGTTTTTGCCCGGAATGCGCGCGGCCACATCGGCGGCCTGCATGATGTCGTAGGCCATTTGGGTGTAGTTGTCGCCGTAGGTTACCCAGGCTTGGTTTTTTTTCATGTGCATCACTCCTGGGGGTATTATAGCATATGGGTGCGGCGGGACGCCGAGGGCGGCGTCCCCTACGAGGAATATCGCGTTGCTTTTCCTTTACAAAAAACTATTTTGCAATTATAATTCGATAAAGAGCCGGTATCTTGAACCGGACTCGGTGATCCCATTCGATCCCCTTTGCCGTCGGGTATCCAAAGCGAACTTGAACGGAGGCTTTCACTTATGAACACAAATTCCAACACAAGCCATACAAACCGGGTGCGCAGGCTCACTACCATGGGGCTGCTCTTGGCCATCATGGCCATCTTTCTGTTTACGCCGCTGGGATTTATCCAAATCACACCCGTGGCGGCCATAACCCTCATGCACATACCGGTGCTGATTGGCCTGCTATGCGAAGGGTTCCTGCCCGGGCTGGCGCTGGGTTTTTTATTTGGTGTGATGAGCCTGATCAGGGCATTTGCCCCCGTGTTGCCCATGGACGTGCTTTTTCAAAATCCGCTGGTATCCGTAGTGCCCCGGATGCTGATACCCTGTGTGGCCTGGCTTGCTTACAAGGGCGCTTTGGCCGTGTGCAGGGGGAAAGCACGCCTGCCCGTGGCTTGGACATGTTCGGCTATTGTTGGCACCCTTACCAATACCGTGGCCGTGCTGGGTACACTGTATTTGATATACGGCGCGCGCCTCGCCGAGCTGATGGAGGTGCCCGTCGCCGGTGTCCTGGCTGTGCTGGGCGGCATTGTGCTCACCAACGGCCTGCCGGAGGCGGCGTTTGCCGCATTGGTGATACCCGCGCTGATGGGCGCGCTATCCCGTTTGCAAAGGAGAGGCCGCCCATGATACTCACCATGGACATCGGCAATACCAACATCAAGGTGGCGCTATTTGAAGGGGAAGAGCTGGTGCGGTATTGGCGGCTCAATACCGACAGCACCCGCACCTCGGACGAATACGGCATCACCCTGGCCAATCTGTTTCAGCACTGCGATTTGCGCTTGGATCAGGTGCGGGGCATCATGATCTCTTCGGTGGTGCCCACGGTGAACTTTACCATCGAGCATATGTGCGGCAACTACTTTGGGCTGGAGCCGCGCTTTTTGGCGCCGGGGGTCAAAACCGCCATCCACATCAAGTACGATAACCCTCGCGAGCTGGGTTCCGATCGTATCGCCAATGCCGTGGCTGCCCACGTTTGTTACGGCGGGCCCTGCATTTTTATCGACTTTGGTACGGCTACCACCTACGGCGTGGTGTCGGCGGAAGGGGAGTTCTTGGGCGGGGCCATTGGGCCGGGCATTAAGATGTCGGCGGAGGGGCTGGTGGATTCGGCGGCCAAGCTGCCCAGGGTAGAGCTGGTAAAGCCCGGCGCTGTGATCGCCCGCACCACGGTAACCAACATGCAGTCCGGCTTGTTTTTTGGCTTTGTGGGATCGGTGGACTACATCGTACGCCGCATGAAAGAACAAATTGGAGATCCGGCCACCAAGGTGATCGCCACCGGCGGCATGGCCCGCCTGCTGGCCCCGGAGCTGAAGGTGATTGACCATGTGGATGGGCTGCTGACGCTGAAGGGGTTGCGGTTGATTTATGAACGGAATCAATGAGGGAAATCCCTCCACCGCCACGGCGGTCCCCCTCCCTTTGGCAAGGGAGGTAGGGGTTAAGAATGACAACTTCGCTAAAATCCCTTACCCCCCTTGCCAAAGGGGGGAGGGCCACCGCAGTGGCGGGGGGATTCCTCCCGGCGGACTCAGCTAAAATTCAAGCACACGGAAGGAAAGAAAAAATGCGCAAAACAACCATTGGATTCCTAGGATGCGGCAACGTAGGCGGCGGGGTGTTCGCGCTGCTGGAGGGGACAGCGGGGCAGATCGCCCACCGGGACGGGATCGAGTTTGTGCTCAAGCGTGCGTTGGTGCGGGATATCAACAAGGCGCGCAGCGTGCCCATCCCGGCGCGTCTGCTCACCGACCGCCCAGAGGATGTGCTCGACGATCCCCAGATCGACATCGTGCTGGAGTTTTTGGGCGGAGAGCAGCCTGCCATTGATTTTATGCTGCGTGCCTTGCGCAACGGCAAAACCGTGGTGACCGCCAACAAAGTGGCCTTGGCCCTAGGCTGGCATCTGCTTCAGGCCGAGGCGCAAAAATACGGCGGAGGTTTGTATTACGAGGCCAGCGTGTGCGGGGCCATCCCCGTGATCCGCGCCCTCACCGACTCCCTCCAGGCCAACCGCATCGACGCGGTGATGGGCATCATCAACGGCACCACCAACTATATCCTCACCCGCATGGCCAAGGAAGGCAAGGATTACGCCCAGGTGTTGTTTGACGCCCAGCGCTTGGGCCTGGCTGAGCCCGATCCTTCCGCCGATGTGGACGGCTACGATGCCGCCTATAAACTTTCAATCTTGGCTTCGCTGGCTTTCCATGCCCATGTGCCGGTGGGGCGCATCTATCGGGAGGGCATCGGCAGTATATCGGCGCGGGACATCGCCTACGGCAAGGAGATGGGCTTAACCCTCAAGCTGCTGGCCGTGGCCAAGCGAAATAATTCTGTGGTAGAGGTACGGGTGCATCCGACTTTTGTGCCCAACGAGCATCCCTTGGCTAGCGTATCCGGCGCGTTTAACGCGGTATTCCTAAAAGGCCACGCCTTTGGCGAGATGATGTTTTATGGCCAGGGCGCAGGGGACGCGCCCACCGCCAGCGCGGTGGTGTCCGACCTGATCATGGCGGCGGCTGCGCCCCGGCACTGGCATCCCACCTTTGCCAACCAGGAGCAGGCTTCGCCCGAGCTGGGCTTTGACACCAACTGGGCCAGCGTGTACTTCATCCGCCTTTCGGCGTCGGACAAGCCGGGTGTGCTGTCGGCTATTACGGGTTGCTTTGGGGCCCATGAAGTAAGTATCGCCTCTATGGTACAGCATTCGGGGATCGACAACGACCGCGTGCCCCTGGTGTTTGTGACCCACCGAGCCCACGAGCAATCCGTAATGCAGGCGTTAAAAGATATGAAGCCGGAGGACGCCACGGTGGAGAGTGTGATACGGGTGGAGGGGCGGTGAGAAGCCCGGTAATGAATAGAGTTAAGTTTTTTTCAACAACAGATTGGGCTTGTGGCATGGAGTTAAGAAAGGTAGAGCAAGTAATGGCCCGGTTTGGTTCTGAGCCAGAAATGACAACTATCAATGATTGCATAGAGTTGTTTAATATTAAGCTTTACTTGGATCATGAGTTGTATCTTTCGGAATGGTCACAAAAGTTGATTGTTGAGCTCAAGGCGATCGTAAAGCATAAATATACTTGTGTTGCCAGATTTTTTGCTTCAATTACCGATGATAAGTTTGAGGGTTTGTACTCATCTTTGGATTTTGACTACCGTGATGATTTTTGGAGCTTAGTCGAATCGTTCAAAGTATATCTCAAGTTAGAGAGAGACACCCTCAGGCGGCTTCTAGATTCTTCTATAGTAAACTTGAGGGAAATACTTAGGCATAAAAAAATCGTAGACCATTTTGGTACAGTAATACGCGAGTTTATGCTTGCACATGTGGATTCTGCTGAGATTCTGCTCGATCACTATGAAGTACGTCATGTGTTTGGCACAAGGCCAATGTACTTGCCTAAGGAGCTCGCTGCAGCTGACAAAACGCAGATCATTTCTTGTTATATTAATGATACGCAAAATTTGAATTATCTCCAACTAGTTGCACGTATGCAGAGTAAAAAGGAAAAGATTGAGTTGCCGCCCAAGGTGATACTCAAGGCTAAAAAAAAGGCGGAGAAAGTTAATGCATCTTTTTTTGAAGAGAATAGCGGAGTTCGCATGCAGGCTTCAGTTATATTTTCTGAATCGCAGGAGGAACCTGTTATTCTCACCAATGAGGGATTTAATCTAGAATCTTCATATAGCTTGAAATGGATAGAGGAAAATATGGATTTTCCGACTTTAATGAACAATTTCATTTACTTGTTCAGCTTCACAGATTTGTGTATGCGCTGGACGTTGATAAGCAATCGAAAGAGCATGGGGATACTGGAAGAGGCGGCTTTTACACGTTCGAAAACGGATTATGTAAAGGGCATCTCGTTTGATATGATTAATAGGCATGCGGGTTTGCAAATGGTGAGTTATTATCATGCTTTGTTTCGATTGGGGATTAGGATGGAAGAAATGATCAAGTGGTTTTTTGATGGTTATTTGCCGGAAGAGTTCTCAGCACAGTGCTTTAGGCTGGAGATGCCCTCGTCTGGCTCGACCTATCTTGAAAAGTGTACAAACGTGATGCCCGCTTTTGAATCTGTTCTTAAGCAGTTTTGTCTATATGTGCAAGAGGGGACTGTAGATTTAGAGTTGCTGGAGATTCGCTCGGATCATCTTTTTTTTGAGAATGTACCATCTTTGCTGAAGAACAAATACGCATACGGTTATGGAATGGAGTTTGAGAATGCCTCCTTCATATTTTTTTCATCTCAAAGCACAATGGGATATACTGAGAACTCCGGTGAAAAATACGGAACACTTTTCGATTTGATGAGAAATGAGCGAGTAAAAATTGGAGATTTCTTTGCATTCCAGCAATCTCGCATAAAGTGGCTTATAGAGAAGGGTTATTTGTTGGAAGGCGAAGAAGGTTTGCTTGAAGTAGCCGATGCTTGGGTTGTTCACATTTTATCCGATCTTCATCATAATGAGGTTGCCTGTTATCATCATTACCCTCAAGAGGGACAAAAAGCCATCAATGATTTGGTTACCAAAGAAATGATCACATATGAGAGTACCCTTCTTTCGAGGCCTGAACAGGCATACTTAAACTACTTCCTCAACAGGTCACAGTTTAGCAATGGCCTTGACTTAAGAAATCAGTATAGCCATACGCAGCCCTCGGCGGGAGAAGATCAGGCGGTTCATGAGAGAAACTACATGATCTTCTTGCGCTTGTTCGTTATGACGATCATCAAAATAAACGATGAGTTTTGTCTGCGGAGCAAGCTAGAGGAGGCACAGAAGAATGAAGAAAGATAGAAGCGTTGCCCTGGTTGCTAGACCCGCCATTGCAAACCCATCCAAAATGCGTTACAATAAACAAGCGTAAAAGCGCTTCTTCAAGCATACATAAGTGCAAATCAATAATGGAGGTCACAACCATGCAAAACAATGAACCGAATCCGGTATTCACGATTGAAATGGAAAACGGAAGCATCATGACCGGCGAACTCTATCCCCACATCGCACCCAACACCGTGGCCAACTTTATCTCCCTGGCCAACGGCGGATTTTACGATGGGGTCATCTTTCACCGCGTGATCCCCGGCTTTATGATCCAGGGCGGCGACCCCAATGGCACGGGCATGGGCGGGCCGGGCTATTCTATCGCAGGGGAGTTTGCAAAGAACGGCTTTCCCAACGAGCTCAAGCATGATCGCGGAGTGCTCTCCATGGCGCGTAGTGGCGATCCCAACTCCGCGGGCTCCCAGTTTTTTGTGATGGTGGCAAAATCGCCCCATCTGGACGGGCAGTACGCGGCTTTTGGGGCTGTGACCCAGGGCATGGAGGCGGCAGATGCCATCGTGTCCACACGCCGGGACAGCGGTGACAGGCCTCTGGAAACCCAACGCATGAAGACCGTGCGTGTTGAGACTTACGGCAAGGCCTATCAAGCCGTGGCAAAAAGCAGATAAGCAGATAATCAGGAGCGAAGCATATGGAAAACCACGTGGAAAAAATCAGGACAGTTGTACGCGTCGCCGGCCGGGAGTATACCCTGGCCGGGACCGATACCGAAGAGCACATGCACCGGGTGGCCGGTTACGTGGATCGCAAGATGGAGGAGTTGACCCTCACCACCCGCATGCCTTCGAACATGGTGGCGGTGCTGGCAGCCATGAACGTGGCCGACGAACTGCTCAAATCCCAAGACGAAAACAACCATCTGCGCAAGGAGATGGTGGCCCTGCAACAGCAGATAGCCAAGTTGAAGGCCCAGGGGACAGCGTCGCGTCCCATGGCAAAGCCCAAAGGCGGAGTGCCCAAAGGATAGGGAGGATATACCCATGAAGTACAGCAAGCACGTGCTCATAGCGGTTATGGTTTTATTGCTGATGGTTTGCTTGGCAACCGTTCTTTCGGCCCAGGCATCTGCTTCCGGGGATTACCATTACTCGGCGGAAAATGGCCAAGCGGTCATTATTAGTTATCTTGGCGAAGCCGATAAGGTGATCATTCCGGATCAGTTGGACGGACATCCGGTGGTCGGCATCGGCGAAGGTGCGTTTGCAGGCTGCGAAGAATTGACCAATGTGGTTATTCCGATGGGCGTAACCAGCATCGGCGATGGGGCGTTCGAGGGCTGTGTGAATTTGGCTGGCGTAACCATTCCCGAAGGTGTCGTCAGCATCGGCGAAGGCGCCTTCGCAGGTTGCAAAAAGCTTTCCAAGATCACCATTCCCAAGAGTGTTGCCACCATCGGCGACTGGGCGTTTGAGGGCTGCGAAAGCTTGGCCAGCATCGCCATTCCAAGGGGCGTCGCCCGAATCGGCGAAGGCGCGTTCGCAGGCTGTAAAAGGCTTTCCAAGATCACCATTCCGAACACCGTTTCCAGCATCGGTGATTGGGCCTTTGAAGGCTGCGAAAGGCTGGCCAGCATAACGATTCCCGAAGATGTCACCAGCATTGGCAATTATGTGTTCTCTGGCTGCAGAAGCCTGCAAAGAATCACCCTTCCCAAGGGCCTTGCCAGCATAGGCGAGTACGCGTTCCTGGGTTGTGCAAAACTTTCCAGAGTGATCATCCCAAAGGGTGTCACCAGCATCGGGGACAGCGCGTTTTCAGGTTGCCGGCAGCTACGCAGCATCACCATTCCGGCAGGCGTTACCGCCATTGGCCCGTTTACGTTCGATGGTTGTGAAAAGCTGGAAACCGTGACGATTCCCGAAGGCGTTACCAGCATCGGCTACCGTGCGTTCGCAGGCTGCGACAGGCTTTCGAAACTCACCATCCCATCCAGCGTCACCAGCATCGGGGGCAGCGCGTTTTTAGATTGCCGAAAGCTGGACAGAATAACGATTCCAACCGGCGTCGCCATAATTGAAGCGTTTACGTTCTCTAATTGCGGAGGCCTGGCCACCGTAACGATCTCGGAGGGTGTCACCAGCATCGGCGAAGGCGCGTTTGCAGGTTGCGGAAGGCTTACGAAAGTAACCATTCCATCCAGTGTCGTTAGCATCGGCGATTGGGCGTTCCATGGGTGTAAAAGGCTGACGGGCGTGACCATTGAGGAGGGCGCCTCCTCCATTGGCGACGGTGCGTTTTATCAATGCGAAAGGTTGGCTACGGTGTCGATTCCATCCAGCGTAACCAACATTGGCCAGTGGGCCTTCGACGATTGCGACAGATTGACCCTTTTGGTTGCCCAAGGCAGTGATGGGGTTCGGTATGCCGAAACT
>WQXF01000044.1 GCA_009784985.1 Clostridia bacterium | reverse complement strand
TGAGCAGTGCGTGCTTATTGACATGATACATATGGTGTTTATAGGCTGCAAAAAGGTCTTCTTTAGTCATTTGAAAGTGAAATTCAAACATGGCGAAACCTCCCTTATGCCCACATCATACACAATTGTAGCGTATTTTTCAAATGCTTTTCGCCGTGTTGCTTCCCCACAACAGAAATGGTATACTATACCGGATTCCAACGGGTCAGGAGGAAGTGTGCGGATGGATGTATTAAAACTAATCTTTGGCGATGGCAATGCCACCGAACTCAAGCGCTTGCACAAAATTGTGGACGCTATTGACAGCTTTGAAGAGGCACATAAAAAGCTAACAGAAGAACAGATAAAGGCGCAAACCCAAATCTTTCGTGACCGCCTGGCCAATGGCGAAACACTAAACGACATCCTGCCCGAAGCCTTTTCGTTGGTGCGGGAGGCCACTGACCGCATCTACGGCAAGCGGCATTTCCGCGTGCAGATGATCGGCGGCATCGTGCTGCACCAGGGGCGCATCGCCGAGATGAAAACCGGTGAGGGAAAAACGCTGACGGCGGCCTTGGCTTCCTATCTAAACGCGTTGGAAGGCAAGGGCGTGCATATTGTGACCGTCAACGATTACTTGGCCCGCTTCCAGGGCGACGAAATCGGGCGCATCCATCGGTATCTGGGGCTTACGGTGGGCATTATCCTGCATGGCCTTACCAACGACGAGCGCCGGGATGCCTACGCGTGCGACATTACCTACGCTACCAACAACGAGCTGGGCTTTGACTACCTGCGCGACAACATGGTGATCCACTTTAAAGAAATGGTGCAGCGCGGGCATAACTTTGCCATCGTGGACGAAGTGGACTCCATACTCATCGACGAGGCCCGCACGCCCCTGATCATCTCTGGCCAGGGCGAAAAGTCCACCGAAATGTATACCCGTGCCGATCAGTTTGTTTTGCGCCTGCGGGAGGGCGAGGGCGCAGACTATGTGAAGGACGAAAAGCAAAAAACCTGCAACCTTACCGAGCAGGGCACCCGCAAGGCCGAGCAGCACTTTGGCCTGGAAAACCTTGCGGATATGGAAAACAACGAAATCGTTCACCACATCAATGCTGCACTGCGTGCCCACAGCCTGATGAAACGCGACGTGGACTACGTGGTGCAAAACGATCAGGTAGTGATCGTGGATGAGTTCACCGGCCGCCTGATGGTAGGCCGCCGCTATAGCGACGGTTTGCACCAGGCCATCGAGGCCAAGGAACGTGTTAAGGTGGAGCGGGAGAGCAAGACCCTGGCCACCATCACCTTTCAAAACTACTTCCGGATGTATAAAAAACTGTCCGGCATGACGGGTACGGCCAAAACAGAGGAGCCGGAGTTTAAGAGCATCTATAAGCTGGACGTGGTGCAGGTGCCCACCAACATGCCCATGGTCCGCAGGGACATGAACGACCTGGTGTATCAGAACGTAAAGATTAAATTTGGCGCGGTGATCGACCAGATCGCTGAGCGCCACGCTGCTGGCCAGCCGGTGCTGGTGGGTACGGTGTCGGTGGAGACTTCGGAATTGGTGAGCCGTTTGCTTACCATGCGCGGCATCAAACACGAGGTGCTTAACGCCAAGTATCACGACAAAGAGGCCGAGATTGTGGCCCAGGCCGGTCATTACGGCGCGGTGACCATCGCCACCAACATGGCGGGCCGCGGCACCGACATATTGCTGGGCGGCAACCCGGAGTACCTGGCCCGCCGTGCGCTGCGCCAGCAGGGATATGAAGAAGAGGTTATCGAGGAGGCCATGGGCCACAACGAGCATGTGACCCAAGAGGTGCTCGAAATCCGCAAGCTGTATCGGGAGCAGTACAGCGCCTTTAAAAAACAAACCGACGATCAGCACGACCGGGTGGTGGCGGTGGGTGGTTTGCACATCATCGGCACCGAAAGGCACGAGTCCCGCCGCATCGACAATCAGTTGCGAGGCCGTTCCGGCCGCCAGGGCGATCCCGGTTCCTCCCAGTTCATCATCTCTTTGCAAGATGACCTGCTGCGCCTGTTTGGCAGCGACCGTATCTCCGGTATGATCAGCAGGCTGGGTTTGTCCGACGATCAGCCCATCGAAGCCAACCTGCTTACCAAACAAATCGAAAACGCGCAAAAGCGCATCGAGGGCCGCAACTTTGATATCCGCAAAAATGTGCTGCAGTACGACGATGTGATGAACCAGCAGCGCGAGGTGATCTACTCCCAGCGCCGCAAGGTGCTCGAGGGCGAGGACATGCGCGGCCAGATCATGGGTATGCTGCGCCAGATCATAGACGAAGCGGTGGCCTCCTACACCGGCCGGGGCGAGGAGTTTGAGGAGTGGGATTACAGCGGGCTCACCGAATACCTGGAAAGGCTGTGTGTGGCGCCTGGCACCTTGGCGGCATGCAGGCCCCGAGCCGAAAAATGGATCCGCGACGAACTTCAAGAATACCTCCACGAGCAGGCCACCGACTTCTACACCAAACGCGAGGCGCTGATCACCGGGATCAACATCGACATGCGTGAGCTGGAGCGGTCTTGGCTGCTGGGCGCTGTGGACAACCATTGGATGAACCACATCGACGGCATGGATCATCTGCGCGACGGCATCGGCCTGCGCGCCTACGGCAACAAAAACCCGGTGGTGGAGTTCAAATTTGAGAGCTACGAGATGTTCGACGAGATGGTGCGCCTGATCCGGGAGGAGACCCTGAGGCGGCTGTACTTTACACCGGTGCAACAGCCTGTGGAGCGCAAGCGGGTGGCGGTGGAGACCCAGGCCAAGGCTAAGGCCGCCGCAAACGCGGGCGCTGGCGCAGGCGGTGAACCTAACCGCCCCAAAAAGGCCGATGCAAAAGTAGGGCGCAACGAGCCCTGCCCCTGCGGGAGTGGAAAAAAGCACAAGAATTGTTGCGGGAAGGCAGTGTAGGGCGACGGGATAGAAACGATGCAGAGAGATTTTATCGCCAAAATCTATGAGTCGGTGAGGATAGATAAGCACGTCATCATGCCGAATCATATCCATATGATCATGGTGATGAATTGTGGCCGCGGGCGCTACTGGGATTGAGATCTAAACAAAAAGGAGGAACCGGAGATGAAGGGATTGTTTTTAGCAGTCATCGTGAGCATACTGGCGGTTAGCCTGTACGCGGGAGTTCCCGTTGCGGGCAACGAGGAAACACTTGGTGGTCCTATTGCGATTGCGGCGCCGGTGCCCACCCCTGAGCCTGCGATCAAACCTGTGGACGCCACAGATAAAACCGCCGAGGAATGGCTTGCCGCAGGCCGTGAACTGTGGTGGTATGAGGATCGTTACGAGGAAGCCAGTGAGGCCTTTACCAATGCCATCGAATTGGATCCCAAGCTTGTGCGGGCCTACAATCTGCGCGCCTGGATGTACTATATGTTGGATCGCCACGACGAAGCCCTTGCCGACTATGCGATCATCATCCACATGGATTCAGTGGATCGGGATGACCTTTTGGAAGCCCTCGAAGAGAGAGGCAGCTTATTGAGCATGATGGGTTTGTACGCCGAGGCGATTGCCGATTATGCGGCGGCCATTGCCCTTGCGCCGGAAAAGCAGAAAAATTATACAGCAAGAGAACGGGCGCTGGAAAGTCTCGCAGCCACCGGAACCGATGTATCAGGGTATGAAGTGATGCAACCCCCTCCGCCAGAACCGATGGCAGACGTGGCAGACAAAACCGCCGACGAATGGCTCGCCGAAGGCCGCACATTGTGGTTTGATGATCGCTACGAGGAGGCCAGCGTGGCCTTTTCCAACGCCATCGAACTGGATCCCGGCCTTGTGCGGGCTTACAATCTGCGCGCCTGGATGTACTATATGTTGGATCGTTATGAAGAAGCGCTTGCTGACTATACGATTATCATCAACATGGACTCAGTGGACCGGGATGATCTTTTGGAAGCGCTTGAAGAGAGAGGAAATTTGCTGAATACGATGGGTTTGTACGCCGAGGCGATTGCCGATTACACGGTCGCAATTACCCTTGCCCCTGAAAAGGAAAGCAATTATACGGCCAAAGAGCAGGCGCTGGAAAGGCTGGCGGCTACCGGGGCCGATGTGTCGGGGTTATAGCGGGAAGCAAGCGCTGCTTTAAGGAGGATGAACCATGGGGGAAATTACGAAGGTATATAAACAAAGCGTTGGTGCGATGAGGTTCATCGGCAAAAAATACGGAAACGATGATCGCGTAGACGGATCGTTTGGTGCAAAATGGGGAGAATGGTTCGAAAACAATTGGTTTGAGGCGCTTGAAAGGCAAAGCAACGGGCAACTCAAGGAAATCTACGAAGATGGCGACGCATACATTGGTTTGATGCGCGAAAAAGATGGCGTGTTTGATTATTGGATTGGCATGTTTGCACCGCAAAACGCCACTGTGCCCCAAGGCTTTGAGCATGTAGACTTCCCCCAAGGCGAGTTGGGCGTATGCTGGGTTTACGGAAAGGAATGGGAAGTATATGCGCAAGAAGGGCCCTGCGGAGAACGGCTTGAAAAAGAAGGTTATGACGTAAATACGGATTGGTGCTTTGAGCGTTACGTTTGTCCCCGTTTTACAACGCCCGATGAGCAAGGCAATGTTGTGCTGGATATTTGTTTTTACATAAAGTAAAAAAGAGTGCAAAGGAAGTGAGCAGGATGATCGAACTGGATCAATACAGGCAAGATTTGGCCAACATTCGGGAAAGCATCACACAGGCAGGTGAATCCCTTTGACCTGGCCCACATGAGGGATGAACTGGCCGAGCTGCAAGAAGAGATGAACGTTCCGGATTTTTGGAACGATACCGGCAAATCCGCCAAGGTGAACCAGCGCGTGAAGCAGTTGGAAGACAAACTGGCCTTTTTTGCCGCCCTGGGCCGCAGGGCCGACGATGCCGAGGCGCTGATCGAACTGGCCCAGGAGGTTGACGATCAAGAGACCGCCGACGAGGTGGGCGGAGAGCTCCGTGCGTTAAAAACCGATCTGCACGCGCTGCATTTGGAAACCCTGCTGCGTGGGGAGTACGATCACAACAATGCCATCCTGTCCCTCCACGCCGGGGCAGGAGGAACCGAAGCCCAGGACTGGGCGCAAATGCTCTACCGTATGTACACCCGCTACTGCGAACGCCGGGGTTATACGGTAAAACTGCTGGACTTCCAAGACGGCGACGAGGCTGGCGTAAAGTCTGTTACCATGGAGGTGGCTGGGGAGAACGCCTACGGTTTTTTGCGGCCCGAAAAGGGTGTGCACAGGCTGGTGCGTATATCGCCCTTTGACTCCAACGCGCGCCGACATACCTCCTTTGCTTCCCTGGACGTAGCCCCTATTTTGGAAGACCAAGCCCTCGACCTCAACATGGACGAGGTGCGCATCGACACCTACCGGGCATCGGGCGCGGGCGGCCAGCATGTAAACCGTACGGACTCCGCGGTGCGCATGACCCACATCCCCAGCGGCATTGTGGTGCAGTGCCAAAACGAGCGCTCCCAGATGCAAAACCGCGAGGTATGCATCATGATGCTGAAGTCCAAACTGCTGGAGTTGCGCGAGCGCGAGAAGGAAGAGAAGATGAGCGACATCAAGGGTGAGATGAAAAAGATCGAGTGGGGGAGCCAGATCCGCTCCTACGTGTTCCACCCGTACAGCATGGTGAAGGATCACCGCACCGGCTACGAGGTGGGTTCCACTGCCGGGGTGATGGACGGGGATTTGGACGGCTTTGTGACCGCGTATTTGCAGATGCAGTGATGAGTAAAACAAAGAGAAGGACAAAAGCGGATTTTAGGGGCCGCGCCATGGCGTGGCTCTTTCTGGTGTGTGCGCTGCTGGGATGCCTGTTAGCGCTTACGTTGCGGCCAGCATTCTATGGTGGATTTGAGGCCGTTCCCCGTGCATTAAATGGCGATTTGGAAGGATTGCGCTCGTATGCGTTTACCGAGCGCGAAATCGCCCACATGGCCGATGTGGCGCATTTGTACCTCCTTGCAAAGATCGTGCTGTGCGTGGGCGCGGTGCTGTTCCTCGCCCTTGCGGTGTGGACATACTGCAAGCCGCAACACAAAAAAAGCGTGGCCAAGGGCGCGCTGCTGGGTGTGGCCGATGCATTTGTGTTGATGGGAGCCATCGTATTGTGGGCAGTGATCGATTTTCGGTCAGCTTTTTGGGCGTTTCATCATATCGCTTTTACCAACGACCTGTGGCTGCTTGATCCAAACGACCTGTTGATCCGAATGATGCCCCAGGCCTTTTTTGAGCATGCGGCGCGGCAAATTGCCCTGTGCTGGGCGGGATGCGCCGCAATATGGTGTGTGGGCTGGGGTATTGTGCGAATGAGAACAAAACAAGAACGAAATTGAAGTCCTACCTTGTATGGAATTGCTCTGTATGCTATACTTTGGGCAGAAATAAAAAAATCGCCGTGCAGTGAGGCTACACGGCGGCTCTCTTGCAAATAAATGATTTGCCATGGGGATTCGTCCTCGTGAAGGAGACCCGCTCTCCACGCCCATTCTAACATGTTACTACTTTGTTGTCAAATCCCTGCTTGGAGTTGTATGAGCGCGAGAAGGAGCGCGAGAAGGAAAAAATGAGCGACATCAAGAGTGAAATAAAAAAGAAGAAAAGGGTAAAAGCGGATTTTAGAGGTCGTGCCATGGCGTGGCTCTTTTTGATGTGCGCGTTGCTCGGGTGTTTGCTGTGGGTGACGCTGCGACGTGTGCACTATTTCTCATACTGGAACGGTAATATTCGGGCCCAAGTCTTCGGTGTTTCCAGCGGTGTGTTTGACGCGATTCCCCGTGCGCTGAACGGCGATTTGGATGCGCTACGCTTGACTATGCGCGATGGGGAGGGGCAAGAAAAGCAAGTTTTTACCGAGCTGGAGATCGCCCATATGGGCGATGTGGCGGAGTTGTACCGCCTTGCAAAGATCGTGATGTGCGTATTTGGAGCGATGTTCTTAGCGCTTTTGTTGTGGACCGGGTTTCGATGCTGGCGGAAGAAAAAATGGACTGGTGTCGCCGAGGGTGCGTTGAGAGGTGCACGTGATGTGATGCTTTTGTACATAGCCGTTTTCTTGTGGGTGTTAATCGATTTTCGATCTGCCTTTTGGGCTTTTCGTCGCATCGTTTTTGCCAATGACCTATGGCTATTGGATCCAAACGGTATGCTGATCCAACTGATGCCGGAATCTTTTTTTCAGGCAACGTTTTTTAAAATGGGAACGTACTGGATATGTTTTTTTGCCGGGCTGTGGAATATGTGCTGGCAAGCCGTGCGGAAGAAAGCGGAGGCGAAAGAATGACAACCATACTGGCCATCGAAACTTCCTGCGACGAGACTGCCGTGGCCGTGGTGCGCGGCGGGCGGCAGGTGCTTTCGAATGTATTGTTTTCGCAGATCAACCTGCATGCGGAGTACGGCGGCGTGGTGCCGGAAATCGCCTCCCGCAAGCATGTGGAAAGCCTGAACCCATTGGTGGACGAGGCGCTCCGCCAGGCAAAGCTGAGCCTCGCCGATATGGACGCGATTGCCGTAACCCAGGGGCCGGGGTTGGTAGGTGCGCTGCTGATCGGCGTATCCTGCGCCAAGGCCTTGGCATTTGCCACGGGCAAACCCCTGGTGGCTGTGCATCATATTGAGGGCCATGTGAGCGCCAATTACATTGCCCATCCCGATTTGGAGCCGCCCTTTGTGTGCCTGGTGGCGTCGGGTGGTCATTCGCATATTCTGTTTGTAGAGGATTATGGCCGCTATCGGCTGCTGGGGCAAACCTTGGATGATGCCGCCGGTGAGGCCTTCGACAAGGCGGCGCGGGTGTTGGGGTTGCCTTATCCGGGCGGGCCGCTGCTGGACGAGTTGGCGGAGAGGGGCGATCCCCACGCGCTGGCGCTGCCCAAACCCGCGCCCCAGGGCCGGTACGATTATAGTTTTAGCGGCATCAAAACGGCGCTGATCAACGCGGTGCACAAATTGCGGCAGACAGGGAAGGAGATACCGGCAGCCGACATCGCGGCCTCCTTTCGCTATGCGGTGGTGGAATCGCTGATTGAGCGGGTGATGCTGGCCGCCACAGATACGGCTGCGCCTGCGCTGGCCCTGGCCGGCGGGGTGGCTGCCAACCGGCTGCTCCGCCGACGCCTTCAGCAGGAAGCCGATACAGCCGGGCTGCCCCTGTACATGCCGCCTTTGGAGCTATGTACCGACAACGCCGCCATGATCGGCAGCGCCGCTTTCTATCGGCTGATGCGTGGCGAGATCGCCGATTTGTCGCTTAATGCTGATCCCGGATTGGCGTTGTTGTAGTGAATGCATAAACATGAGAGAAGCTCGCGCAATATACTCGTCCTGCTGCCTTTGCGGGCGGTTTTTTTGTATATGCGGGGTTCAGAAAACCCGCGATTGCGCATATGCTTCATCGTCATAGGGGCGCAAAATCAACAGCTGCGCCATGTGGATAACCCGGCCTTTTTTGGAAATTCGTGATGCTTTTCTGTGGAAAAATACGCGTGAGGCAGGCCGAATCAGCTTTTTTCTGTGGATAACCCTGTGGAGAGTGTGGAAATAGTTTGATTTTTTGAATGATCTGTTGGTAGAACGAATATCGCGATGGGATCAAAAGTGTCTGCACCCTCGGATATGCATGCTATATAAAACGGTATGAAGCCGGGGTTAAGATTTGCTAGGGAATCACGTGGCCTGGAGCTGTATAATCGCTGTATACTCTATGCTTACTGAGAATGTATATCGGCGCGGAAAGAGGTTGGTGGCGCTATGAAGAAGATACTCACATACCTGTGGCCAACGATGTGGCTGGTGGCCACCGGTTGCTGCGCCCTGGCACTAGCCCTTTCCGGTGTGTATAACCGGCAGACCTCCGCTGTGCCGGTAAGCCTGCCGGAGGATATTGCCCCCTCGTCGGCGCTGTCCAGCTTTTGTATTGCCATCGACGCGGGCCACGGGGGCTACGACGGCGGGGCTGTGGGGCGCAAATCCCGTGTGATCGAAAAGGAGCTTAATTTGGACGTAACCCTGCGCCTGCGGGAGTTGCTCCGCGCCCAGGGCGCCCACGTGATCATGACCCGGGACGGGGACTATTCACTCTGCGACGACAATCCGCCCATCCGCCGAAAACTCCAGGACATGCAGCGGCGCGCCCTGCTGGTGTTGGAGGGCGGCGCGGAGCTGTTGCTGAGCATCCACATGAACGAATATTCCAACGGGCGGCAGGCCGGGCCCCAGGTGTTTTTCCGCGAGGGATGCCCCGCCGGAAGGGCCCTGGCCCAATCCCTGCAAATCGCCATGAATGAAGGGCTCCAACCCCAGCGAAATCGCCAGATCAACACCGGTGACTACTATATTCTTACCCTGGGCATCCCTTCGGCGCTGGTGGAATGCGGTTTTTTGTCCAACGCCCAAGAGGAGGCGCTGCTGCAAGACGCTGCGTACAGGGAGCGGGTGGCCCGCAGCATCCGGGATGGGGTGCTGGCCTGGGCGGCGCTGGAGGAGAGGCCGGAGGCGTTGCCTAAGCGGCAGAGGTAGTTACAAGTTACAAATGCGAATCAAGTGTAGGGCGCGTCCAGTGGCCGCGCCCTACAACCAGCAAGCCTGCCGTTCCTGTAGGGGCGATTATCAATCGCCCGCCGCCTAAAGCCAACACGGGTTTGTGCGATACAGCGGGCGATTGATAATCGCCCCTACATATCACCCCCGAAACTCGTAACTTGTAACTTGTAACTCGTCCCCTAACTTGTTATAATAACCCCGACCGCGTGGCCGGGGTTTCCTGTTGCGCGGATAAAGGAGGCTGTGTATGCCACAACGCAACCTGCGTGTGGAGCTGATCCGCCATACCGATGACCCGGATGCCGCTGTGGCGCTGGCCGCGCGGCTTTGCTATGCCAAGGCGGACTTCGATACGCTGGCCCAGCGGGTCGCCGCCCGGGACCAGGCCGCTTTTGTGCGTGGCGTGATGGAGAGCGGGCATCTATCTACCGTGGAGCACGCAAGCTTTACCTTTGCGGTGGAGGGGGTATCCCGCTCCCTGCTGGCACAGATCACCCGCCACCGGATCGCTAGCTTTAGCGTGCAATCCCAACGATATGTATCGATGGAAGCGGGTTTTGATTACGTGGTGCCGCCCGCCATTGAGGCCCTGGGCGAGCAGGCTTTGGCCCGCTATCATGATCAAATGAAGCAGATGCACCGTTGGTACGCCCAGTGGCAGCACGAATTGGGTGGAAGCGGCGAAAAAGCAAACGAGGATGCCCGGTTTGTGTTGCCCAACGCATGTGCTACCCGCCTGTTGGTGACCATGAACGCGCGGGAGTTGCTGCACTTTTTTTCACTGCGCTGCTGCATGCGCGCCCAGTGGGAGATTCGGGAGCTGGCCTGGGAGATGCTTGAGCAGGCGCGGCGTGTGGCCCCCACACTGTTTTCCGGGGCGGGGCCGGGATGCCTAGGGGGCGAATGCCCCGAGGGAGAGAGAAGTTGCGGACGGAAACAAGAAGTCCGCGCAAGGAGAGATATACATGGCGAATGACCGAAAAGGCAAAGACGGCCCTAAGTGGTACGAGCAAAAGGGCAAAAGGCCCGGAGCCCGCAGCGGCCCGGTTGGGGAATGGACCAGGGCCACGGGCCGGGATAAGGCGCGCTTTTATCAGGAAACCGAAAGACCGGCGCGGCCGGTACGGCCCGATAGGCCGGTGCGGCCGGCGCAACCGATGCGGCCGGCAAGACCCGACATGCCCCCCCGGCCCAGGTATGCCGAAGAGCCGGTTTGGGAGCCCGATCTGCCCCGGGATAACATGCTGGCCGGGCGCAACCCCATCCGCGAGGCTCTAAAGTCGGGGCGCGATATGGAAAAGCTGCTGGTGGCCCGTGGCGACCTGAGTGGATCGGCCAGGGAGATCATCGCCATCGCCAAGGAGCGGCGTATCGTGGTGCAAGAGGTGGACAGGACGCGGCTGGACGCCCTGGCGCCGGGTCATCAGGGCATGGTGGCTTTTGCGTCGGCCTTCCGGTATTCCACCGTGGAAGATATGCTGGCCCGGGCCAAAGAACGGGATCAGCCGCCCTTTTTGGTGGTGCTGGATGGCATCACCGATCCCCACAACCTAGGGGCCATCATCCGCAGCGCCGAGTGCGCGGGGGCCCATGGGGTGATTGTGGCCGAGCGGCGCGCCGTGGGTTTAACGCCCGCGGCAGTAAAGGCCTCCGCCGGGGCGGTGGAGTACCTGCCGGTGGCCCGCGTGGGCAATATCCCACGGGTGATTGAGCAACTTAAGCAGCAGGGCGTATGGCTCTATGCTGCCGTGACCGAAGGGGAGCGGTACGATACATGCGACCTGTCCGGCCCGGTGGCGCTGGTGATCGGCGCGGAGGGGGAGGGCCTCTCCCGGCTGGTGCTGGAGAAGTGTGATCACCGGGTGGCGCTGCCCCTGCAAGGGCGCATCGGCTCACTGAACGCGTCGGTGGCGGCTGGTATACTGCTCTACGAAGTGCTTCGCCACCGTCAGCCCAAAGCATGAAGCCTCTTTTGCTGGTGGATGGGTACAATATCATCGGCGCTTGGCCCCAAGCCGTGCACGAGGGCTGGAGCATCGAAGAGGCGCGGGAGCGGCTCCAGCGGGCGCTGGAGGACTACGCCGGGTATGCCGGCGTGGAAGTGGTGCTGGTGTTCGACGGGCACCTAAGCGACCGCAGGCAGCGCAGCCGCGACCGTACCGGCAACCTAACCTGCGTGTTCACCAAAAAGGGCGAAACGGCGGATCATTACATCGAAGCCACAGCCAACAACAACCCCAGGCGTAGGCCGCTGCAGGTGGCTACGTCCGATGGCGTGCAACAAACCGTGGTGTTGGGGCGCGGGGCGGAGCGGGTATCGGCCCGGGAGCTGTTGCGCGACCTAATCGAAGTGCGGGCACGGGGCAACCGCGCCCATGCGGCGGCGCCCGTGGCATCCAACCGCAACCCCTTGGAGGAGAGGCTGCCGCCCGAGCAGCGGGAGCGGTTGGAGCGGATGCGGAGGCAGAGGGATTAGGGGTTAGGGAATAGGGATTAGGAGAGAAAGGAGGAGCACGCACTGTGGAAAAAGACATAAATGAGGCCGTGAGCCGACTCAAAGATATGCCGGACGAAGGGATCGCCCTGCTTGCCCAGCAGGGGGATGATCAGGCGTCGGAGCACTTGCTTAACAAGTACAAAAATTTTGTGCGCTCCAAAGCGCGCTCCTACTTTTTGATTGGCGCGGATCACGAAGATATCGTGCAGGAGGGTATGATTGGCCTGTTTAAGGCGGTGCGCGACTACCGCCCGGAACGCCTCTCGTCCTTTCGGGCCTTTGCCGAGCTGTGCATCACCCGCCAGATCATTACCGCCATCAAAACCGCCACCCGCCAGAAACACATCCCCCTCAACTCCTATGTGTCCCTCAACAAACCTATTTATGATGAAGAGTCCGACCGCACGCTGCTGGATGTGATCACCGAGGGCCGGGTCTCCAATCCGGAGGATTTACTCATCGGCCAGGAGGACTTGCGCCGCATTGAGGGCAAGATTGGCGAGATGCTGTCGGATTTGGAGTGGGAGGTGCTCACCTCATACTTGGATGGGCGCAGCTACCAAGAGATCGCCGAGGATTTGGGCCGCCACGTAAAGTCCATCGACAATGCGCTGCAGCGGGTGAAGCGCAAGCTGGAAAAGCTGATGGAGGAGCAGTTGCCCACATAGAACAGCAAAAAAGCGCGGCGGGAGTGAAGCTCCGTGCCGCGCTTTGTTCAGGAAAACTCGGTCTGTTACTCTTCTACCTTGCTAAAAACCATCTTCATGCTTATTCCTTCTTCTTCCATCTCGATGAACAGGACGCCATCTTCATACGTGAGGCCCATTTCCTCGCCTTCTTCGTCCTCATCCTCACTGTCCTGGATCATGGTAACCAGGCCGTTCTCAATGGCCCAAGTCCCAGTCTCATCTTCCCCATCCGCTTGCACAAGCACGGTATAGTCTTCGTTGAATGTAAAGACCATATCCAGCCCCATATCGGCAGGGTCATAGGACTCGCCCAGCAACTCAAAGGCAGTGAGTTTCCAGGTTCCAACGATGTCGGCGGGGTTGGGATCGGCCAGCGCGCCCACGCACAGCACGGATAGGGCCAGGACCAGAGCGGTTGTTAGCGATAGAAATTTTTTCACCAGAATACCCTCCTCTAAATTTGAATGAAGTTTCCAAATCACATTGTACTCCTGTTTGTGTAGGATAGCAAGTACCACCACGGAAAATTTTGTTGACAAAGCAACTGCATTTGGATACAATAGCAATCGTATGGCAGGCGGGCGTGCGGGTGTAACTCAATGGTAGAGTGCCAGCTTCCCAAGCTGGTTACGTGGGTTCGATTCCCATCACCCGCTCCATACAGAAGTATTGCGCCCGGACAAGCCGGGCACGCTGCCGGCACAAAAACACAAAACTGCACAGAATGCGAGGAGGATCCCCATGGCGAAAGCAAAATTCGAACGCACAAAGCCGCACGTAAACATCGGCACCATCGGACACGTTGACCACGGCAAAACGACGCTCACGGCGGCGATTACCTTTGTGCTCAACAAGGCCACGGGCGGCGCCCAGGCCATGAAGTACGACGACATCGACAAGGCCCCCGAAGAGAAGGCCCGCGGAATCACCATCAACACCGCCCACGTGGAGTACGAAACCGCCAACCGCCACTACGCCCATGTGGACTGCCCCGGCCATGCCGACTATGTTAAGAACATGATCACCGGCGCGGCCCAGATGGACGGCGCGATCCTGGTGGTGTCCAGCCCCGACGGCCCCATGCCCCAGACTCGCGAGCACATCCTGTTGGCCCGCCAGGTAGGCGTGCACTACATGGTAGTGTTTATGAACAAAACCGACATGATGGACGACGAGGAGCTCTTGGAGCTGGTGGAGATGGAGATCCGCGAGCTGCTGAGCACCTATCAGTTCCCCGGCGACGATATCCCGATCGTAAAGGGATCGGCGCTGAAGGCCCTGGAGTACGTAACCGGCGGCGGTTCCGACGTGGTGAACGAGCCGGCGTGCAAGTGCATTTTCGAGCTGATGGAAGCCGTGGACAGCTACATCCCCTCCCCGGAGCGGGCCACTGACCTGCCCTTCCTGATGCCTGTTGAAGACGTATTTTCCATCACCGGCCGCGGCACCGTGGCCACCGGCCGCGTAGAGCGCGGTAGCGTTAAGGTTTCCGAAACCGTGGAGATCGTAGGCCTGATGGACAAGAGCCGCCCCGTGGTTGTAACCGGCGTGGAAATGTTCCGCAAGCTGCTGGATTATGCCGAGGCCGGCGACAACGTGGGCCTGCTGCTCCGCGGCGTGCAGCGCACCGAGATCGAGCGCGGCCAAGTGCTGGCCAAGCCCGGCTCCATCCATCCCCATGTCCACTACATGGGCGAGGTATACGTGCTCACCAAGGAAGAGGGCGGGCGTCACACGCCGTTCTTTAACGGCTACAGGCCCCAGTTCTACTTCCGCACCACCGACGTTACCGGCAACATCAAGCTGCCCGACGGCGTAGAGATGGTTATGCCCGGCGACAACGTGCAAATGGAATGCACGCTGATCACACCCATCGCCATCGAAGAGAAGCTGCGCTTCGCCATCCGCGAAGGCGGCCGCACGGTGGGTTCGGGTGTTGTAACCAAGGTGTTGGCGGATTAATCCAATCGAACAGAAGGTTCCCGGAATAATCCGGGAACCTTTTTCGTTTATATGGCAATTCATGAGAATGGAGCATAACACAATGCGCAAAAGAAAAGGGATCGTATTGCTGCTGGTGATGTGCCTGGTTTTATGGGGCGTGTCTTTTGTTTCTGCCGAAGAAGACCCGTTTGACGATCTGTGGGATCGGATTGACGGCTCCACCGCCACCGTCCCCTTGGTGCAGGCGATGCGTTTGCACTTCCAGGGTAAAGAGGCGCGGCTGCAGCACAGTACCACGTCCTTTGCTTATGAGAAGTTGTGTAATGACTACTTCGATATCGATCTCATTTTTGTGACACCACCCTCTCCGGGAGATCTCGACGTTGCCTGGAACCAAGCCGTGGAGCTGGAGACCATTCCGGTGACGCGGGAGGCGCTGGTGTTTCTGAATAACGTACAGAACCCTGTGGAGTCCCTTACCGTGCAGGAACTGCGCGATATCTACACCGGGCGCTTTATTAACTGGAGCGAGGTGGGTGGCCAGGATGCGGCGATCCTGCCATTCCAGCGGCCGTACCGCTCCGGCAGTCAATCCCTGTTCCTGGCTTGCCTAATGGGCAGTGAAACACCCATGGAGCCCGCAATGGATTTGCTGGTGGAAAGCATGGGCCTCTTGATTGATCAGGTTTCGGCTTATAACAATGGGCCCGGCGCTTTGGGTTACTCCGTATTTTATTATGCCACGCGGATGTACGCCAACGAAAAAGTCTGCGTGCTGGCTGTGGACGGTGTGATGCCCAATGCGCAAACCATAGCCGACGGCACGTATCCGCTGAGCACTCATTATTATGCTGTGCTGCGCAAGGATACGCCGCCGGATCATCCGGCGCGCCAACTGGTGGCCTGGCTGCTCAGCGAAGAAGGGCAGCGGCTGGTGGCGGAGGCGGGGTATGTACCCCTGATCGGCGATGTGCCTGCCCAACCGGAAGTGGACGCCGAGGAGTGGGCGCGTACCCGCGTATCCAGCGGAACCGGCGGCACGGAGCCAAGAGAGCATACGTTCCATGTTTGGTACCGCACTATGATCCCCGAACTTCCCGAGGATGTGAGGACGCTGGCCGGCGCGTGGTGGGCGCAGGCGTCGATGGAATTATATGGGGAGGAAACGGAGCTCGTAGCCGCGTCCTACAGGCCCGGAAGCAGCGCGATATTGAACCTGGCTATGCGCACCGACAGCGACGAGGAGGGCAACTTCCAGCGGCGTACCGCCGTGGTGGACATCGGGCAAAAGAAAATCCTTCAACTTTCGGACTTGTTTTATGACGGGGTAAACTACATCGATTACATCAACAGCCACATCGCCTTTTCCGCCGACAGGGGTTCGGTTCACTGGGAGGGGGTGCCTCCTAGGCCTTCGGAAGAAAATAACCTAACCATATTTACCGGCCTGCCCAACGATCATCCGTACTTTTTGTTTTTTGACGCCCATACCGTCGAGTTGCTCTTTGACGGCGGCAGCCCCTTCTGGGATCAGAGTGGGGAGTATTACTATGAGCCGGTGCGCGTATTTGTGCCGCTCAACCACTGGGTGAGCCCCTGGGGCGGGTGCACAGTGGAAACCAGTTACCGAGACCATCCGACATCAGCGGAAAGGGCATATGTGGGAGCATTATTATTTCCCGTACCTTCGCTGCGTATAGATGGCGGCAATATGCCCGAGGCCGAGGCGAGGATCAACGCCAAGTTGGCTCAGATTGCCCAGCGCCACATCGCCGAAGTGGATTCCTGGGTATGTGATGACGAATGGCCGGAGATCAGAACTGAGGTTTTTGGCCAATATGCCGCGGTAATGTTTTGCCTTATAGGGCAGCATCCCATGGGTGGCGCCGAAGTAAAAAGCGAGCTAAGCATCAATATATTCGATCTGCACACCGGTGAATGGTTTGACACCGATGAACTGTTTGATACCTGGAAAGATTCGCCGCAAGCCGTGTATGTTGCCCGGGATACTTGGCAGGAGCCCCAGGAAATCCTGACGGACTACCGGCTCCCCGAGGGCATGCGCCCGGCTTCCATTCGGTTAGGGTACACCTACCCGGAAGGGCTGACCCTGAACTACTACTTTGACATCATCGAAGAGGGCTGGCTTTGGATGGAATTGCCCCTCTTGTTCATTCTACAGGAGGAGAAATCATCATGAAAAAACTGCTGGCGATATGCCTAGCCCTCACCATGTGCTGGATCGTGCCCCTGGCCGCCGCCGAAGAAGACCGGTTTGCAAACCTGTGGAGTTGGATCGACGGCTCCACGGCCACCATCCCCTTGGTGCAGGCGATGCGTGTACACTTTTTTGACCAAGGAATGGCAAGGGAAGGAGTGCATTTGGACCTGGAAGTGGAGCACAGCACTACGTCCCGCGCATACGAGAAACTATGTGATGGGGATGTGGATTTGATTTTTGTGACGCCGCCCTCGCCCGAAGACCTTGCCATCGCCGAGGAAGCAGGCGTTGAGTTGGAAATCATCCCGGTGACGCGGGAGGCGCTGGTGTTTCTGAACAATGTGCTCAATCCTGTGGAATCCCTTGCCGTGCAGGAGTTGCGCGACATTTACACCGGGCGGGTCACCAGTTGGAGCGAGGTGGGCGGAGAGGATGCGGCGATCCTGCCCTACCAGCGGCCGCCTCGTTCCGGCAGCCAAACCCTGTTTCTGGCTTGCTTAATGGGGGACGAAACGCCCATGGCGCCCACAATGAACCTGGTGCTGGACTCCATGAGCCGGTTGGTCGATCAGGTGTCGGCCTATAACAATGCGCCCAACGCCTTGGGTTACTCGGTGTTTTATTTCGCCACACGGATGTACATGAACGAAAACGTGCGCGTATTGGCGGTGGACGGCGTGATGCCCAGCCCGCAGACTATATCGGATGGCACGTATCCGCTGTGCACCAACTATTTTGCCGTGCTGCGCAAGGATACGCCGCCTGATGATCCGGCACGTGAGTTAGTTGCCTGGTTGCTTTCCAATGAGGGGCAGCGTGTGGCGGCTCAGGCGGGGTATGTGCCTATGGAAGGTATGCCCATCGAGTTGGAGGTAGATGCCCAGGCCCGGGCGCGTTTTTATGAATCCAGCGGAACCGGCGGCACCAAGTCCAGGAGCCATGTGTTTTATGATCTGTATGAGGATGAAATCCCTGAGCTTCCCGCAGATGTACATGCCCTGGCCAACCAATGGTGGGGGCGGGCTGCTAGGGAAATAGGACTATATGTAACAGGCCCATCTGTGTGGTATGATGATGACGAGTATGAGGATTATGACTATGACTATGAAGAATTTGATCCTGCAAGCACCGCGATCATAAATCTTTTTATGCGCGCAGAGCGGCGTTGGGACGAGGATTATGACGATTGGCAGTACGGTGATTACAACCTGCGCACCGCCGTGGTCGACATCGAGCAAAAAAAGATTTTGCAGCTTTCCGATTTGTTCTACGATGGCGTCAATTATATTGATTACATTAATAGGAATATCGCGTTTTCCGCGGGCAGCACTACCCTCCACTGGGAGGAGCTCAGCTTTGGGCCTTCCGAAGAGAACAACTTAAGTGTGTTTACCGGCTTGCCCAACGATTATCCCTACTTTTTGTTCTACGATGAGCATACCATCGAGCTTTTGTTCGACAGTGACAACCCCTTTTGGAGAGATGATGGGAATGATTGGACAAGTCAGCCTCGCATATTTGTGCCCCTTAATCACTGGGTGAGTCCGTGGGGAAGGTGCACGGTGGATATCACCTATCGGGAGCATCCATTGCCCGGAGGGGAAGTATTCCACGTGCCTTCGTTGCGTATTGACGACGGCCATGTGCCGGAGGCCGAGGCAAAAATCAACGCCAGGTTGGCCGAAATTGCTGGGGAGCACATCCGCAGCTACGATGAATGGGTGCCTGAATGGCTTCAAAGAGTAGAAATAGGTTATTATTCCACGGGCCATTATGTTACTGTGTATTTTCGAATAGTGGTGGGTGAACCTGGCACCCAAACTTCTATACGCGGCACACTCACGGGAGGTAAGTTCAATCTCCATACCGGCGAATGGCTCGATACTGATGAAATCTTTGACCGCTGGAAGGATTCGCCGCAAGTCATTTATGAAGGCCAACAGAGCCGGGACATTCCTTTTGAACCGATGCCTGGATATCATCCTCCGGAGGGGCTGCGCCCGATATCGGCTTCGTTGGGCTACTCTGCTGAAAGAGAAGCGACGCTGTTTTACGAAATTTCCGACATCCCCGAGCTTTGGATGCGGATGCGTCTGCCGTTATCACTATTGGCAAATAAAAATGGAGAGTGACAAGATGCGCAACAAGAGATGGATCGTATGGCTGCTCGTGTTATGCTTGGTTTTTGGGACGGGGTTTTTTGTGCCCTTGGCAACCGCTGAAAACGATCCGTTTGCTGATCTGTGGGATCGGATCGACGGCTCCACCGCCACCATCCCATTGGTGCAGGCGATGCGTTTGCACTTTCAGGGCCAAGAAGCGAAAGCGGAGCACAGCACCACGGCCCGCGCCTACGAGAGATTGTGTGCGTATCAGGTGGATTTGATCTTTGTGACGCCGCCCTCGCCGGAAGACCTTGCTATCGCTGAACAAGCTGGAGTGGAGTTGGAAGTGATCCCGGTGACGCGGGAAGCGTTAGTGTTTCTGAACAATGTGCTCAATCCTGTGGAATCCCTTGCCGTGCAGGAGTTGCGCGACATTTACACCGGGCGGGTCACCAGCTGGAGCGAGGTGGGCGGAGAGGATGCGACAATTCGAGCCTTTCAGCGCCAGCCCCGCTCCGGCAGTCAAACCCTATTCCTGGCCTGCCTGATGGGCGATGAGGCGCCCATGGAGCCGGAAAAGGAATTGGTAGACACCATGAGTGGGCTGATCGAGCAGGTTTCGGCTTACAACAGCGCGCCCAATGCCTTGGGCTACACGGTGTTTTATTACGCCACGCAGATGTACATGAGCGAGAACATCCGCGTATTGGCCGTGGACGGCGTGACGCCCAGCGTGCAGACCATATCCGACGGCACGTATCCGCTGTGCACCAACTACTACGCCGTGCTGCGCAAAGATACCCCAACCGATGCCCTGGCGCGTGAGTTTGTGGCCTGGTTGCTGTCTGA
>WQXF01000043.1 GCA_009784985.1 Clostridia bacterium | reverse complement strand
GACGACAGCCTTGCCCCCGATTGGATGGGCGCCCGGGCGTTGGGGGTGAATGCCGAAGGGCCCTTCATCAACCCCGTACGCAAGGGCGCGCAGCCGGGCGAACACATCCGCCCTGGCGACGCCGGCTTTTTGCGGGAATACGCCGATATCATCCGGATCGTGACCATCGCGCCGGAGATGCCCGGCAACCTGGAATGTATCCGCCAGATGGCGTCTTTGGGTATGCTGATTTCCATGGGCCATACCGATGCCACCTATGCCCAAGCCATGGCGGGCCTGGAAGCCGGGGTGCGGCACATGACGCACTTATTTAACGGGCAGGGGCCCCTGAGTCACCGGGATCCGGGGGCGGTGGGCGTGGCGCTGGCCGATCAGCGGGTAAGCTGCGAGCTGATTGCCGACACCATCCATATCCATCCGGGAATCTTTGGGCTGATTGCCAAGGCCAAGGGCGATCAACTGATCCTGATTTCCGACTGCACCCGTGCCGGTGGCCTGGGCGACGGCGAGTACAAGCTGGGCGGGCAATCCATCTTTGTGGAGGGGACCAGGTGCCGCCTGGCCGACGGTACCTTGGCCGGCAGCGTGATGCGGTTTAACGAGGCGATAAAAAACATGTGGCGCAACACCGACTTGCCGTTGCATCAGGTGGTGCGTATGGCTACGCTGAACCCCGCCAGAGTGATCGGCGTGGACAACGTAAAGGGATCGCTGGAGGCAGGCAAAGACGCCGATATCGCCATTATGGATGAAGAGTTTCGTGTGCAGGCTACCATTTTGGGTGGGCGCACCATATTTTCCTGTGCAAAATAGAGGAGGGTATATACAATGAATCTAAAAGTAAAAGCAAAACTCGATCCCCAATTCGCCCCCATGTCAGTGTTTTGGCGTGAATTCGAGCAGGAGGTGGCGGGGCGCCCCTCTCAGCCCCTGGGCATCGCCGTGGAACGCAACCAGGGCCTGCTGGAATCCCTTACCCTGGATATCCTGCGCGACGGCGAGGATGACAAACGCAATGCCGCCCTGGTGGAGCGCCTCGCAAAATCCATGTTGTGGGCATACGGTGGCTTCCGGCTCCACATCGCCGGTTCCCGCGCCATGTACGAGTGCATCCGGGCCGCTTATGCCCCCGGCGGCACACGGGAGTTTGACCGGGAGTTGATGAGCCGGGTGTTTGAGCAGCCCTTTGAAGTGTGCTATGCAGAGAATGTGGCCGATCTGCCAGCCCTGCGCCGCTCTGCCAGCCCGGCAGGGCGGCATCTGGACGGTTGCCGCATCGGCTTTGACGCCGGTGGCAGCGATCGCAAGGTATCCGCGGTGATCGACGGCCAGGCCGTGTTTTCCGAAGAGGTGGTGTGGCATCCCAAAATCAACACCGACCCGGACTATCACTACCAGGGCATCTTGTCGGCCATGCGGCAGGCCGCCGCCCACATGCCCCGTGTGGATGCCATCGGCATCAGCAGCGCGGGCATCTATGTGGACAACAAGATCATGGCGGCTTCGCTGTTCCTGAAGGTATCCAAAGAAGATTTTGCGCGCCGGGTGAAAACCATGTACCTGGATGTGTGCCGGGAGATTGGCCAAGACATCCCTGTGGAGGTGGCCAACGACGGCGACGTGACCGCCCTGGCCGGGGCCATGGACCTGGAAGATACCAATGTGCTGGGCATCGCCATGGGCACCAGCGAGGCCGGTGGATACGTGGACGGCCAGGGCAATATCACCGGCTGGCTCAATGAGCTGGCCTTTGTGCCCGTGGACGCCAACGAGCAGGCGATGATAGACGAATGGTCGGGCGACTATGGGTGCGGGGTAAAATACTTTAGCCAAGACGCGGTGATCAAGCTGGCGCCTGCGGCCGGTATCGAACTGGACGCAGCCCTTTCGCCTGCGGAAAAGCTGAAGGTCGTGCAGGGGTTGATGGAGCAAAAAGACCGGCGCGCGTTGGATATTTACGATACCATCGGCGCGTACTTTGGGTATGCCATTGCCTACTACGCCCGTTTGTACGATATCAAACACGTGCTGGTGATGGGGCGGGTTACCTCCGGCGAGGGTGGCGTATTGCTCCTGGCCCGCGCCCAAGAGGTGCTGAACACCGAATTCCCCGAGCTGGCGGCCCGCATTCGTTTGACCATCCCGGACGAAACCAGCCGCAGGGTGGGGCAGTCGATTGCAGCGGCGAGCTTGCCTGCGTTGAAGAAATGATTCTCGCTTCATTAATACGAATCAAGGATTAAAGCGCAGCGTACTGGGCACGGAATCCCCCCGCCACTGCGGTGGCCCTCCCCCCTTTAACAAGGGGGGCAAGGGAAGGAGCGGTTAGTTCACGATGTATAGCCCTTACCTCCCTTGTTAAAGGGAGGGGGACCGCCGCAGCGGTGGAGGGATTCCAGCGCGGCGATGCTTGTATCAAATGTCTTTTGGATTGTTCAACTCGTTGATTAACGTTTTTTATTTGGTGGAAACATATGCAAGATAAAGCACTTTATGTACTAGCGCAATTCGGCGAGGAAACACAAAACATACTCGCGGGCTATTATGATGTTCTTTATCTAAATGGCTTTATTGGAAGTCAAACAAAAAACATCCCCTATCATTTTACGCTCGGAAGCCGAAGCATTGACTGTGAAGAACAAACGATCAATGACCTTGAAAAAATTTGTTCTGATACCCCTTGCTTTGAAATAAACCTTGCCCATATCGGCTTGTTTGATTTGAGTGTATTATTTATTTGCCCTAACATGAATTTTGAGCTGCTTAAGCTACAGCAGTGTTTCTTTCCCGACAGTGGCAACGGGTATCACCTTTGGGTGGCACACGCTACTTTGTTAATAGATGAACCTGAAGCCATCCATGAAGCACTCCTAATCGTTGCTCAAAACTTCAAACCCTTCAAGGCTCGAATCGAAAGCGTTGCGTTATATGAGTTTTTCTCTGCGCGGTTTATTTATGAATGTAAGCTTCGGAGGTAACCATGCAAGCCGACCGCCTATTCAGCATCGTATACCTCCTGCTCGAACGCAAGCAAATGACCGCTAGGGAATTGGCGGAGCGGTTTGAGGTATCCCAACGCACCATCTATCGGGACATCGACGCCCTGAGCGCCGCAGGCGTGCCGGTGTACGCCCGCAAAGGCAGCGGCGGCGGCATCCGGCTGATGGATCACTTTGTGCTCTCCAAATCCTTGCTCACCGAGGGCGAGCAGGTGGATTTGCTGGCGGCGCTGGAGGGCCTGAATGCCGCACGATACCCCGACGCCCTCAGCGCCCGGCAAAAGCTAAGGGCCCTGTTCCAAAGGCCCATGGACAATTGGATATCCGTGGACTTCTCCGGTTGGGGCTGCGAGGAGGACTCGCTTTTTGATACGCTCAAAACCGCCACGCTTCAGCGCCGGGCGGTACGTTTTGATTACTATGGCCGCAGCGGCGAGCACACCCGGCGGGAGGTGGAGCCCCTGCAACTGCGCTTTAAGTACCGATCTTGGTATTTACACGGGTTTTGCTGTGAGCGGCAACAGTTTCGCTTATTTAAGTTTACCCGCATCCGTGGGATCGAGCTCACCGGTCGGGTGTTTGAGCGGGGGCTGCAAGCTGATCAAGATGCCGAGGGGGAGGAGGAGGCCACCTCTGCCGTACCATTCGTGGAGATACAGCTTTGGCTGGACGCTTCCATGGCCTACCGCGCCTACGATGATTTCCCCCTGGAGTGGATCGATCATCAGCCCGATGGCAGCATGATCGTGCATTTGGTATACGCAGAGGATGAGTCGTTGTATGGTTACCTGCTCTCCTTTGGCGTTCACGGGCGGGTGCTGTCCCCGCCCCACATACGGGATGCTGTGGCAGCTCAGTGCGAAAAAATGTTGCGCTCATACAAATAGTTTGCAAATAAGACACGCTTTGGCATATTCATCGCCTTATACTGTGTATATCAAACAAATAGGAGGGAACCCCATGGAAGCTACAAAGGTTTTTTGCCAAAGCTGCGCGATGCCCTTGGAAAAACCCGAGGACTTTGGCACCGAGTGCTGCGGCGCCAAGAGCGCGGATTACTGCCACTATTGCTACAAGGATGGTGCGTTTACTAGCGAGGCCACCATGGAGGGCATGATCGAGGTCTGCGTTCCTTATGTGGTGGAGGCGGGCGTATACCCCACGGCGGAAAAAGCGCGGGCGGAGATGCTGGTGTTTTTCCCCACGCTCAAGCGCTGGGCTGCGCAGTAACACAAAGCAGCACAAAACAGATAAACCCGTTGGCCGCTTTTCGGCTAGCGGGTTTCTTTTATCTATTTCGTTTTTTTTGTAGAAATATATCGAAAATGTAATAGTTTTTTTCTGTTTTGTTATGTATAATGAAATCTATAAGAACCTGAAATCTATAAAAACGCAACGATAGGAGGGGCGGGCATGAACGAGGTTTCCGCAGCGTTTGCGGAGGCGTTAAAAAATGATGATCTGGATGCACTGATGGAGATTCCCAAGGCGGAACGGCACACACATACTGGATTGACAGGAAACCCCAAGTTTGTATTTAAACGCACCGGCGTATGGATTGCGCCGTTGCAAAAACCATTGGCAAGCATGGAAGAAATGCACCGCTGGGTAGGCCGGCACATCGGCGAGCGGTTTGGCGATACAGCAGGCGAAAAGTTACTGATAGAAGCGTGCTTCGAACAGGCGACGCGCGACGGGATACGCGTATTGTGGACAGGCGAGGATGTTTGGGCAAACGACGCACTGTTTGGCGGGGACATCACCGCGCTGGCGGGCGCATTACAAGAGGCCAAGCGTTTTTATGCGCCCGATATCGAACTGCATATGCAAATAGGCTTTTCGCGCCATTGCCCGATTGATGCGCTGCAAAAATGGGCCGAACCTTTTTTTGTCCACGGTGGGTTTGATTGTGTGGATCTGTACGGCGATGAGGGCGCGCAGCCCATCGAGGCATTTGTACCCCTGTATCGCCAGGCCAAGGCCCTGGGCATGACGTTGCGCGCCCACGTAGGGGAGTGGGGCCAGGCTCATGACGTACAACGCGCCGTAGAGGCCCTGGAGCTGGACGAGGTGCAGCACGGCATCGCCGCAGCGGGCGATCCTTCGGTAATGCGCTTTTTGGCCGACCATCGCATCCGTTTGAACATCTGCCCCACCAGCAACCTGATGCTGGGCCGTGTGGCCAGCTTGCAGGATCACCCCATCCGCAAACTGTACGACGCGGGTGTGCGGATAAGCATCGGCTCCGACGACGCGCTGGTATTCGGCAGTTCCCTATCCCAAGAGTACATGAAGCTGTATCAAAACGGCCTGTTTACCGCCCAGGAGTTAGACGGCATCCGCATCGACGCGTTTTGTTAAAAGACCCATTGGATCATCGCCATGTAGGCAAGGGTGCCTAGGCCGATGCTGAGCATGGCGTTGCGCCTCCATTGCTGGAGCGCCAGCACCAGCAGGCAAGCCACGGCCTCGGGTATGGCATAGGGTGGGCTGAAAAGGGCCACATCCTTTAGGCTGTAAATCACCAGCAGCGCCACGATGGCCGGCGGCAGCACCCGGCCCAGGTACAATACCAGTGCCGAGGGTTTCCGCCCGCCGGAAAAAAACACAAACGGAAAGGCTCGCGTGCATAACGTGATGATACAAATCACCCCAATGGCCAGTATCAGTGGGCCTCCGCGAAGGATTGTTTCACTCATGGGTTCTCCCTCTCTGTGGCAAGGAGGCGTGCCCGCAGCGCGATCATCAGGCATACGACCATGGCCACCGCCACCAGCAGCATGTTGCCCGAACCCACCAGCACGATGGCGGTTATCCCCGCGCCCAAACCCACCACAAAGGGGAGTTTGGTGCGGAACTGTTGCCATTGGCCGTGTAAGATCACCAAAAACAGCGCAGTGAGGGTAAATTCAATGCCCCGCGGGTCAAATTCGAAAAGGCTGGCGATCACATTGCCGATGATGCCGCCGATCACCCAATAACTCTGGCACAGAACCGTAACCCACAGCGTAAATGTGCCGGGATCGGCGCCCGGAGGCGGCGGCACACCGGTGTGCAGGGCGTACGCTTCGTCGGTCAAACCAAAGATGGCGTACAGTTTGCCCAGCTTGCCGCAGCGGCCAAAGGTGTCAAATAACGACAGGCCGTACACCATGTGCCGCGCGTTAACCAGCAGGGTGAGCAGGGCGATTTGGCCCAGAGGCGCGCCCTGGGCGATCAGCGGCACGGCCAAGAATTGCATGGCCCCGGCGTAGAGCAGCAGGCTCATCACCATGGCCACCGGCCAGCCATAGCCAGTTTGGATGTACAGCATGCAGCCGAAAGTCATGCCGATGGCTAGGTAACCCCACAGCACCGGCACCGTAACCCGAAAGGCGGCCCGAAAAGCCGCCTGCTTAGCTATTCTTTTATCCATGCTTAATATCCGTCGCTGGGCGCAACGGATGCATATGCTTTAGCTTCAACCAGTGCACCCATCTCGTAACGGCGCAAAGCTTCTTCCATGATGGCCGCCGTGGCTGACACACCGCAGCGAGCTGCTCCCTCCACCCGCATGGCCAGCACCGTGTCCAAATCGCGGATGCCGCCCGACGCCTTCACCAATACCCGGTTGGAGACGTGGGCGCGCATCAGCCGCACATCCTCCACGGTGGCCCCGGCGGTGCCGTATCCGGTGGAAGTTTTCACAAAATCCGCCCCGGCCCGCTCACTGAGCTGGCAGGCGGCGATTTTTTGCTCTTCGTTTAGGTAGCAGGTCTCTAATATCACCTTGAGGATGGCCCCTCGCTCATGGGCCGCTTGGGCCACGCCGCGGATATCGTCTTCGGCAGCTTGGAAGTCCAAAGCCATCATCAAGCCGATGTTGATCACCATGTCCAGCTCCTGGCAGCCGTCGTCCAAGGCGCGCTGGGCCTCAAAGGCCTTGACATCGGCGCGGTGTGCCCCATGGGGAAAACCAATTACCGTACAAACCTTCACATCCGAGCCACGCAGCAGCTGGGATACCAGCTTGATATCCCCGGGCCGCGCGCATACCGAGGCGGTGTTGTATTGCAGGGCAATCTCGCAGCCGGTGCGTATGTCGTCGGCAGTTAAAAAGGGCTGCAAGGTGGAATGATCCAGCATTTTGGCGATGATCTGTGGGGTTAGCATGGTGAGTTCCTCCTAATGCGGTTATTCCACAGGCGGATCGTATGGAATAATCTGATAAAAATGCAGCAGATTATCCTCCGGCCCATTCTGCAACCTGCGGAAAGCCTTACTTAAAACAAAATAGTATTCACCGGCATCTTTTTGAATCGCGGGCCCAGTATCTTCCATTCCCTCGACCATCGGAACCCATGTCCCACCCTTGTGGTGCGTAATTAGCAGCCCAAGATACCCCGCAAAAATCTTTGAAAATGAAAGAAGATTTTCTTGTGACAACGCACCCGAGACATACGCTTCATGCGCTGTTGATGCGATCGTTTCGACATGAAAAATATCTTCTTCCGATAAGGTTAAACTGATATTATAGTTGTTTCTGGAAAAATCGATGAAATCAAGCCCATAGGCTAAGTACAGCAACTCTGTTTTATTGATTTCATCAGCATCCGAGGTATGTAACTTCGACTTCCCATGCTCGTATGTCGTTTGCAATGCTTCAATAGAAGGCGGAGCTTTTTGGCTGCTTAGATCGTGAAGGGTAGCATTCTCTATTTCCGATGCACTCCCAACCTGCATGGCAAAGAGCAAAAGAAAGATCATTAGCAAAGCAAATGTCCTGCACATAGAAACAGGCGCCTCCCCTTAATGCCCCAAGTACGCCTTGCGGATCGCATCGTCGTCCATCAGCTCTTTGGCGTCTCCGCTTTTTACGATGCGCCCGGTCTCCAGCACGTAGGCCCGGTGGGCGATGGACAGCGCCATGCGTGCGTTTTGTTCCACCAGTAGCACCGTGGTGCCGGATTGGTGCACCTGGGCGATGATGCTGAAGATCTCGTTCACCAATATGGGCGAGAGGCCCATGGAGGGTTCATCCAGCATCAGCAGCTGGGGTTTGCTCATCATCGCCCGACCCATGGCCAGCATCTGCTGCTCACCCCCCGACAGGGTGCCTGCCAGCTGCTTGCGCCGCTCCTTAAGCCGGGGGAAACTTTGGAACACCTGCTCAAACCCGGCTTCGATTTCGGCCCGGTCATTGCGGATAAATGCGCCCATCTCCAGGTTCTCCAGCACCGTCATCTGCTGGAAAATCCGTCGGCCCTCGGGCACCTGGGCCAAGCCCAGCTTTACGATGTTGTGGGGATCCACATTGCGCAGGCTTTTGCCCGTGTACACCACATCGCCGCTTTTAGCGCGCAGCAGGCCCGAGATGGTCTTCAGCACCGTGGATTTGCCCGCGCCGTTGGCGCCGATCAGGGTAACGATCTCACCCTGTTGCACCTCAAAGGAGATCCCATGCAGCGCGTGGATGGCGCCGTAGTACACCTGGATATCTTTTACGATCAGCATGTTTTCTCCTCCTTATGCCCCTAGGTATGCGCCGATTACCTTTGGGTTGCTGCGCACTTCATCGGGTGTGCCGGTGGCGATGATCTGGCCGTAGTCCAGCACCACCAGCCGCTCGCAGATGCCCATCACCAGCCGCATGTCGTGCTCTATCAGCAGGATCGCCACCCCAAAGCTGTCGCGGATCAGGCGGATGGTGTCCATCAACTCCTGGGTCTCGGTGGGATTCATGCCGGCTGCCGGTTCATCCAGCAGCAGCAGCTTGGGGTTGGTGGCCAGGGCGCGGGCGATTTCTAATTTACGCTGCTGGCCGTAAGGCAAGTTTTTTGCATCTTTGGCCGCCATCTCGCCCATGCCAAATACGTGGAGCAGCTCCCGGGCCCGGGCATTGGCCAGCCGTTCCTCCCGCCAGTGGCGGGGCAAGCGGAATGTACCCTCCACAGGGGTGGTTTGCATCTGATTGTGATAGGCGATCTTTACATTATCCAGCACACTTAGATTCTTAAACAGCCGGATATTCTGGAAGGTGCGCGCGATGCCCACCTGGGTGATCTCGTGGGTGGGTAGGCCTACAACGCTCTTGCCTTCCAGCTCGATGGAGCCAAATGTAGGCACGTATACGTTGGTCAACAGGTTAAAAACCGTGGTTTTCCCCGCCCCGTTGGGGCCGATGAGCCCCACGATTTCACCGGGTTCGATGGTTAGCTCAAAACTATCTAACGCCTTGAGGCCGCCAAATTGAATGCCTAAATCACGGGCTTCCAGCAGCGCCGGTTTATGCCGGGTGGCAAATACCTGCTCGGCCTCCACGGCTTCGATTTCGGCCTCGGGTTTTCTGCGCAGAACCCAGTCGATCAGGGCGGTAAGGGAGAATTCCTTGGTACCCAGCAGGCCCGAGGGGCGGAACAGCATCATCAGGATCAGCATCACCGAGTACACCAGCATACGGTAATCCGAGAATCCGCGCAGCAACTCGGGCAGGGCGGTGAGCACAATGGCCGCGCCTACCGCGCCGGTGATGGAGCCCATGCCACCCAGCACCACCATCACCAGGTAATCGATAGACCTGATAAAACCAAAGTTCTTTGGGTCCAGCACACCCACATAGTGGGCAAACAGCCCGCCGGCCATGCCCGCAAAAAAGGCAGATAGGGTAAAGGCAAATATTTTGTAATAGGTGGTGGGGATGCCCGAGGCCTCCGCGGCCACCTCGTCTTCGCGGATGGAAAGAATGGCGCGGCCATGGCGGGAGCGCCCCAGCGTAAACATCACCGCCACCACCAGCACCACCATCACAAACACATAGGAAAAGGTGGTGACCCGGGGGATGCCGCGCAGGGTGCGTGCGCCGCCGGTAAACTCTAAATTTGTGATCAGGATGCGGATCACTTCGCCAAAACCTAGGGTGATGATGGCCAGGTAGTCACCCTTCAGGCGTAGCGCAGGGACACCGATCACAAGCCCAAAGACAGCCGCTACCAAGCCGCCCACCAGCAGGCTGATGGGGAAGATGGCTTGGGGTTCTGTGCCGATGTGGATGGTAAACAGGGCGGCGGCGTATGCGCCCACGGCCATAAAACCGGCGTGGCCCAGGGCAAGCTGCCCCAAAATGCCCGTGGTTAGGTTTAAGCTTACCGCCATCACCACAGAAATGCCGGCGGTGAGTATAATGCCCATATAATATCTGCCGATGGTTCCATTGCCGATCAGGTACATGGCCAGGCTGTACAACAGAACCAACGCTACGATGTTGATGATATAAGAGCGTACTTTCTTTTTCATTGTTGCTTTCTCTATCATTGCTTTGCCCTACACTTTCTCGCTGGTGCGCCTGCCCAGGATACCCGAGGGTTTTACCAGCAGCACCACGATCAGTATGCCAAATACCACGGCATCGCCCCATTGGGAGGAGATATAGCCATTTGTAAGGCTTTCGGCCACACCCATCAAAAAGCCGCCCAGCATGGCGCCGGGCAATACGCCGATTCCCCCCAGCACTGCGGCAATAAACGCCTTCAGGCCGGGCATGGCGCCCATGGTGGGGATGATGATGGGGTAGGCGGTACTGTACAGCACCGCGCCCATGGCGGCCAGCGCCGAGCCGATGGCAAAGGTAACGGAGATGGTGGTGCTGACGTTGATGCCCATCAGCTGCGCCGCATCCCTGTCTTCGGACACGGCACGCATGGCCTTGCCTATTTTGGTTTTATGCACAAAGGCTTGCAAACCCAGCATCAGCAACACCGATACGGTGATGGTGAGCAGCGTAATAAAGCTGATCGTCATTTCCCCAATGGCTACCGGCGGCACCCTGATGGCCACCGGAAAAGGCAACGAGTTGGGCGAAAAGATCAATTGCGCGATGTTTTGCAGCAGCAGGCTAACGCCGATGGCGGTGATCAGCGCGGCAATACGTTGTGTATTGCGCAAAGGTTTGTAAGCCACCCGCTCAATCACCACCCCAAAGGTGGTGCATACCAGCATGGCTGCCAGCATGGCTATCAACAGGCCAACCCATAGGGGCAGGCCCGTAAGCTCCGTCATGATCACCATAGCGGTGTAGGAACCTACCATGATGATGTCGCCATGGGCAAAGTTGATCAGCTTTACGATGCCGTATACCATCGTATACCCCAGGGCGATCAGCGCATAGATGCTGCCCACATGGAGACCGTTAATGATTTGATTCACAAATGTCATGCGTCTGTCATCCTCTCGCCGCGTGTGCGTGGTGCGAAAAATCGGAAGAAGGGAAGAGAGGTTTTTCTCTCTTCCCCCAATTTCCAAACCAAAACGTTAAGCAAAAATCACGGATCCTGCTGCTTCACGAAGGTCTGGTTGCCGTCTACGAAGGTCATGATAAAGGCGCTCTTGGTCGGGTTGTTGTTTTCGTCAAAGGTCAATTTGCCGGTAACACCCTCGGTATTGGTGTTTTTCATCGCTTCTACCACAGCGTCGAAATCGGTGGCTCCGGCGGCCTCGATGGCCTCGCACAGCACCAGCGCGGCGTCGTAGGCGGTGGCGCTAAACACGATGGTGGGCGCCCTGCCGTATTTGGCAGTAAAGTCAGCGATAAAGTCAACGACTGCCTCGGTGGTGGCGTCGGAAGCAAAGTGGTCGGAGTAGAAGAAGGAGTTTTCCAGCAGGGCTACGTCGCTGATCACGTTTTCAATGCCGCTGATGCCGTCGCCGCCCAAGAACTTAACGTCCAGGCCAACTTCGGCGGCTTGGGCCACAACCAGGGCGGCCTCGGTGTAATAGAAGGCCACATACAGCACCTCGGGCTCCTGGGCGGCGATGTTGGTGAGCTGGGCCTTAAAATCCACATTTCCGCCTGCGCCTGCTTCGTAGGCTACCACATCTTGGCCATTGGCTTCCGCCTGGGCCCTAAAGGACTCGGCCAAGCCCAGGGAGTAATCGTTGCTGTTGTCGTAGATCACCGCAACCTTCTGCGCGCCAAACTCGTCACGGGCGAAGTTAGCCATGGTGCTGGCCTGGAACGGATCCAGGAAGCAGGTGCGGAAGTAGTTGGGTTTGTTGTAGGTTACATCAAAGGCCGTGGAGGACGCTGTGATGATCGGGATGCCGATCTCCACCGCCTGATCGCCCACCGCCAGGCTGGGGCCGCTGGTTACCGAGCCGATGATGGCGACAACCTTGTCTTGCTCCACCAGCTTGTTGAACGCGTTGACGGCCTCGGTTACATCGCCGCGCTCGTCTTCCCAAACCATCTCTACCAGGCTGCCATTGATGCCGCCCCTTGCGTTGAGCAACTCAATATACAGATCCACACCCTCTTGCACGGCGATGCCGTACTGGGCGACCGGGCCGGTTAGGGGGGCCAGGCCACCGATTTTGATGGTGTCCGCCAGCGCGGCAGGCGCCAGCATGGTAATGGTCAGCGCCACCGCGATGATGATGGCAAAAAATTTCCGGTTCTTCATGAATACCTTCCTCCTATCTGGCGCCTTTGGCGTCTTTCCGCATATTATACACGTAGTGTACATGCTAGGCAAGTACTTTTTTGGGTTTATCCAATTTTTTTTGCAGGATATATATACCGCTCTTGCATTTCTTTGCGAAAACAGTCAGGAAAAAAGTTACAGAGCCATAACCTCGGGTTTTGCCTTGCGTTTGAAGGGCAGGCGGAAGGGAGGCAGCGCGGTTTGTTTCTTCGATATCACGTCGAAAGCCACTGCCGTTAGCAGCACCAAGCCCTTCACTACTTTTTGTACGGACGTGGGGATGCCAAGGAGGGACATGCCGTTGTTGAGCACGCCCATAAGCAGTGCGCCGATCAGCGTGCCGCCAACGGTGCCGATGCCGCCGTATGCCGAAGCGCCGCCGATAAAACAGGCGGCGATGGCGTCTAGCTCAAAGCCGTCGCCCGTGTCCGCCGCGGCGGAGTTGAGGCGGGCAGCCATTACCAGCCCGGCCACAGAGGCAAGCACCGCCATGTTGACATACGCAAAGAACATCATGGCATTTGTTTTAATGCCCGAAAGGCGGGCCGCCTTTTGGTTGCCGCCGATAGCGTACAAATGACGCCCCATGACGGTATTGGTGGTGAAGAAGGAGTAGAGGAGCAGCAATATGCCCAGCAGCACCAGCACGGTGGGCACGCCCGCAGGCATCCGCTCGTTTACATAGGTACCCATGGTGATAAACAGCGTCACCAGCACCGCGCTAACGGCCACCAGGCGGACGATCAGCCCCCGCAGGTTCCCGGCGGTGGCATAACCCTTGCGCCGCCGGTTCAAATAGCTGTATAATTGCACAGCAACATACGCGGCGGAAACCAGCCCGCCCGCTACCAACGAAAGGCCGTTGACCGTCATGTCAATATTGAGCCGGATCCCCCACAACTCGGGTATGTATATGTGCGTTCGGCCGATGATATCCGGCAAAAAACCTGTGGTGTATTGCTTAAACGCATCGGGGAAGGGCGCGATGGTCTGGCCGCCCAGTATGATGAGCGTTAGCCCGCGAAACACCAACATGCCCGCCAGCGTTACGATAAACGGCGGGATGCGCACATAGGCGATCCAAAACCCCTGCCACATGCCGATGGCGATGCCCGCAGCCACGCAAATAGCCATCACGAGGTGCACGTCCATTTTTTCGGTGATGATCAACCTGCCCGCGACGGCGCCGATCACTCCCACCACCGAGCCGACGGACAGGTCGATATTCCCGCCGGTGAGGATGCACAGGAGCATGCCGATGGCCAGTATGATCACGTACGCATTTTGGAAGATAAGGTTGGATACATTCATCGGCGAGAGCAGCCTGCCACTCGACTGTGTGTTAAAAAAGAGCACCACGGCAACCAGGGCAATGAGCATGGTATATTGTTTGAGGTTCCTGCTCAACTGTGACCCTAGCTTTTCTAAATTGACGCTCATGCTCCAATTTCCCCCTTGCTAGCTTGCATGATATGGTTCATGATGATTTCCTGTGTGGCCTCTTTACGGGGCAGCTCGGCCACCATCCTGCCTTCACACATTACATAGATACGGTCGCACATGCCCAGCAGCTCCGGCATTTCGGAGGAGATGAGCAGGATGGACTTCCCTTGTGCTACCAGCTGATTGATGATTTGATAGATTTCGTACTTGGCGCCCACATCGACGCCGCGGGTGGGTTCGTCCAGCATCATGATCTCCGGCTCGGCGAACATCCACTTGCCCACCAACACCTTTTGCTGGTTACCGCCCGAAAGGTTGCCCACCAGTTGCTCTACGGTGGGGCATTTGATGCCTAGTTTTTGGCGGTATGCCTCCACGCTGTGCACCTCGCGGTCTTTGTCCAGTATGCCATGTCGGCTGATCGCTTTGGGATGCGCCAGCGTCACATTGTGCTTCACGCTGTTGGTAAGGATCAGGCCGTCGCCCTTGCGGTCTTCGGTGATGTAGGCCAGGCCGTTCTGGATGGCGTCTGGAATGCTGTTGAGCCATAGTTGCCGGCCATCTTTTTTGAGTATTCCGCTGATCTTAGCGCCGTACGCCTTGCCGAATATGCTCATCGCCAATTCGGTGCGCCCCGCGCCGATGAGCCCGGCGATGCCCACCACCTCGCCGCGCCGCAAAGTGAGATGTACGTTGTCCACCAGCTTGCGCTCCGTGTACAGCGGGTGGTACACCGTCCAATTCGCCACTTCCAGCGCAACCTCGCCGGTCAAAAAACTCTCGCGTTTGGGGTAGCGGTCAACAATCTCCCGGCCCACCATGCCGCGAATGATGCGCTCCTCGGTAATCTCGTCCACGCCCTTGGTGAGGGTCTCGATGGCCATACCGTCGCGCAGCACGGTGATCTTGTCGGCCACGTAGGCCAGCTCGTTGAGTTTATGGGAAATCAGGATGGAGGTAATACCCTTCTCCCGCTTGAATTGCAACAGTAAATCCAGTAGCCTTTGCGAGTCGCTTTCGTTTAAAGAGGACGTAGGTTCGTCCAGTATCAGCAGGCGCACATTTTTGGCCAGAGCCTTAGCGATCTCCAGCAATTGCTGCTTGCCCATGCCAATGTCCTTCACCAGCGTGCGCGGATCCTCATTCAGGCCCACGACGGCCATGTACTCCCGAGCCTTCTCGTAGGTTATGTTCCAGTCAATGCGCCCGCGGCGCTGCCGCTCGTTGCCCAAAAACATGTTTTCGGCGATGGTGAGGTACGGCACCAGCGCCAACTCTTGATGGATAATCACGATGCCATGCCTCTCGCTGTCCTTCATGCTGCGGAACTCGCATGGCTTGCCATCATACAGGACGTCGCCTTCGTATGCGCCGTGTGGATAGATGCCGCTGAGCACGTTCATCAGCGTGGATTTGCCCGCGCCGTTCTCGCCGCACAGCGCGTGGATTTCGCCTTCTTCCACGGCCATGTTTACGTTACTGAGCGCTAAAACGCCGGGGAATGTCTTGGTGATGCCGCGCATTTCCAATAGGGTGTTGGCCAAGCGTATTCCTCCCATTGAACTAACTGAGCTAAAGCTACGGGGCGGGCGAAGTCGCCCGCCCCGAGTGTAGTGTAAGTGAAGCGATGGTTTACAGATCGTCCTGCGTGAAGAACTCACCGTCGATTTCGATGTAATACCCGGTGTCGATGAGCAGCTCTACATAGTTGGCGGCGCTGCCAAATACCGGCTCGCACAGGAAGGAGGGAACGATCTTAACGCCATTATCATAGGTGGTCGTGTCGTTCACTTCGGGCTCGGAGCCTTCCAGTACCGCCTTCACCATGCTCAGCGTCCTGGCGGCCAGCGTGCGGGTGTCCTTGAACACGGACATGGCTTGCTTGCCGGATACGATGTACTGCATGTTGGCCTTGTCGCAGTCCTGGCCGGTGATGAAGGGCCAGTTGTCCTCGGTGAAGCCCGCGTTGGTCAGCGCGTTGATGGCGCCCATGGCGGTGGAGTCGTTGGAGCAAAGCACCGCGTGCAGCTCTTCGCCTGTGGTGTAGTAACCGGCAATGATGGTGTCAAAGCGCGCCTGGGCTACAGGGGTTGCCCAGGTGGGGGTAGCAACCACGTCGAAGGCGGTCTGGCCGCTGGGCACGACGAGCTGGCCGTTTTCGATGAAGGGGGTGAGCAGGTCCATGGCGCCCGCGTAGAAATAACCGGCGTTGGTGTCGCCCGGGTCACCAGCGATAATCTCCATGTTGAACGGGCCGTTGCCTTCTGCTAAGCCCAGCGCGTCAATGAGGAACTGGCCCTGCACCATGCCTACCTTGTAGTTGTCGAAGGAGGCGTAGTAGCTGAGGGCTTCGGTGTTGACGATCAGGCGGTCATGCGCGATAACCGGCACGCCCATTTGCAGCGCAAGATCCATCGCGGTGCCCAGCGAACTGGCCTCGACGGCGGTGATTACGATCGCGTTGGCTCCGTTGGCGATCATGTTTTCCACCTGGCTGAGTTGGAGCGTGGCGTCGTTGTCGGCGAACTGCAGATCCACTTCATACCCGGCAGCCTCAAGGTTCTCCGTGAGGTACAGGGCGTCCTGATTCCAGCGCTGCAAGCTCTGCGTGGGCATCGACACACCCACCCGCAGGGTCTCGGCCACAGCGGAACCCATCGCAAAGCACATCGTCAGCACTACCAGTGTTGCCAGAAAACGTTTCATAAAGTATCCACTCCTTTACTATATGTCCAAGCATTTCTGCCTGAATCCGGTTGAAAATGAAACGAAAAACACGTGAAGTGGTTAATTGGTGCGAGCCTCCATTTTTCCATACACATTTTTGTTTGTTTTGTTGTTATAACCGAGTATAGCATTCATAGTTTGAGGTGTCAATGTTAAAATCCTGCACAGACTATCAAAATTCTATGATTTATGTGTTCGAGCACACGGCAATTTCTGGATTGCGATCAGAATAACTATCGGAATGTGACATCCTTTTCCAAATCCAAGGTAGGATAGATTTTGACCGTGCAGCTCCACTGAAACCGAAGCTTTTTAAACAGGCCGATGGCAGGCTCGTTGCTTCTGGGAGCCAGGATACGCAGTGTGGTTGCGCCCCGCTGGGCCAGCACTTCCTTTATATGAAACATCAGGGCGGTGGCCACGTGGTGCCTGCGCCATTTGGGCAGGGTGTAGAGCATTTCCAGCGCCGCTTCGCCGTCGCTGCCGGTGGCCATCACCTCACCGATACAATCGTTATTGCTGTACACGCCAAATACCGTAAAGTAGGGCAACTCCGACGCTTCCATCAGCCACTCCACCTCGTGCTGCTGGCTGCCCCAGTGGTTGACGCGCTTAAGCAGCGAGTCCATATCACCGAAGGACTGCAAAAACGTGGGCGCGATGGTGGTGCCTACCGGCGCGTAAAAGGGCCGGTGCTCGGTTTTTAGATCCCAATGAAACAGTTCCTCGCCATCGGTATCATTAAATCCGGCCTTGGTATAGTAGCCGCGCATTTCAATATCTTCGGGCGCGCACTCCGCCACCAGGCGGGCTTGGGTACTCCCGCGTTGCATGCCCAGATATCGCGCCCGGCTGTACAGCGCACCGTACAGCATGTCCCGCGCCGCGGGATGGGCGTCCATGTACATGCGGATTCGCAACGAACGATCAGGTACAAGAACAGGACCGGCGCTCATTTGCAGCCAGCCTTGCCCTAACTCCACACCGGCAACGTCTTGCACGATGTAGCTGTTATCCCGCTCCGCGCCATGCAGCGTGCCTTGCGGGTGGAAGATCTTCATCACGTCCAGGCGCTCCTTGTGTAAACGATCACATTCGTACCCAAGTATATTGTAGCATAATACATAGCGAAAAGTGAAGAGCGTTTGCTCTTCACTTTTCGCCATGCACGGCTACCAGGCGCGCACAACCTCCACGCCGGTAAAATAGTAGGTTACGATCTGCTCGGCCTTTTCACCTGCTTCGGCCATGCCGTACGCGCCCCATTGGGACATGCCCACGCCGTGGCCGTATCCCTTGCCCTTGATGGTTACCCTGCCATTGCTCAGGGAGATATCTTCCAATAGAGTGGATTTCATCTCGGTGCTTCCCAGGGCGATGCGGAAGGAACCGGCGGGTACGCTGGCGCCGTTTACGATCAGCGAGGTGACCCGGCCGGACTCACCCCGCTCGCCGATCTCTATGCTGCTGAGGCTGTTACCGGAAGCTCCGGCCCTGGCTGCGGCGCGCAGCACATCGGCGGCGGGGAAGGTGGCCGTCCAGCGGGCGTCATTTTCGGGGGCTTTGTCGCTCTCCCGCCCCGGCACGATGCGCACGTAACCGGGCTCGGCCTTTTCGTATTCCAGGCCTTCCTTTGCACCGGCGGTTAATCCCCCTGAATGGGCGTGGAACCAGCTAAAGGGCAGCTCGCCCTGGGCAGACAGAACCATGCCCCGGGTTTCATTTACTGCCTGGCGGATGCGGTCGTTGACATACTCGGCGTTGTAAGCCTGGGCCTCTTCGATGTCGGTGGAGATATCGGCTCCCGGATACTTTGAATTCTTTTCTTCCAAGAATTTGAGCACAAAGGTGCGAGCCAGTATGGCCTGGGCTTTGAGGGCTTCCATGGGCCAGCTGTTTTTCATTTCACCGGCCAGCACGCCCTCCAGATACTTCTCCAGCGGCATCTTTTCTACTTTTTGCGTTTCCTTTACGTATACGGACAGGATGGGCTGGCCGTCTTCGCCCATTTGCAGTTTGCTGGGCAGCTTGACGCTCTTTTGGGTTTCCGGTGCGGGAACTTCAGCCGGTTGGTTTACGGCGCAGCCTGCGATCAGCACAGTACAGATGGCAAGGGCCATCGCTTTTAGCAGTATGGATTTCATCAAAAACCGCTCTCCTTTTTTGCGTAGTTTGCGCTGTTAGAGAGCGGTTTTATACGGTATTCAGCCTACTTTATCCGCCTGCTTCATCTTGGTAAAAATCATCCGCCCCGCCGAGGTCTGCAGCACGGTGGTCACCACCACCTCAGTGGTTTCGCCGATGCAGCGGCGGCCGTTGTCCACCACGATCATGGTGCCGTCTTCTAGGTAGCCTACGCCTTGGCCCGGCTCCTTGCCCTCGCGCACCACCTGCACCGTCATCTCCTCGCCATGAAGCACCACCGGGCGCACCGCGTTGGCCAGTTCATTGATGTTAAGCACCCGCACGCCGGTGACATTGGCTACTTTGTTTAAATTATAATCATTGGTTACCACAATGCCGCCGGTTTGTTGCGCCAGCTTCAGCAGCTTTACGTCCACTTCGTCGGTCTCTTCGAATTCGGTTTCATCTACCATAAAGGGCAGCTCGATTTCTTTTTGCAGGCGCTGCAGCACGTCTAGCCCCCGGCGACCCCGGTTGCGCCGCAGCACGTCGCTGGAATCGGCGATGTGGCGCAGCTCGGCCAGCACAAACTGGGATACCACCAACGGCCCTTCCACAAAGCCGGTTTTGCAGATGTCGAAGATGCGCCCGTCGATGATCACGCTGGTATCCAGTATCTTGGGCACGCTGGACCCTGGGGAGGAGGCAGGCCGCTCGCGAAAGCGCTCGCCCCGGCGGGTTAGCGAGAGCAGGGGGAATTCCCGCCATCGTTTGGTGCTTACCGCCACGCCCAGATAGCCCATCACCAGGTACACCACCACCGACAGCATCCAGAAAAGGGGCGAACCCATTCCGGCAAATACCTGGGTGATCAGCGCCGCAATGGCCAGGCCGACCAGTAGGCCCAGCGCACCCACAAACACCTGGGCCATGGGTGTGGCGTTCAGATAACGCTCCACCTTGCTCACCAGGGCGGCGACTCGGTCGATGATGGGTGATGCGAATATGTACGACAATATGAGTCCTAAAAATGTGAGCGCCGCCACGATGCCGATGGCCATAAACGGGCCGGGGGGTTCTACCCTGCCGATGGCGACTAGTGCCAGCCAGCCCCTGTCAATCAATACGCCGAGACCCGCGCCCACCGCGCCTCCAATCAGCACGGTTAGCAGCCGCAGCCAGCGCTTGACGATTTTTTTCATTCTGTATGTTCCTCCTTGATTTTTCGATGTATAGGTTAGGGTGTCCGATTTGTGGAAATTTATGCCCAGGCACGGAATTCCCCCGCCACTCACGTGGCCCTCCCCCTTTTAACAAGGGGGGCAAGGGTTTTTAGCGAAGTTTTCGTTCCTAACCCCTACCTCCCTTGTTAAAGGGAGGGGGACCGCCGCAGCGGTGGAGGGATTCAGCCCAACAGCACGCCGATGGCCTCGGCCACTGTGTCCACGCCATAGAGT
>WQXF01000042.1 GCA_009784985.1 Clostridia bacterium | reverse complement strand
GAAGCCAATGGTAAGCAGTTTCCGCTGCATCGCCGGTATTCCGGGGAAGCAGGTTGGCCCAGGCGCGATTGTTTGCCTCGCCAAAGAGCGGCTGCCGTTGACCGAAACTGTTTGGATACTCCCGGCGTATTTGATATGAAATAGCAACGAGTTGGCAAGTTTGTTGTTTTTGTTGCGATCTTAGGCTATATGCAGCAGGACGAGCTTTCAAAGTCGGTAAGTGCATAAACGAACAATCCGCCCGCTTTCCGCCGCTTTATTTTTTAGCTGTGCAAGTACGGATGACGCAATATCAGCCATTTAGAAGTACCTCCATGAGTTCTGCCACTTTCGTATGGACGCGCAGCTTTTTAGCATACTGTGACAGGGCGGATAGGTTCTTTTTTTCGTCGAACCAGCCCATGTACAAGCGGCTGATCAACAAAATGCAGCCGGGCGACACGCTTTTGATCAAAGGCATCGACCGCCTTGGCCGCGACTATGACGAGATCATTCAGCAATGGCGCTTTCTTACCAAGGAGATGGGCGTGGACATTGTGATCCTGGATATGCCGCTGGTGCCGCGAGGCCGATGCCCTTTCTGTTGCGTCTTTCTAAAACTAGCGTCCATTTTTCGTGAGTACGATTAAAAAATCTTTTGGCGCTATCACTTGAACAGGTGAATGATCCCGCAAATACGTATCATCACGGCTGATAATATAGTCTGCTCCGGCTTTTTTTGCGCAAGCGGAAACAAGGGCGTCTTCAAAATCCTCTATGGGAATGGACATTGCGTTGATACAATCCTCATGGGTAACCGAGACAACTTTGTATGTCGCAAGCAAAAAATCCAGTACCTGTCTTGCCGATTTCAAATCGCGCGCTTTGCTGTAGAGAAAAAAGATGTCTGTTGCAGCGTTAGCGGTAAAGTAGCAAGTGAACTCGCCCCTTTGCGCGCGCAAAAGGATTTCTTTTGCCTCTGCATCAAACGGCTGGCGTTCTTGCAACGCATCCATCATTACGTTGGTATCAAGCAGGATGGTCATTTCGCAAGCCGCTCCGTTCTTACATCGTCAAGGTCCATATCATTTGGGAGCGTCCCAAAAAGGTTTTCCACCGATGTGATTTTTTCGGGTAATTTTTTCATATACCACGGTTCCTTATCGTAGCGGATAATTTTCGCGGCAGGTTTCCCGTATTTTGTGATGATCACATCCTCGGTTTCGGCTAAGTCCACATATTTTCCTACATTCACTTTCAAATCCGACAATGCCACTTGCATGCGTTCAATTCCTTTCGTTTTTTCATTGACAGCATAGCAAGCCGGTGCTGTTTTGTCAACGAAACAGGTGCTGTTTGTATTTTTTTCTTTTAAATACAGACGCCTATAGAGGATTGAAATGCCCTACCCCTAGCCCCACCCTAAAGCAAGATCCCCATCCGCCCATAAGTACTTTTGGGCAGCTATTAATTGCAATTTCATAACTGAAAACGCAAAAAGTATCGACATTTGTCGCAATTGATGATATCTTATCAATGTGGACGATTATGCCCCTTTTTTATCCAAAAAACACGTGGTTTTGACTGCACAAATTTTGCAGGCATTGGGGAGTAAAATACAAGGAGATTGGTGAGCAAATGAATAAACAAATCAGGTTCTATCATACAAAGGGATTCCGCGCGCTGATAGCCGTGGCGCTGGCAGTGGTGCTGCTGGGCAACGGAGCAATAGAAAGGATTTCGTATCTGTTTGCCACCGACGAGGGCATACACGAGGCCCACGAAGAAGTAACGATGCCTGCTCCCCAGCCTACGCCGGGGCCTACGTCTCCGCCTGCCGTTCAGGAGGAGGAGGATGAGGGGCTAGAGGAGACGGACGAGCCTCTGCCTACGCCGGAGGTGCTCCACCCTGCGCCGGAGCAGGGGTTAGGGGATAGGGGTCAGGGGTTAGAGGAGAAAGATGCGCCCGAGTCTCCATCCGATCCCGAGGCCGAAGATGAGGACGAGGCCGCTGAAGAGAGCGCCGCCCCGGGCAACCCCCTTGCCGAAGCCATTGCCGCCGACGGCATGGCGTATGTGCGCGTAAACGGCGATGTGTTCTCCTCCGCGAATCTGCGGGCGCGGGATCGTTTGGGCCGCGTATCGGGCATGGCGATTGCCACCCAGTATAACGAAGCGAGCGAAAACGAACCCGCCACGGTGCGGGTGGTATTTGTAAGCGATGGCGCCTTGGTGGAGGGCTACATGAACGCTGCCCCTGTGGTGCTGCTAGGGTATGACGAGACCATCGCCGAGATCGGCACGAAGGCGTCGTTTGCCTATAAATCCGCTGCATGGCCCCTGGCCCCGGTCAGCTTTGATCCGGTAGAGGCGGCGGAGCCGGAATCCGATGAATCTGAATCAGCCGAAACATCGGAAATTGAGCCGGAAATCACCCTGTCTGCAAGTATCGACGGCGACAAGGCCGTGATCACCGCGTTGATTGAGGGTATCCCCGAGGGTGTTTCCTACACGCTGCAATGGCAGAACGATTTGAGCGGCGAGTTTAAGGATGTGCCCGGCGAAACGGGTGAGCGTGTTGTGTTTGACATCACTGAGGAGAATTTGCGCTGCAGGTGGCGCGTGGCATTCAAAATCGTGGATGCGGGCGCTTAAGGGGCATCAACAGATGAAGGAGAGGTACATCTAATTGAAACACTACATCAAGCGTGCTTTTGCGGCAACACTAACCGTTATCATGCTGGCTTCCCTCGTGCCCGCGCCTGTTGCGCTGGCGTCCGAAGGGGAACCCATTTTTAGCGAACCTATCAGCCTGTTGGATTTATTTGCCCCCGCCGGGGGTGATTTATCGCAAGAGGTCGTCCTTACGTTGATAGAGAGCACTACCAATGTGCCGGTGAACACCGGCGATTGGGATTACGTGAATGTGTTTAACATGCGCATGCAGGTGTTCATTTCGCCCCTCACCACCGGTACGGGCGCCGCTCGCACGGTGGTGCTGCAAGCCCCGGTGGGGTTTGCGTTTGGCACCACGGCATTGCCTGAGGGGTATTCGCTGAGCGTAAACGCGGGCGCCCGCACCGCCACGCTCACCTTCCCAAACGATGTTGGGGGCGGTGTTTCGGCGTCGATAGAGATTCCCATCACACCCAACGCCCAGGGAACCGTGGCCCAAGCCGTGGGCAACGAGATCGTGGCCAGGGGCAAGGCGGCTATTGCCAACAGCCAGGACCCGGCGCAGGCGGACTACCGCATTGTGTTCACCGCCTCCATGCGGCAGGGGACAACCGAGCTGGCCACCGCGCAAACAGCCCTGACGCCAAGGGCCTACCAGTACGAGAATATATTTGAAGGCGCGCCCTATGTGGCCAGGGACGTGTATAGCGGTGAAGCCAACAGGCCCAGCATAACCGAAATGTCCACCGTGCAGGTGACAGGCGACGGGTTTGTGGGCAAAATCGACCGCATGCAAAGATTCTCTTTTCAAAACGAGTTTCAGCTGAGCAACGTGGTTGTCCACGATCCGTACTGGAACTTAAGCGTGCAGTACGACATCCCCGCCGACTTTGTGATCAAGGCCCCCTACGATCAATACAAGCTGAACGAGCAAAGCATTTTGTTCCCCCAGGTAAACGAGGGTGGGTTTAACGCGCTAGGAGGCGCCAGCCAGCTTACGGCAGGAAGGAATAAAATGTACTCGCCGCTGCCGGATCGGTGGGAGGGCGGTTACAATACCCAGGGCTTGCACATATACGGCGGCCCGGGCAACACCAGATTTGATGCGGGGGTGGTGGTATTTGGCGTGCCCCTGTGGTTGGAATACCGAAACGCCCCGCCGCCGCTAAACGGTAGCTGGCCCATTCAAGTAACGGCTACCTGGCAAACCCGCTTCGGCACCCACACGCAGGTTATGCCCATGACCATTAACACCAGGAACTACACCCTAAATGACGACGGCCTGCCCTTCGTGGTGGCAGGCGGTTCCCATAGTGGTTTTGACTTGCAGCAGGGCTTTGAGGGCGATACCGGCGTGGTAGGCCAGTTCCTGCAGATCGGCACCAAAACCAACGCCTCCACCATCCACGAAAAGCATATAGGGGAAAGGATGCTGTGGGAGATTGGCGATCACTACCACATCAGAGCCATCCGCTTCCAGACGGCATCATCCATCGGCGACACGTACGAACCCGGCATTCCGCTGTACCCGCGCCTGCAGATTGCCTACACCTATGTGCCCGAGGGCGGGGGCGCGCCCCAAACCGCCGCCGACACCACCTACGACCCGGAGACCCGCACCTATGCTTTCCCCCAAGTGCAGGATGGCGGGCATATCACCGAAATTGAGTTTTTCCTGCCCGATGGGCTGTATCTCCTTAACAGGAACAACCATTTTCAGTTTTACTTGGACGTCCGCACCGACGAGGGGCTGGAAACCAACATCAACGATCCCGGCACGTACCGCAGCACCCTTACCGTCTCCATGCCGGACTGCACTGCCCACCCCATCCAGCACAAAACCGAGATCCCCGTGTTCTTGCGCGGCCCGGTGGATCTGCTGATCGGCCAGGTACGCGGCGGCGCGGTGGACTACAACACTGCCAACAACAACTTAAGGCCCGCGTTTGCCCTGGCGCCCTCCTTTAGGGCATATCCCAATCTTACCGGGGTGCCCTACGCGTTGCAGCAGGTTGTATACGCCCCTGTCGCCCGGCTCCTGTTCGCTTACCCAACCTTTACATACGCGGGCGGATTGCCCAGCACCTATGTAGCCGAAACTGCCAAGTGGATGGTGTATGAAAATGTGTCCATCCAAATCGCCCATGACGAAGCCAGCGCCCGCCCGCTGGAAATGATTTGGCAGGTGACCGCCAATGGCGGCGTATTGTTTGAAAACGGGTACTTTGAATACACCACGTTGAACCACCCCCAGCCCCGCGCCAGCAATGTGGCCTCCAACGGCGCGGCGGATATGGACATACGCGTGTTGCCCACGGACGTCGGCACCTGGTTCAATTTGCCCATGGAGGACGGCGACTCCCTTACCAGCCTTACATTCAAAGCCGAACGCTTTAAGGCAATAGGGAACCTTTATAGGCGGAGATGGCCTTACTTGATATCGGTCCCTGGCGGAGCCAACCAAGGCGGCATGTTTACCTTTGCCTCCCGTACCGACCGCACCTTCCCCAGCGACGGGGAAACCGTGCCTGACTGGACGGAGCAACTGTATCCGTTTAACTGCACATTCTCCGCCGATGGCGTGGCGGACAAGCACTTCCACACAGATTCCGGGCTGGAAGTAACCGATGTAGGCTTTGCCACCGATTTGCCCCGCAGCATCCACTTGTTTAACGCCGGCGGCGCCGTTGACGCCGCAATCTTCTCGTCCGTCACCAATCAGAATGCCGCCGCCCAGGGCAGCACGGTCACCGTTACGCTCAACTCCCGCGCGGGCTTAAACGCCGGTACGTTCGCAGACCACAAGGTGATGCGCAATTCGGAACTGTGGATGGAATTCAACGCGGACTATGTGTATGCCGGCCTAGCCGCCAACCCGCAGCACCTGCGGGCCGAGATGATCCGCTGGGAAACCATCAACGGCACAACCTACATGGTCATCAAGGAAGAAGCGGCGCTCACCGGCGGCCGAAACTATGCATTCAATTTGTTCATCAAACCAAACGCCAAGCTTGGCCTCAACTTTTTGCTGGCCGATCCCAGCGACGCCCCTCTGGCAGCTTCTTTCCGTGCCGGCAATGGCTTCCGCGACTTTACCGATACCATGGACAAAGCGTATGCCACACAGTTTCCGCCCTATACCTACGCAATGTGGTCTTTTGACATCGGCTCGTCCAACGCGCCCGTAGCGGAAGCCCGGGCATGGGTGACTGAATCCCAGGCCCGCACGGCGGAGAACTTCCCCGGCAGGCAGATGGCCATGATCGCCAACGCTCCCATTACCGTTACCGCCGCCTCGGAATCCGGCATGCGCGTATTCCCCGGCGCAAACGGCAACATGGCCGCGGGCACACAAGCTTTCCGCGAAGCCCAGGCCAGTAACCTAGACGGATTTGTGACCATTTCCGCCGCCCCCGTAGGCCCGCTGCTTAGCGCCGAGGCCATCTTGCAAATCCCCAGCGTCGAAGGCAACGTGCAGCACAGCACCGGCATGGCCGCGCCGGATTTCCTAATGGCGCTGCGGGCCGGGGTTACAGTGGAAGATGCCCAAACCGATAGCGGGGACGCCATCCCCTACACCATCACCTACAGCACCAACGGCGGAGCCACCTACACCGCCACCCCCGGCGATTGGGGCGCGGTAACCCACGTAAAGGTGAGCCTGCCCCAGGTTCCGGCGGGCCACGGCGTAACCGTGCGCCTGCCCATGCGTATGGTGGACGACTTTGCCGATGTGCCCGAGGGCGACCGCTCCTACATCGCGGGCAATATCAGCTATACCGACGGCACCACCGGCATGGAGCGCAACAACGTATTCACCGGCCTGGCGGTATTTACGCCCCAAAGGGGTGCGGTGCAGGGCGGCTATGTGTTCCTGGACAACAACGGCAACCACCGGTATGATCCGGCCGGAGGCGACGCAAAGGTAGCGGGAGCCACCGTGCGGCTGTTTGCCGCCGATGACCTGGACACCGTGCTGGACACCGCCATCACCGATGCCAACGGTTTCTACAGATTCACCGGCCTGTTGGCGGGCGAGTACGTGACCCAGGTGGTGCTCGAAGGTTCCCTGGCGAACTACAGCTTTGCCAACACGGGCGAAACGACAAATCCCTTTGCCTCCCATGTGGATGCGGACGGCTTTAGCCCCGTGATCACCCTGCTTGCCGATCGGGATGCCAACTACCAAGAAAGAACCAACGCGGGCCTGGTGAAGCGCCTTGTGCTGATCTATGCCAAGGGTGTGCCCGCCAGCGTATCCGGCATGCCCGAGCCGCTGATCACCGATCAGCTTGCGGGCGCCGACGTGGAGCTTGCCGCCGCGCCCACCGCCACCGGCTACACCTTTATCGGCTGGAAGTGCGATGTGCTTAGCTGCGAGATATGCGCCGCCGCACCCTACCACCAGCCCTTCAACGGCCTGGAGGATGAGGCCGCAAACTACTACACCATGCCCGGTGATTCGGTTGTGATGACGGCGATGTGGACAGCCAAAGACGTAATCGTCAACTTCTACAACAACCACAGCGCCACCGATGACACCCAATACGCCGCGGGCAACAACGCCAACACAAGCAAGAAATTCGGCGATACGCTCACCACCTTCACCAACCCCGAGCGTACCGGCTACACCTTCGCAGGCTGGTTCACTGCCCGGAGCGGCGGCACGGCGTGGGACTTTACCGACGATACCATCGCCGTTGAAGGCACGCTAAACCTCTATGCCCAGTGGACGGCCAAAGACGTAACGGTGAATTTCTACAACAATCACAGCGCCACCGACGATACCCAATACGCCACCGGCAACAACGCCAACACCGGCAAAAAGTTCAGCGATACGCTAAGCACTTTCGCCGATCCCTCGCGCACCGGCTACACCTTCGCGGGCTGGTACACCGAGCGGAGCAGCGGCACAGAGTGGAGCTTCGCCACCGACACCATCGCCACCGAAGGCGCCCTCAACCTCTACGCCCAATGGACAGCCGACGCCGCCACGGTGCGATTCTTTAACAACCATGACGCCGCCGACAACACCCGCTACGCCATCGGCGAAGACGCCAACGCGGACAAAAAGTTCGGCGACAAGCTGGATAGCTTCATTGATCCCACGCGCACCGGCTACACCTTTGCGGGCTGGTATACCGCGCGCACGGACGGCACAGCATGGGATTTCGGCAGCGATGTGATTGCCACCGAGGGCACCCTTGATCTGTTCGCCCAGTGGACAGCCGACCCGGTAACGGTGAACTTCTACAACAATCACGCCGACACGGACGATACCCAATACGCCACCGGCAACAGCGCCAACACCGGCAAAAAATTCGGTGATACGCTCACTACCTTCACCGATCCCACCCGTACCGGCTATACCTTCGCGGGCTGGTTCACCGCCCGCAGCGGCGGTACCGAGTGGAACTTCGCCACCGACACCATCGCTGTTGAAGGCCCGCTGAACCTCTACGCCCAGTGGACAGCCAAAGACGTAGCCGTCAACTTCTACAACAATCATTCGACCACCGATGACACCCAATACGCCACCGGCAATAACGCCAACACCGGCAAGAAGTTCGGCGATACGCTCACTACCTTCACCGATCCCACCCGTACCGGCTATACCTTCGTGGGCTGGTTCAGCGCCCGGAGCGGCGGTACCGAGTGGAACTTTGCCAGCGACACCATCTCTGTTGAAGGCACGCTGAATCTGTATGCCCAGTGGACAGCCGACGCTGTAACCGTCAACTTCTTCAACAATCATAACGATACGGACAACACACGCTATGATGTGGGCGAGACCGCCAACGCAAGCAAACAATTCGGCGATACGCTGAGCACCTTCGCCGATCCCGAGCGCACGGGCTATACGTTCGCAGGCTGGTTCAGCGCCCGGAGCGGCGGCACCGAATGGAACTTCGCCACCGATACGATTGACACGGTCGGCGCGCTCAATCTCTACGCCCAATGGACGCGCAATACCATCGCCATCACCTATGACACCAACGGCTCAACCGAGCATCCGGCAAGCCCGTTCACCCCGGCCACAGGCAGCACGGTCGCACCCGCGTACGGAAAGATCGGCGAGAGCGCAACCGGAACCCCGGCCTACGTCAATCCCGGCGACCCCACCCGCACCGGCTACACTTTTGCGGGCTGGTACACGTCCTTGGGCGCTGCCGCCGCAAAGGAGCCGGGCACAGCCTGGGTGTTTGACGCCGACACCGTGGATCAACACGAGGGCAGCATGACCCTGTACGCGGGCTGGATATCCAACACCAACGACATCGTCTACGGCTATACCGGCACGGTGCCGACAGGCGCGGACGCGGTGCTTCCCACCGGAGAAGAAGACGTTCCCTTCGGCGCGGCCAAGGCTGTGGCCCAATCCCCCACGCTGTACGGCTACAGCTTCAGCGGCTGGGATACAAACGATGTGGTTGTGGACGGCAGCGGGAACTTTAACATGCCCAACAGCAGCGTGACATTCACCGGCAGTTGGATAGCAAAAGATGTGGCGATCTTCTTCTTTAACAACCATGACGCCACAGATACCTCGCGCTACACAACCGGCGAAACCGCCAATGCGGGCAAAAAGTTTGGCGAAACCCTGGCAGACTTCACCGAGCCCCAGCGCACCGGCTACACCTTCAGCGGCTGGTTTACTGAGCGGGCGGAGGGAACCGAGTACATTCCCGGCGCCAGCGTGATCGACACCGAAGGCCCGCTGAATCTGTACGCACAGTGGACGCTCAACAGCCACAACCTTACCTACCAATACACCAACGCCCCAGCAGGCGCGCCTACCGTGTCCGCAACAGAGAACGTGTCCTTTGGCACAACCAAGACGGTGTGGCAGCCCGGCAATCTAACCGGCTACACCTTCAGCGGCTGGACGCCGACCGGCACAAGTGTAACCAGCGGCGACTTCACCATGCCGGACAATGCCGTGACCTTTACGGGGACTTGGAACGCCAAGGAAGTAGAAGTACGCTTCTTTAACAACCATGATGTGACGGATACCTCGCGCTATGCCACCGGCGAAAATGCCAACACGGGCAAAAAGTTCGGCGAAACGTTATCGCCCTTTACGCCGCCCACGCGCACGGGTTATGACTTTGACGGCTGGTTCACGGAGCGGACGGGCGGCACCGAGTACATCCCCGGCGCCAGCGTAATCGACACAGAGGGCCCCCTGGAGCTGTACGCCCAGTGGTCGCTCAAGCAGATCGAGGTGCGTTTCTTCAACAATCACAGTGCCACGGATACCACGCGGTATGCCACAGGCGAAGCGGCCAACGCGGGCAAACTGTACGGTGATGCCCTTTCAGCCTTTGCTGATCCGGCCCGCGAACAGCACGAATTTATCGGCTGGTTTACGGCACGGACGGGGGGCGATGAGTACGTACCCGATGTAAGCGTGATCGATACGGATGGCACGCTCAACCTGTATGCCCAGTGGACTTCCACCCATGTGACGATCCGTTACAGGGCCAATGATCCCGCCATGGGTTCGACTTCGCCCGGCAGCGAGACGATTCACAAGACGCTGGACACGGCCCAGGGCTCTACGGCCACCCCGCAGCCCGGTTTCCTGTTCGTGAACTGGACGGACAGCCAAGGCCGTGTGGTGGGCACGAACAGAACCTTTGTGCCGGACAAAGTAGCGGGCGAGAACGTGGAGGCCACCTACACCGCCAACTTCCGGGAGATGGATCATGTAACGATCTACTACGTGGCTCGGGAGGGCGGCTCAGTCTATCCCTCGGCATCCCGGGTGAACCCGGTGACCGGCGAACCGGTCAGGTCAACAGCCACACCGGCTCCAGGCTACGTGTTCGTGAATTGGACGGACGCCCAGGGCAATGTGGTGGGCACGGGTATCACTTTCCGGCCTAGAAAGGCCGATCACGAGCTATGGAGAGACGGGACAACTTTCTTCGCCAACTTCGCTCCGGCGGCGGAGAGGTCTGCCCTCAGCGTGATCTTCGTGGATTGGAACGGCACCGTGCTGAAGCACGAGCGGGTGCCCTACGGCGGCAGCGCAACGCCGCCCGCCGACCCGGAGCGCGCGCGGCATACGTTCATTGGCTGGGCGGGCATCTACACCAACGTAACGCGCAACACGTATGTGTTCGCACAGTACGACCGCGCCCCGCGCGGTGACGGCACCTGGATGGTGGACGACGCGGTTCCGCTGGCTGGCGGCGCGGTATCCAACTTTGGCGATACCGTGGATTAGTGGCCCCCGTCATTGCGAGCGTAGCGAAGCAATCCAGATGCAACTGGATTGCTTCGTCGCATCGCTCCTCGCAATGACATTCGCGGGAAACACCGTAGGGGCGAAATCCATTTTCGCCCGCCCCCCGAATTCGGGCGGATATGGAATCCGCCCCTACGTTTGATTTGTATATACAATGCAATGTAGGAGGCTCGTATCATGAAAAAAACCTTGGCAATCGCTGTCGCGCTGATCTTGACCCTCGGCGGTATTTTCCCGGTACTGGCGGAGGAAATCATGGAACCCATGTCCCTCGCCGTGGGCGTAACCACCAGGATGAGCGGCTTCTTTTTCACGAACAAGTGGGGCATCAACTCGGCGGACGTTGATCTGCGGGAGCTGATCCATGGGTACAACACGATCTCCTGGGAGGCCAGCGGCGACTACGAGATCGACACCACCGTGATCCGGCAGTTGGACGCGTTCACAGAGGAGGGCAATAAACGCTACCGGATCGAGTTCAACCAAGGCCTGGCTTACAACAACGGCTCACCCATCACCGCTTGGGATTACGCGTTTTCCGCGCTGCTGCTGTCCTCGGCGCAGTTTGCCGCCCTGGGCGGCGCGCCCACGGAGATGAGCTGGCTGCTGGGTTACGACGCGTTCCGTGAAGAAGGCGCGCCCTTTGCGGGCGTGCGGGTGATCGACGATCTTACCCTGGATTTGACGATTGACGGGCGCTATTTGCCCTACTTTTACGAGATCGTGCTGCTCAACGTCACACCCTATCCCATCGGTGTACTCGCGCCTGGCTGCCAGGTAAAGGACGCCGGATGGGGCGCGTACATCGACGGGCCCTTCAGTGAAGAGTTGCTGCGCGCCACGATTCTGGACGAGGAGACCGGCTATGTGTACAACCCATCCATCGCGGCGGGCCCGTACCTCCTGGAATCCTTCGATGCAGAGGAGCAGATGGCCCAATTCACAAAAAACCCCTATTACGCAGGCAACTTCGAAGGCGTGGCGCCCCAGATCGACGAGATCATCGTGGTGTACGCCAATCCCCAAACCGCCCTGGACGACATCGAAGCGGGCAGGTTGGATTTGGTCAACAAGGTGTCCGATGGGTGGGTGATCGAGGACGGAACCGGCCGCGTGAGGGATGGGGAGCTGGGCATGGTGAATTACCTGCGCACCGGCATGACCTTCATTTCCTTTGCCTGTGAGCAGGGGCCGACCCAGTCGGTGAACGTACGCAGGGCCATCTCACTTTGTGTAAATCGTGATGAAGTGGGCACGGCCTTTGCCCAGGACTACGCCATGCCGGTGTACGGTTATTACGGCATGGGCCAGTGGATGGCCCAAGAGAACCTGGAAGCATTGCAGAAATACCAAACGGGGCCCGACCTGGAAGCGGCAGTGCGGCTACTGGCCGAGGACGGCTGGGTGCTCAACCAAGCGGGCCAACCATATGACCGAGAAATCGGTGGCCCCCGCTACCGTGAAAGTGAGAACGGTGCGCTAGAAAAGCTGTTGCTCAAATGGGTACTGCCTCAAGAAACCACGCTATCGGACATACTGGAGCAGACCATGGGCACGAATTTGAAGGCCATCGGCATCGAAGTGGAAATCGTAAGGCTGCCCTTTGATGAGCTGCTGGCCCGCTACTACCGGCAGTCTGATCGCGAGTACCATCTATTCAGCCTGGGCACCAACTTCAACCTGGCATTTGATCCATACCATGCCTTCCATACGGAGGAAGGGTTCCAGGGCGAATCCAACAAGACCGGCCTGCAAGACGAGGAACTCATGAACCTGGCCTTGGCGATGCGCCAGACCCCGGTGCGGGACAGCGACACCTACGTAGAGCGCTGGCTGGCCTTCCAAGATCGTTTCACCGAGCTGCAGCCCATGGTTCCATTGTTCTCCAGTGTGTATTTTGATTTCTTCCGCTCGGATTTGCAGCGGTATTTCTCCAACGCGTACTTTAGCTGGGCTACGGCCATTGTGTATGCCTACGTCGGCGAGCCGCCGGAGATGGACGAAACGGAAGTGGCGGTTGATACCGCTTTCTAATAAAAAATGAGTTGTCCATAATAGAAAAAACAGCCCTGCACCCATTGTGGTACAAGGCTGTTTTTAAACACTCCCGACGAGATTCGAACTCATGACCTTCCGCTTAGGAGGCGGACGCTCTATCCTGCTGAGCTACGGGAGCATGTGTGTTATTATCGCATGAGCGCGCTATCTTGTCAACGCCGGTTTTCCGTGATACAATACCGAAAATCCCCCAATATCTATTCAAGAGGAGAAGGGACATGGGCCACAGAATCGGTGAAAGAATCATGCTGCGCGAATACCGTCGCGAAGACTTGGAAGAGATGCGCAAATGGGTCAACGACGGCAGCGTGACCCATTATCTATCCCATGTCTTTTTGCCCGCACAAACCCTGCCCATGACCGAATCCTTTTTGGAGCGGGTGCTGAGCGGGCAGAATTTAGACTACAACTTTGTCATCGCCGACCGGCAGACCGGCGCGTATATCGGCCAAGTCGATTTATTCGGCCTCAATACCATCGACCGCTGCGCCGAGCTGGGCATCGTGATCGGCAATCCCCAATGGCATGGCCAGGGCATTGGCGCCGAAGCCATTACGCTGATGCTGGATTTTGCCTTCCGCCATGCCAATCTGCAGCGCATCGAACTGTGGGTTGACGCCGACAATGCCGCGGCCATCCGCTGCTACGAAAAGGCCGGTTTTGTGCACGAAGGCTGCCGCCGAAAGTGCCACTTTGCCCACGGCAAATACGTGGACCTGAACCTGATGGGCGCGCTGCGCGACGAGTGGTGCGCGGCCCATCCGGCATTTTAAAGCGCCCAGCCGCCCCACACATCAGGCTGATACCCCACCGTGGCCAGCTTGCCGTAACGTACGATGGGCGCACGGAGCAGGCGCGGATTGTCCAGCAGGGCCTGGAAAAGCAACTCCTCCCGATCCGAAAAACGCACCGCGGAAGCAGCAAAGGCAGGGCTCTCCCGGTCGATCAGTTTATCGAACCCTACCTGGGCGCGCACGCTTTCCAACTCACGCCGGCTGATGCCAAAACGTAACAGATCGATGCATTGCACCGGAATCTTCCTCTCTTGAAAGTAACGTATGGCCTTTTGGCTGTCAAATCCCTTTCCCTTCCATATTTGGATGCCCATGTCGTCAGCTCCTTGGTCAATATTAGATAAAAGAAACAAAAAGAGATGAGGTGATCGGATGAGCGCCGCAAAAGGCCGCTGGCTGCTCTGGTTGTTGGGCGCGGGCCTGGCGCTGTGCATGATTCCCCTGCTGGCAGGCGCATGGGGCGCGTTTCCAGCGGCCGACGACTTTGTGTTCACCACCCGTACCCACCGCTCCTGGGTGCAGATGCGGTCATTGCCCCACGTGCTGGTAACCGCCTGGCGTTACGCCGAGCATGTGTACCAACACTGGCAGGGCACCTTTACCGGCGTGCTAATGCTGGCCCTTGGCCCGGCGCTGGTACCGGTAACGGTTTACGGCGTGCACGCCTGGGTGCTGTTGGCGGCTTTTTTGGGCGCGCTGTGGGCGCTGGTTCGCACCGTGGGCATACGAATCGGGCTGGATAAGGCAAAGTCCACAGGGGTGTTTTATGTGCTGGCGATGCTCAGCTTGCTCTGGATACCTGATTTGTTGGAAGGGCTGTATTGGTTCAGCAGCTCCTGGCTTTACACCATGGCTCACGCCGCCTGGATGCTGGCCATGACGCTGGCATTGCGCCTGCCTGAGGTGAGTGTCCGCAAGGGTTGGTGGATGTGCGGGTTGCTGTGGGCAATCTGCGCGGTGCTTGGGCTGCACAATTATGTGACCGCCATGCTGGCCCTGTATTCGCTAACGCTGCTGGGCGCTGTACGGTGGCCTACACAGCGGCGCAACGCCCTTCTGTTGCTGACGGGCGCCGCACTGATAGGCGTTGGGCTGGCGATCAGCGCATCAGCCCCGGGCAACGTGGTGCGAATGGGCATTGAAGCCCCCTTCGTCCGGCATGAGCCTTGGTTGTTGCACGCCGCTCTTCAATCGGTGCAAGGGGCTGCCAGGTTTATGTGGCGTTTTATGATGCGCACCCCACTCATGGCCCTATGCGTCCTGGCCGCGCCCTGGCTGTACAAGGCGTTGCAGGGCAGCCCCTTTGGATTCCGCCGCCCTCTGCCGGTGGTAGCCCTTGCGTTTCTTGGTTTGTGCGCCATGGTAATTCCGCACATATACGCCGCTGGAAACACCGGGCCCGCACGCATTGTGAACCTCTACTTCTTTTATTGCGTACTGGCGGTACCCTTTTGCGCCGCTTACTGTTTGGGCGCACTGGCACGGCATCGCCCGCTGCCCTTGCCTAGGGGCGCAAAACCAGCATGTATGGGACTGGCCGCCGTGTTGCTTGCGGTGGCCCTGCTGAGCGCCCTGCCATATTCCTACATCTCACTGACCCGCGATCTGGCCGGGGGCAGGGTGTCGGAATACCGGCGGGAAATACTCCAACGATTTGATACGCTGGCCGCCGCCGAGCCTGACTCGGATATGGTCGTGGAGCCCATCGGGTACACGCCGCCAGCGGTGGGTTACCTGCCCTTTATGGGCGACCCGGCCCATTGGGGCAACGAAGCGGTGGCCGCCCATTACGGGCTGCGTACCGTACGATTGGGCACAAAATTAGAGTAAAGAGGTATATCGATGCAAAACATGCTACAGGCCCCTTTTTTGTTGGAGTTTTGCCGCATATTGGATCACATGTACCGGCTGGGCTGGGCCGAGCGCAACGGCGGCAACTTAAGCGTGATGCTGGACGAAGGGCAAATCGCGCCCTACTTGGATACAAAGCAAGTTCTGCGTACGCTGCCCATCCGTTTGAATGTGCAAGCGCTGGCCGGGCGTTTCTTTTTGGTGACAGGCACAGGGTGTTATTTCCGCAACATGCTCCACGATCCCCAGGGCAATTGCGGCATCCTTCGTGTGTCCCCCGACGGATGCAGCTTGCAGGTGCTGTGGGGCTACGAGCCCAACGGTGCGCCCACCAGCGAAACGCTCCCCCACCTGATGTGCCACCTGGCGCGGCTTCAGTTGGATCCAGGGCATCGTGTGGTGCTGCATACCCATTCGCCGGGTTTGCTGGCCATGACTTTTGTGCATCCCCTGGACGGCCGCTCCTTTACCCGTAGCCTGTGGCAACTCAACACCGAGTGCATCCAGGTATTCCCGGATGGCGTGGGCGTGATGCCCTGGATGGTGGGCGGCACCAACCAGGCTGCCGAGGCCACGGCCACCAAAATGCGGGATTCCCGGCTGGTGGTATGGCCCCACCACGGGGTGTGGGGCGCGGGCAGCACCATAGACGAAACCTTCGGCCTGGTAGAGACCGCCGAAAAGCACGCCCAACTCTACCTCTCCATCGCGCACCTGCCGCGCTTGCAGCACCTTACCGATGATAACCTGCGGCAGATCGCCACGCATTTTGGGTTGACGGTGCGGGAGGGGTTGTTGGTATAATGGGGATAGGCGGTGGTGGTATACTCTACACTGGTGCTTCGGGTGCAATACCACGCAGCGACAGGGATCGAATGGATAAGCACGCGGCCTTGTACTACGAAGAGATACGAAAGCGCACAAGCGATATTCAAGCCATCTCGAATAACACGGGTTTTTCTATAGAAGATGTCCGCAGAATAAAAGAACATGTTTTTATGAACTCTTACGATTTGGGCGGACTGGAGCCGGAACGCTTTGAGGCAGACTATGTTATGGCTGTATCTTGGCAGAGGCTGGTTGAAGGTAAAAACATTCTCGAGATGGACTTGGTATTGCTGCATCATGAACTTGTAGAATACACTCTCATGCACGAGGAGGGTTTGCCCTACCATGAGGCGCATAAACAACAGGGCGCTTGATTTGAAGGAGGGGATCAAATGAATGAGCTTGTGCTAAAAGAAATGAATGGAAACAAGGTTGTTTATCTTTACCATCCGAACGGTGAAAATGCATTCGGCGAGATCGAATACCTCTTTAGCGAAAAGCAGGCGCGGGTAGCAAAAAAGGCTGATAGCGATGAAACCGGCTATTTTGCTCATAAAGCGACACGTAAGATTGAGGAATGCGTTGGGAAGAACAATTTGCCATTAAAATACACGCAGGCGTGGAATTAAGCCAGGGCGTGTGCCTAATTCCTGCTTTGCAGGCTCTTGCGCACATCGTCCATCTCCTGAGCAACTTTGCCCTTGGAGCGTACCATATCGCCAATCTTTGTGCAGGAATGCATCACGGTGGTGTGGTCGCGGCCGCCAAAGGCATGGCCGATCAGGGGATAGGAAAGATCGATCATCTCGCGGATCAGGTACATGGCCACCTGCCGGGGCAGCATGATCTCGCGGTTGCGCTTCTGGCCCTTTAGTTCGGCCACTTCGATGCCGTAGTAGGCCGCCACAGCGTTTTGTATCATTTCGCTGGTAACACGGCGGGGTTCGGCGCGGATAGGAGCCAGCGCCTCGGAGGCCAGCTCGGCTGTCACCGGGCGGTTTTCCAGCGCGGCGTAGGCCACGATGCGGGCCAGGGAACCCTCCAACTCCCGTATGTTGGATTCCACCATGTTGGCGATGGTGTCCAGCACATCGTCGTTTATATCGATGCCTTCGGTTTGTTCGACTTGAGTCTTCTTTTGGCGCAGGATGGCGATGCGGGTCTCTAAATCGGGCCGCTGTATGTCGGCGATCAGCCCCCATTCAAAACGGGAGCAAAGACGCTCCTCCAGGCGGGCGATCTCCTTGGGCGGTTTATCCGAGGTAATGATGATCTGCTTACCCGCGGCATGGAGCGTGTTAAAGGTGTGAAAAAACTCCTCTTGCGTACGCTCTTTGGTGGCAATAAACTGGATGTCGTCAATCATCAGCAGATCCAGGTTGCGGTAACGGTCGCGGAACTCGATGGTTTTATTGGTTTGGATGGCGGTGATCAGCTCGTTGGTAAAATTCTCGGAAGTGACGTAGAGCTGGCGCTGGCCGGGGTTGCGTTTGGCTACCTCGTGGCCGATGGCGTGCATCAGGTGGGTTTTGCCCAGGCCCACGCCACCGTATATAAACAGGGGATTATAAGCATTGCCGGGGGCTTCGGCCACCGCCACCGAGGCGGCCTTAGCAAAGCGGTTGGCATTGCCTACCACAAAGGTATCGAATGTATAGCGCGGGTTAAGCATCCCGGAACCTCCGGAGCCGTTAGCTTGAATCGCGGGCCCAACCCCCGGCAGGCCGCTGGGCCCAAAGCGGTCGATCCGCTCCTGGGCGGTAAGGTATTCCACATGCAGCCGCCGGGATGACCGGTCACCCACCGCATTGGCAATCAGCGCCTGATACCGGCTCATGATGGTATTGCGCACAAAGTCCGAAGCGACTTCCAGGTACAACGTATCCGCTTCCAGCGCAAAGGGCGTGGAAGGTTCGATCCAAGTTTTGTAGGATACGTCGGGCATGTCCTCACGCAGCAACGCGGTAGCCTGATCCCAAAGCGCCCGGTGATCGATCCATTCCATTCGGGAATACCCTCCAGCCATCTGTTCTATAGGCCTAACGGTTACCGGTGGCATTGCGCTTGCATACATACGCGCACGAAAGGCCTCACGTGGATCGTATTCGACAGCCAAAAGGACACCCCTCCAACATGCCCGCCAAAGGCACAGAAAAATAGGGAAGCGTTCCTGCTCCCCGGCAGAATCTAAACAGTATCTTGTCCAAATGAATGTCCTTATCATAGCAAAGAAATCCTGGATTATCAAGGGCTTTTTCATTTTTGAACATGCGCAATTCGGCTCCTTTGATGTAAGAAGGAATCGGCCACTGTGCAAACCGGTTGCGCCAATCTGTAGTTGTTTGGAGGGTAACCAAACACAAACCCTTGCGGATTAGACCCCATGTAACTATGATCATCGCAGAACAAAAAGATGGCATATACATGCCCAAAAAGCGTATTTTTATGCAAAATCGCACATATTATTTTTTTGCGACAAGCCCGTCATATTGTGTTCGCCTGATGGAAACAGCACAATGGGCTGATGCGCTCTCATTCGCAAAACTCCATGCTAGCCCGAGGGCTCTCCATATCAAAAAGCAGTTTTCCTTTATCAAAAAAACGAAAGCGGGCGGGGCAGGACGGGCTCTCACGAATGGTTCGTTGCATGCTGCCCTCCATGGGGGCGAGGAGGGGCAGGCTGGCACAAGATTTGGGTATTTTCACCTCAAGCCGTTGTTTGCCTCGCTGCAGCACGATGTGATAGCGGGTGCACACCACCGCCCGGGCGCCGTTGTAGGTAGCCAGGCGGTACTCCACGCCATCGTACCATATGGCGCACAGCAGGCCCAGAAATCGGAAGCCCGCCAAGGGTATGTCGGCCACGGCTAGGGTCACGCAGCACTTCACGGGGAAATCCGTGCTCTGCACCCAAACGTACCGCTTGGGAAAGGAGTAGCCGCTGTCCTTTTCGATATAGCCGGCGCCACCGGCAAAGTCGATCTCCCGGTCATTGAGGATCAGTGAACCGCTCAACTCATGGTGCAGGCTGCACAACCCGTGGCAGCATTCCATGGGCAGAAAACGAAAAGGGCCCATGATGTCGCCCTGGGGAATTGTCCTGCGGCGATAGGCCACCTCACCGCTGAGTTGGATACCCTTGCCTTGAATGTCCAGCCGGATCCGCCGGAGGGAAAAGCTGCTGCCGCCCACCCGCACCACGCTAGGCTCCCGCTCGTAGAGAGAAAGATCGTACAGCACGTTGTAGGAGGCCCCATCGGTGATCACCTGCACAAAGGCCGCGTCTTTTGATCGGCCCGGTATGATTGCCACGGTGTCTGTGGCGGACTGATGCTTAAAATACCAGCCCTCGAAATAGTCGCGGGGTTTTCCCATCAGCTCACCTCCTCTTCGCGGCCGGCCCATCCAGCACTGTTCCAGACTCGGAAAAGCGCGACCCATGGCACGGGCAATCGAAGCTGTTCTCCTGGGGATTGTGGCGCAAGCCGCAGCCCATGTGGGTGCAGCGGCGGGTTGTAGGGGTCAAGAAGCCCAGGGCCGACACACCCGCCTGGGCCAGCAAGGGCAAGAATTGAGGCCCCCGCGCTGGGGCAAATACCGGGGCCCAATCCGGGGGCTGTTCCAATACCAAGCCCCGAAGCAGCAGCGCCGCTACCATGGCGTTGCTCATCCCCCACTTGCCAAAGCCGGTGGCCACATACCAGTTGGGTTCCCGGCGGGAATAACCGCCGATGTAGGGCAGGCCGTCTAAAGTCATACAATCCTGGGCCGCCCAGGCGTAGCGCTCCCGCGCGCCGGGGAAGGCCAAGGCTGCAAAGTCCCGCAGCGCTGCATAACCGCCGCCATGCCATCCGGTGCGGTGATCACCGCCCCCCAGCAGCAACAGATCGCCATGGGCACGGAAGGAGAGCCCCTTCTCTTGCGCATCTACGTACATACCGTCCAGACCGGGCACGTTTTCTAGCGCCAGTACATAAGAGCGGTGTTGGTATTGCTTTGCGAAAAAAGCGCCCTTAGAATCCACAAAGGGATAATGGCACGCAAACAGGATTTTGTCCG
>WQXF01000041.1 GCA_009784985.1 Clostridia bacterium | reverse complement strand
GATATTCTTCGCCGCTAATCCGGCGTTGACGCGGGGTGGAGCAGTCCGGCAGCTCGTTGGGCTCATAACCCAAAGGTCGAGGGTTCAAATCCCTCCCCCGCAATTTTTCTTTTTCCCCGTGGCGGCGTAGCTCAGTTGGCTAGAGCATTCGGTTCATACCCGGAGTGTCAGCGGTTCAAATCCGTTCGCCGCTATCAGCGAAAACCCACCGTGTTGTTGGTGGGTTTTCTTTTTGGCGATTCCAATCACTCAAATATTCTTCCCTTTGGCAATCAACGACTGCACTTCTTCTATAAACGCATTGCCAATTTCAACAGGGCTGCCCCAGTAATCGAAAATGCCACCTTTGTTGCTGTTTTGCCCGCAAACAACAAAAACCCCTGTGCCCAGTTTCTGCTTCAGATGTGTTGCAAGCCAACCCACAAACCCGCTATTATCAAACCCAGGCTTAAAATGAAATCCGATTACTGTAAATAGCTCTTTTGCTTTATCCTCCGAAGGGATTAATTGGCTCCAAACTTCTTTGTCACGAACATATGCCAGTGCATCCCCCTTTGCATTTGCGCAAAAATCTTGTAACGGAAACTCTTCAAAAGCATAGTTTTTTTCAAATACTTCAAGTTCAGCCTCGGCTATGACTTTCAATAGACGGCTTTCGGTTTCTTCTGCTGTTTCTTTGCTGATATACATGCGTTTACCCCTCCTCCAAATAATAATCCCATTGCCCTGCCGGATTATCAAACACCCGCCCGCGAATCCCAAACGCACGCGCCAAATTCTCCTCCGTAAGCGCCTGCCGCGGCGCACCCACCTCCACCACCTGGCCCTGGGCCAGCAGCAGAATCCGGTGGCAATAAGCGGCAGCCACGCGCAAATCGTGGGCCACCGCAATCACCAATTTGCCCTGGCTAGCAAGCCGGGCCGCCAGCGCAAACACCTGGTGCGCAAGGCGCACATCCTGGCTGGAAGCAGGCTCGTCCAACAAAAGGGCAGGCGTATCCTGGGCCAACGCCCGGGCCAGCATCACCCGCTGGCGTTCACCGCCGGAAAGCCGGGTGATTTGTTTTTGTGCATGCTCCGCGCAGGCGGACAGCGCCATCGCTTGATCCACCGCCTCCTCATCCGCGCTGGAAAAACCCCCAAAAGCCCCACGGTAGGGATGGCGGCCCATGGCCACAATCTGCCGGGCAGTAAAACCAAAGGGGACTTGCGTATCTTGGTGCATGTAGGCGATCTGCCGGGCCAGGCGGCGCACGCCGTAGGACCCCAGGGATTGTCCCAGCAGGCTGATGTCGCCGTTGACGGGGATCAGCCCGCCCAGGGCACGCAGCAGCGTGGATTTTCCCGCACCGTTGGGCCCGCACAAGCCCAGCAGCTGGCCTTTTGTGGCGTTCAAATCCACGCCCTGCAGTATCTCGACGCGGCCTTGGGGACCGATGGCGGAATAACGTACATTCCGGGCGATCAGGCTCATAACGATACTCCCCTCCCTCCCCGCCGGACCAGCAGCGTCAAAAAGAAGGGCGCGCCCAATAATGCCGTAACGATGCCCACCGGCAACTCGTTGCCCCTGGCCGCGCCCAGCACCCGCACCAGCAAATCGCAGAGCATCAAAAACACCGCGCCGCCCAGTGCGCTGCATATCAACAGCCGCCGGTGGGAAGGCCCCAGCAGCAACCGCAGGATATGGGGCACGATGAGCCCCACAAAACCGATAGGCCCGGTAACGGATACCACGGCAGCGGCGCATAGCGATGCCAAGGCCACCAACAGCACCCGCGTACGGCCTGGATGCGCGCCCAATGCCCGGGCTTGCTCATCGCCCAGCAGGAGCAAATCCAACCGCCGGGCCAGGGCCCAAAGGGCTGCCAGCGCCAGCAGCAACGGTGGAGCCAACATAGCAAGGTGCTCCCAGCGCCGGTTGGCCAGGCCGCCCATGGTCCAAAAGATGTAGTTTGCTACCTGAAACTCGTTGGCACGGGTGAGCGCCAGCGAAGTGAATGCCGAAAATAACGCACTCACCGCCATGCCGCTGAGCACCAAGCCGCTTGCACCCTGGACCCCGTGTGCGCGCATGGACACGCCCAGTATCAGCGTCATGGCTAGCATGGCACCGGCAAAGGCCCAAAACGGCAGGGGGAGCCAAGCCGCTAACCCGGTGGTCAGCGCCAGCAGCGCGCCCAAACTGCCCCCGGCGGATACGCCCAGCACGCCGGGTTCGGCCAGTGGATTACGAAACACACCCTGCATCACCACACCTGCCACGGCCAGCCCGGCTCCGGCAAATCCCCCCACCAGCACCCGTGGCAGGCGAATAAAAAGTATCGTTGTGTGATGCCCCGCATCCAGCAACTCCGCCGGATACAAGCCCAAGCCGCTCAGCAGGCTGCGGAGCACGGTAAGGGCCGGAATGGGCACAGTGCCCACCGCCACACACAACAAAACACATAGGGGCAAGGTGGCGACCCCCGCCGCCCATATCCAAACGTAACGTTTACTCACTCGATTGGATAGAGCAGCTTGGCCAGCTCGTACACGGCCCGCACGATGTAGTGGGACTGTGAATCCCGGTATCTATCCGAGATAGCAAACACCATTTGATTTTGTACGGCGGGCAAGCCGGCCAGCACGGGATCGGCCAGCACGGCGGCGATGTTGGCGATACCGCCGTCGTCGTTCATCACCCAGTTTTCATCCATCGTGGAACTACGCACGATGAGCACTTCCGGCTTCCATTCGGCCACGATTTTTTCTTTGCTCACGGGGCTAAAATTGGGCGCATCACACACGTTGATGAGGCCGGCGGCCCGGGCAATCGCGTCCAGGGTAGTGCCGGGGCCGTAGGCGCACAGCATGTCGGCGTGTTCAAAGGAACCCTCGTAAAACATCATGGTCTTAAAACCGCCCTGCGGCACCTTCGATAGGCCGATCGCCACGGTGGCCAGCACGCCTTGCATGTCAGCTACCATCTGGGCGGCCTGCTCCTGGGCAGCCGTGGCTTCGCCCAGCATGGTTAGGGCATACATCACGGTGTTGATATCCGTGGGCGACGCCATCACCAGCACGGTGAGGCCGGCTTCCTCCAGGGTGCGCACCAGCCCGCCGTCAAAACCCGCCGAAAAAGTATCCAGCACCACCAGGTCGGGAGCCAGCGCCAGGATGCCCTCGGCGTTGTCGCTGCTCACCCGCTCGGGCACGGCGGCGGCCAACTCCGATGTTGGCGAGACCGCCGGATCATCCCCCCAGGCCGATACCGCGATGATACGCTCCGACCCCACCATCTCCAGCAGCATTTCAGCGGCCCATACGGGCAGGGTGATGATGCGCTCCGGAGCCTGTTCGATCACCACCTGGCGGCCCAACCCGTCTACCAGGCCGGTGGCCAATGCAACGGTCGTCCAGGCGCAGAAAGCCACAACCACCAGCGCCAGCAGACACAGCCTGTAGATGAATCCGTGATGTTTTTGCATATGTGTCTCCTCCTAAAGTACTATTGACCACAAAAAAACGGGCAGGACGGCATTGCTGCGCGCCCCGGCCCGTATTTGCCGTGACAAATAAATCCGCACGCCCCATCCACCGTGGGGTTTTGTGCAGCGCGATCAAGCAGGTCTTCTGGCTAATGCGTTGGGTTTCCCCTGCCGCCCTTCGCCTTCCCAAGAATATCGATTCGATACTTTCTCAGTGGCATAATGAAGACCGGCGCGCACTCACAGCGGCGGGACCGCGCGGGAATCACACCCGCTTCCCTTTTCACCCTCCGGCGTTACTTGGAGGGACTTGGTCGCATGGACATTGTAGCATATCCACGCAATAATGCAAGGCTAAATGTACAAGCAAACGTTTCATTCCAAACGTTTCATTTAGTAGGGGGCGATGCCCTCATCGCCCCGCACTTTCGCGATTTGATCAGAGATCGCGGGCCGATGAGGGCATCGGCCCCTACATCTTCTCTTTTGTGCATAGTAACTGGTTTTACTCTGAGTCATCTCCAAACCCACTCTCCAACCCCTCCGCCGTACGAATATAATCCACCCTGTTCAACGGAATAAAATAACGAAACTCCTTGTTGATCAAACATAATGTATTGCCCTTCAGGCCAATCGGGATACCGCAGAGCAGCTCGTTGCGCACTTTTACATCCGCATCCCTCAGATACCAATGGTTTTGATAACAAAGCAGGCCCTGGCCATCGGCATCCAGGCTATCATCGTAAGATAAGGGCCTAAAAAGCGACGGGGCGGGCGCAGTCCACGAGGGCAAACGGACAGAGGGGCAGTCTGGCTTTATCATAGTATGTAGAATATGGGAGCGCTGGCGCTGCATGGCTCGGCCTCCCCTTTCTTTCGGAATGGATACCCTTTTACATCCTATGCACCCGTCGCTCCAAGGGGAATAGGATGTACAGAAAGAGGGAGGTTCAGATGTATCGCGATCTATACGATTTGTTTTGTTGCCTAGAAGGCCAGCCTGTTCGTATCTTTACCAACGATGGGCGCGCCATAGAGGGCATTGTGCTGGCCGCCAGCGAAGAGAGCGTGCGGCTGATCGCGCGGCATGGGGCGATTGTGTTGGTGGATAACAGGCATATCACTTCGGTGGAGGAGCCGCAGATGCGGATGCGGGTGCGCAAGCAAGAACGTATTTGAGCGCATCAAACCCTTGACACACATAACCAAACAACCTATTATTTGTGGCGAACATATGTTCTAAATCGCACAAGGAGCAACGACACCATGACAAAAATCATACCGGCTCAAGCATTTGCAAACCAAATCGTAAGCAAGGTGCGTACCCCGGCCATCCCCTATGTGCTGGGCGGGCGCAGCGATAGGGGCACCGATTGCATCAACCTGATCGCATGGGTCATGAAGGAACTGGGCGGGCAACAGGTGCCGCGCAGCAGCAACGACGCGTGGCGCAATAACATGGCCTGGACGGGCACCCTGGCCGAAGCCTCGGCCCAGGGCAAGCTTGTGCCCGGCACGATACTCTACATCGATTATCATAAGCCCCCCGGCGGTTCCGGCGGCACACCCGGCGCCATGGATCATGCCGGGGTGTACGTGGGCAACGGCCATGGCCTCAAAACCCCGGATGGGCGGCCCGGCGCCGTGGTGCATGCCAGCCTGAGCCGGGGCGGGGTGTATCCGTCTACGCTGCAAAATGCCTGGACCCACGCGGCGTGGCTTAGGGGCGTGGCGTATGGGAATGGAGCGTTGAAATCTGTTTCTGCCCTTGCCCCTGGACAGGCACAGGTGATCACCCGCACGTCGGGGCTGTTGCTGCGGGAGGAGCCCCATACACGGGGCAGGCGCATCAAGGAGATGCCCATTGGGGCCATCGTGGATGTGGTGCGCGTGGAAAACGGCTGGGCCTACGTGCACTGGAATGTGCGGCCGGGGCTGTATCATGCGGGCTGGTGCTGTATTGGGGAAAACGGCGTGGATTACTTGGCCTTCGGAGGTGATACGCAATGATCGATTTGACCGGTGTTGCCGTGGCGATGCTGTCTTTATTAGCGGCATGGATCACCACCCAGGCTGTGCCGTGGATCAAAGCCCGCACCACGGCGGAGAAGCGCCGGGTGGCCAAACAATTGATACAAACCGCGGTGTATGCCGCCGAGCAACTTTACCAGGGGGGTGGACGGGGCGAAGAGAAATTGCGCTACGTGGAGCGGCGGCTGGCGGATGCCGGGATAAAACTCCAAATGGCTTTGGTTACGGATATGATCGAAGAGGCGGTGCTGGGGCTGGCGATCAAGCGGGAGTGGGGTTTGGAGCCGAGCAATGACGATGAGGCCGCGGCAGGCTAATGTTTGCAGAGATGCCGCTTCACCCGCCGCAGCACCCCACCCGGAATACGCAACACCTTGTTTGCCGCCCGCCGCAAAAGGCCGGGCGGCAAAAAATACTTCTCTAATCCATTGAAGCCACGCTTTTGTAAGTGGCGCATAAACGCCGCTCGGCGCGGGTGCCCTTGGGTGGGGTGCAGGATGCTTGGGTTTTCCCGGATAAAAGCGTCGGCCTCTACCGGCTCAAGCCATAGTTGGCCTTGTACTGCCTCTAACGCTTGTTTCCCGCCCTGGCTGTTTGCCAACACCAAGGAAAGCCCCCGGTCGTCGTCTTTTCCAGGCATCAGCCGGTGCGCGCCCCACAAATCGGCCAGGGATAGATCGGCCTGGCGCTTCTCACCGGCAAAGGGGCAAACGTGGCAACTGGGGCGCAGGCAGAAATTCCGCAAAAAGGCGACCATAAACATGTCTTCGGTTTGCCCGGCTACATGCTCGCTGCCATCGGCAAAGGTGGCGGCCAGGCAAAAATCCTTCCAACCGCGCCGCTTGTCCCGGAAGGATAGGGCACGCACCCGCTGCCCATGCTGGGCTTCTAGATGCCTCACATACTTAGAGAACACCAAAGGCGAGGGCACACCATGGCATACCAAATCTACAGTAAGCAAGTTGGCTTGTGGCCCTTTGAGCACAGCGTACAACCCCGCCACCTGGCAGGGCGTGCCGGAAAACAGCACCTCACGCCCGGCATCCAATGCAGCCTTGGCTTCACAAAAAACATCACCCAGGTCGCTTTGCAGGTACTTGGAGCCACGCAGCGCCACCAGCCCGGTGGCGTTTTCCACGCCGACATGGCGGAGCGCTGGCCCATCCTCTTCCAAAAACAATGCCGCGCCAAACACGATCCCGCCCCGGCCCAGCACAGCTTCGGCGAACAGGGTAAACACACCGCCCGAAGAACTGGCCCCACGAACGTCCTCGTTGGTATTGCGGGCGGCATAACTCAACAGCCAAGGCGCGGCTTCTGTTTGATCCACCGGGCAGGCCGCCCGGCACGCGCCACAATCCGTACACCGGTCCCCATCGATGCGGGGATAGGCAAAACCCTCGGCATCATATACCATACGCAACGCATCAAAAGCACAAACCGCACGGCAGGCCCCACAACCGGTGCAGGAGGCAAATTCCCGCACATCGCACCGGGTTTTCATCAGGCGTTCCCCCTCTTAAACCGTCGCCACACACCGTCCACAACATCCCGCAGCATTGCGCGCTCCGACGCATTCATACCCACCGTGATCATCACGCCCACATATACCGGGAAAATCACACCGATCCGTGCCAGCAGGCTGCGCCAAGAATCCTGGGGCATAAAAAACGTAAGGCAACTGATGCCGGTGATCAGCAGCAGTGCCGGCAATATGCCCCGGAGCCCTTCGCGAAAAAAGCAGGGGATGTTGAGCCCGATCCTATAGTGATAATACCAATTGCTAATCAGGATATTGCCGATGATCAGCGAAACGACAGTACCCGCCGCCGCGCCGATAGGCCCGTAGGCGATGGCCAAAAAGACGCTCATCACCGCTTTGAGTATGGCGATAAAAAATAACATCACCGCACGAAACGCGTGCTTGTTGAGAGCCTGGAGGATGCTGATCCCCGAACTTTGAAACAGCGGCACCAGCAGCGCCAGCATCAGCATGAGCGCAATGGCATAACACTCGTTTACCCGCCCGCTTAATGCGGGCACGGAACCCACCCACAGCTCCATAAATTGCCGCCCCACCACGGCAAAACCGATCACCAGCAGGCTAATCACCATCAACTGGAGCCGCCCTACACGGATCATCAAACTGGTAAGCTCCGCCTTGTCCGCGCCCCGTGTCACAATTTGAACCGCCCGCGGCAAAAACAGCCCGGAAAACACGTTGGAAAACTCCATCAGGTATTCGGCCATCTTACCGCCGGTGCTCGTAACGATCACCAGGGGAAAGGCCACGCGCATCATGATGATCCTATCCAGCCGCCAGTAGGCCTCGTTCATCACCATGTTGAGGAACACAAAAATCGAAAAGGAGAAAATCTGCCTAAGGAGCGTGCTTTCAAAACCACGCCACCGTATCCGCACTTTAAGCGTCACCATGGCGTACAAGGCGGATGCCACCATGCTGGCCACGTTGAGGGCTGTGTCCACCAGCATGATCCGTACTGCGCCGCCGCCGGTGGTCACCACGATCAGCACAAGCCCAACCCGTACGATGATGCGGACAAGGCTGATCACCCGGGCGGGCACAAAACGCTCGTGGGCCGCCAACACGCCGGGGAACACATTAAACAGCATGGAGCAGGCGCTGTTGGCGATCAGTACCACAAACAGCTTTTGCGCCACCTCCAGCTCATCAGGCGAAAGGTTGGTGAAAAAGCTGCCTAAAAATGAGAAGCCTGCCACACCCAAGGCCACGATCAGCGCACCGATGCAGGTGTAGAGCGAAAGCACCATGCCCAAAAAACGCTCCATACCGGCGCGGTCGCCCTCGGCACGATATTTGGCCACATAACGGATTACCACGGTGCCCAGGCCAAAGTCCATCATGGCGATGTATCCGGCAAAGGCGCCAATGCCCTCGTACAGGTTGTACTCCGGCCCCATAAATCGGGCCAGGATCGGCACAAACACCAACCCGCTGGCGATGTTAAATAGAATGATCACGTAGGAGAGCACTGTCCCCACCTGGTATTGCCGCCGGTTGTTCATGGTTGCGCCTCCGTCCAGGCCGCCACAGTGACGGCGGCGGCCCGCGCCAGTTCGACCTGCTTGGGCGCTTGGGCCCGCAACAGCGCTCGCTCGGTTTGTTCCCTGGCCAGCAGCCCGTTAAAGGCGGCGATCAACTCGGCTTCGGATTCCAGCTCCTGCACCGGCAGCACATGCCCCTCTTCTTGCCCATACAAATCCCGGGCGATGCCCCGTGCCTTTACCGAGTAACCCAGCACCAGCGTAGGCACCCCTGTGGAATAAGCGGCAATGGTAGCATGGGTGCGGGCGGCAATCAGGCAACGCATACGGGCGATCAGCCCCTTGAGCTGGGTTGCGTTTAGGCTGGGATCGATTGTGAGCACCCGAGGCTCATCGCCAAACCGCTGGGCGAGCGCACCCAGGGGCTCCATATCGTCGTCGTGATCCCAACGCACGTGGGGAGTAAGCGCCACCGCGCAGTCCGTTGTTTTGAGTATGTGGCGGATCAGCGCTCCTATCGCATCCAGCGCGCCAATCTTCGCGTGGCCCAAGGCCAGTGGGCTCACATTGATGCCCACCGTATTGCCCGGCACAAAACCCGGCGGTGGCTCCATTTCCTCCGTTGCCAGGGTAAAGGCCGGATCGGCCGTGCGGGTGGGCGAAAGGCCTGCGTCCAACATGGCCTGATACGTAATGGATTCCCGCGCGAACAGCACGGTGTAGCGTTTTAAATCCTCCAACAGCTCACCGGCGAGCCTTTCCGGGTCCACCGAGCAGCCCCATAGGGCAGTAGGTTTGCCCCAGGCATGTAACTGCCGATTGATGGCGTACAGCGTGGCAGGCGGATGATAACAATAGTTATCGCCGCCGATGGATAGGCATACCGCTGCCCGCCGCGCCGCCCGCAACACAGGCCCCTGGGTGCGGGCCAGATAAGCCTGGCGGCTCCCCCCCAACCGATGCCCAATGGAACCCAGCACCCGGTCCAGGGAGTAGGGCGACATATGGTGGGGTTGGATGCGGGACACGCCCGCGCCCAGCAGTGCAACATCGCTGTCCGGGCGCTCCGAGCACAACGTCACCCGCCCACCGGGACAAGCCTGGGCCAGCAGCGCCGCCGTGCTGCGCACGATGGCCTCGCAGCCACGATTGCCGGAACCGCCGTGCCCGTATAGCAGAAAAGTTGGTTGAAACATAGTCGCCTCCAAATCATTACTTCATCCTGCGAAATGCCAACCCGTCCAGCCCAACGGCAATCGCACCATACAACAAGCGTTGTTTGAACGGTAGGCTGGTGAACCGGACGCCACCGTTCACCCGCCGCCTTGCCGCGGCGTCCAGCCGGTTTTTGCCCTCTTTGGCAAGCAAACCTGCATGTAATTCCAAAAAATCGCGGTAGTGGGTGGTTTTGAGCTGCCCCTCGCGCAAAAAAGCGTCCATGGCTTCCAGCATGGCAACATGGGCGGCGTAGTCTGCCCCCGCCATCGCAGAAGCGGCGTGGGGGCGGTATACGTACAGGGACTCGGGCACGTGAACCCACTGTTGGGCCAGTGCAAAGGCGCGCAGGTTAAACACCACGTCCTCGCCGATGCGTATGCCCTGGGGAAAGCGCAGCCCCTGGGCCACACAAAACCCACGCCGATACAGCTTACCCCACACGGCGTTGTAACGGCCATCGCAGCGCGCCAGCGCACTAAGTATCTCCCTTCGATTTGGGGCAGGGGGGCAGGTTAAAGCCTCCAGGGAGCCATCTTCGTGCTGGATGGCATGATCGGCGGTAACCACGTCCGCGCCTTGAGATGCCTGCCACAGGGTCTCCAGCCCATGTGGGGGCAGATGGTCGTCAGCATCCACAAAGGCCACGTACTCACCCCGTGCCATGTCCAGCCCGGTATTGCGCGCCGCCGACACCCCGCCATTGGCCTGATGCAGCACACGAATGCGTGGGTCTTGCGCTGCCCGGGCGTCGATCAGCGCACCGGTGGAATCGGCGGAGCCGTCGTTTACGCACAGAATTTCGATATCCGCCAGGGTTTGCCCTTGTAACCCGGCAAAACAGGCCCCTATGTGTTGCTCCGCATTGTACGCGGGGATCACCACGCTCACCCGCACACTCATGCCATACCGCCCTTCTTTTTGAGCCAACCCAGGGGCAGGCAGGCCAGGTATAGGGCCCATCGCCCCACGCGCTTGGCTACATCCCTGGCGCGCAACACGGGGAACACGGCGCAGTACACCGCCGGAAACAGCCCGGCCCTCACCATACCATACATGGGCTGTGTGCTCCACCGCAGCTTGCGTTTATCAATACCCTCCAGCGCGGCAGGCCGGACTTCCCGGTTGAATGCCCGCAACACACCAACAAACCCCATGGATTTGTATAGGCGCAGAGCGTGGCTGTAGCAATACTGGCTAAAGAAAGCTTCACGGAGTTCCAGCTGGGTCAGTGTGGCGCGTATGCCCGCCAGCCAAGGCAGGTGCCGGGCATAATGCTGGGCAGCGGGGATGCCACGCATGGCGGAGCTTTCGTGAATCCGATACGCATAGGTCACCGCGGGCAAATGAGCCACCTCACCAGCACGGGCGTAGGCATTGAGATTAAACAGCGCGTCCTCGCCAATGCGCAGGCCAGGCAAGGCCCGGATATGCCACCGCTCCAGCAGCGTGCGCCGATAGAGTTTGTTGCACATGCTGTTGTACACACTGTCGCCTTCTATCAGGCGCGCCAGCACTTGATTGCGCCTCCGGCAACGCTTGCCGGGCTTAAACACCCGGCTGCCGCCCCCGGGATAACGCTCACGATGACGGGCGCTCACGATGTCCATTGCCGGATCAGCAGCGATCCGTTCAAACAAAATCAACAGCGCACCGGGCAGCAGGATATCGTCGGCATCCACAAAGGCCACAAACTCGCCGCAAGCCGCATCCAGCCCGGCGTTTCGTGCGGCAGACACCCCGGCATTGGCCTGGGTGATCAAACGCAAACACGGATCCTGAGCAGCCAGCGCGGCCAGCAATTCGCCGCTTTGATCGGTGGAGCCATCGTTTACAACGATCACCTCGATCTCCACACCATCCGGCAACGCCTGGGCACACACCGAACCCACCGCTTCCTCTAAATAAGGAGCTGCATTGTAACAGGGCATCACAACGGAAATCAACGGCATCGTTACTTCCTCCTGCCCGCTAAACGAAGCGCCATGCCCGTATGCCCACGCAACCAGGCCCAGGCAAAGGCTCGGGCGCGCAATTGGGTAAGGATCCCTTTGCCGGTACGCAATAAATAAACTGGCAGCGCCCCGCCCCAAAGCAGCCCGCGCAGCAGGCCCCGCAATGTGGCATTGTCCTTGGTGTTGAGCACAACCCATGCCGCATCTTCGGCAGATGGATCGCTGGCTAGGCCCTTGACGGCAAGCCGATAGAACAGGATAGGCAGCACCCGGCGCAACTCCCGGGCCCGGCCCACCTGCTGGGCATAATCGGCCAGGCGAATGCCCAATGTGATCAACTGGCGGGCAAAGCCGGGCTTGCGGCTGCTCATTATGCTATTGTCACGCTGCCGATAGTTCACATAGGCGGCATCCAGCGCCACCAGCTTGCGGGTATGGAGCAGGTACATGGCGGCAAAGGTTGTATCCTCGGCAAATATCTCCTGGCTTGGGGAAAAGGTAAGCTGATTGGCCACGATCACATCCCGGCGATAAAGCTTGCTCCAAGCCTCCTGCCCATGGACGTAGGGGAACCAATAACGGTAGAAATAATTGGCTAGCCCCAGCTTGGCCAGGTCGATCACCTCGCCCTTTAGCGGCAAATAGGGCGGATCCACATGATCCTCATAGGTTTTGCGGTAATTCCACAACACTTGCTCCGCGCCATGGGCTTCTGCCGCCGCCCATGCGTCGGCCACCAGGGTAGGCTCGAACCAGTCGTCGCTATCCACAAATAGTAAGTAATCGCCCTTAGCCTGGGCAAGGCCTGCATTGCGGGCCGAAGCCAGGCCCCCGTTGGCCTTGTGGATGGAGCGCACGCGGGCATCCCGCGCCTCGTACTGGGCCATCAGCTCTGCGCTATTGTCGGGCGAGCCATCGTTAACCAGCAGCACCTCGATGTCGGTTTCGGTTTGGGCCAAGATGCTGTCCACGCACCGGGGCAAGAACTCGGCGGTATTGTATATGGCAACAATTACACTAACCTTGGGCAAGGGGATCCCCTCCCGTACAAAGCGTCTCCCGAATGAGCCTGTTCATTATACCATACTTTTGATTTGCAGTTTTTGCATCAAATAATCTCTTTGCGCCATCGCTTTGCGTATGCTATACTGTAATTCCCCTGCAAGGGCCAATAATCAAAGCGATGGAGGCGATGCTTCTTGCCCAGGCAACAGGGCGTGAAGGTGATCGCCCAAAACAAAAAAGCCCGGCACGATTATTTTGTGGAAGAATCCTTCGAAGCCGGGCTGGCACTGCGTGGCACCGAGGTAAAATCCATCCGCCAGGGCCGCGTGAACCTTAAAGAGAGCTATGTGCATGCACAAAACGGCGAGCTTTTTGCCCACGGCATGCACATCAGCCCCTACGAGCAGGGGAATCTGTTTAACGCCGACCCGCTTCGCCCCAAAAAGCTGCTGATGCACAAGCGCGAGATCCGCAAACTGGCCGCCGAAGTCAAACGCCAGGGGTATTCCCTAATCCCCCTGCAAATCTATCTAAAAGACGGCCGCATGAAGCTGGAGCTGGGCATGTGCAAAGGCAAAAAAAACTACGACAAACGCGACGACATGGCCGAACGAGACGCAAAGCGCAACATCGAACGCGCCCTGCGCGGCCAAGGCAAGTACGACTAAATCCCACCAGGGGAAGTCCGAGGGGGCTAACCCCCTCGAAACCCGAAGGAGCTCGAGGGGCCACAGCCCCTCGACTACAATCGTATCGCACGGCTTTGCCGGGCGGGCGGGGCGTTTTCCATAGCGAAGCGGAGGAAAACACACCAACCCAAGCGACCAACGGGAGCCGCACCTCAGTGCGCACCCACCTGCGGGCGAATCGCACTAACCACAACGTTACTCCAACCAACCCGCGGGCGATTCGCCCGCAAGCGCGCAAGCGCCATCCGGGGGTGTACTGGTTTCGACGGGGATCATCGGGAGCCTGGTAAGCGAGCCGCGGCCCTGAACCGCGTAACAACGGGGACAAACAATAACTGACAATAACAATTACGCATTCGCGGCCTAAAGCCGCGCGTCGGCCTAAGGCGCCTACTGCCTTAGAACCCGGCGTCATTTAGTAGGGAACGGGCCCGTCCAAGCTTTGTGACGAAGCCGGCATTGATGAAGCTACCGAGGCCGCAAGCCTGCCGTAAGGGCGTGCGGAAGGGGGAATCGCAAAACAACGGCTGCGCTCGGAGAAAGCCAGGTTAACGGATTTTCGGACAGGGGTTCGACTCCCCTCACCTCCACTATCAAGAAAACCCTTATAAATCAACGATTTATGAGGGTTTTTCTGCGCTTGAAAATATCAAATACTACAGTTTTGCCTACAGTTGATAGTTAAACGCCAAGTGAGAATCACGCCTGTTTATTCCACTTCGAGCGGATAAAAGCATCCATACGGGCGGCGTTTTCCCGTTCCAACACCTCTGACTTGTGGCCGTAAGTGTCCATCGTGGTGCTGATATTCGAGTGCCCAAGCATCAACTGTATCTCCTTCATGCTTGCGCCATTCTCACGGGCGTATAGGCCGCATGAATGTCGCATATCATGAAAGCGTGTGTCATTGAGGCCCAATGCTTTGACAATCTTCTTGAAGGGCACATAGACTGTATTTGCACACAGATGCTTCCCTGTCTCGTGGGTAAATACGAGGTTCATGTGGTTCTGCCACTCACCGCCAATGGCAAGCTTCCATTCGGCCTGCCTACTCCTTACCTGCCGCAAAACGTCCATTACAACAGATGCAAGCGGGAAGGTGCGGCGGCTTTTATCATCGTTTTTTAGGCTAACAAGGCGGTATACACCGTGCTCACGTTGTAACTGCTGCTTGACGGTGATTGTACTGCGCTTAAAGTCCACGCAATCCCATGTGAGACCGAGGATTTCACCCTGCCGTAGACCGCTGAATATATCCACAAAATACAGGGCTTCGTACTTGTTCCCCTTGATTGCTGCCAAGAAGCGCTCCACATCATCGCCCTGTATGGCCTGCATCTCTTTCTTTTCCACACGTGGAAGTGATATGCCGAGCAGTGGATGATTATTATGAGAAAATCCGTGCCGGAAAGCAAGAAAAACTTTTCCATGAGATCATACTTCAAATCGGAAACAAAGAAAATATGTCATCCCTATCGGAAAACGGACAGCTTGCAGCAAAAGTGCTTAATGAGTATATGCAGGCTTTTCAAAATCGGAATCCAAATCTCCTTGTATTCTCGGCGCATCTCCACATGGATGAGGCCACCCCGCATCTTCATATTGATTTTGTGCCCTACATCACGGGAAGCAAGCGCGGATTAGATACCCGTGTTTCTCTCAAGCAAGCACTTGCAGCACTGGGCTTCACCGGGGGCACGCGGGGCGATACCGAGTGGAGCCAGTGGGTACGTTCGGAGAAGGAGCAGCTTTCCCAGGCGATGGAGCGCCACGGTATCGAATGGGAACAGCTCGGAATCCACGATGAGCATTTGAGCGTCATGAATTACAAAAAGGAGCAGCGCGTAAAAGAAGTCGCCGAGCTTGATGGGACGATTTTGGTGAAGCAAGGTGAGATCAGTGCCTTGGTTGATAAAGAGGCCAATGCCAAAAGCGAGCTGGACGCTTCTCTCTCCCAATTGGAAAAAACGCAGGGGAAACTAAAGGCAGTCAAGGAAAGGGCGCGATTCGTTGCAAAAAATGCGAGGCATTATGATGATCCCAAATACAACTTACCGGAACCGAAAGCTTTGATGTCCGCAAGAGCGTACCATGAAAAGGTCGCTCTTCCGCTGGTGCGAAAGCTGAAAGACGTGATCCGGGGTGTTCTGCTGCGGTACTTTGAGAAAACGAAGGAACTCAAAACGGCGCTTGGCCGGGCGAATGGGGAGATTTTGAGCTTATCCGCCCAGGTGAAAAAGATGGAGCCGGAAAATGAGCGGCTGCGTGGTGTAGAAAAGGATTACCGCCGTTTGCGGAATGTGTTGGGCGATAGGCGCGTCGATGAATTGGTAAATGAAGCAAGAGAAAGGGAAAGCGCTGTTGGAAAGCCGCAAATCAAGCAAGTTTCTGTGCGATAGTTGGTTTATTGGCAGAATCGTTGTATAATATTGCGTGTGAAGATATGGGGAAGTTTGTTTGATGTAAACGATCATTTTCCCGACGTCAGGAAAACGATCAAGATAGAAACCCTATCGGAGGAACAAGGGGGATAATCATTATGGAAAACGAAGAATTGGACGGGCTTTCCATGGACATCGCTGTCGCTGAACGTGAAAAGCTTCATGGACTATTCCCACAGTGCTTCATAGAGGGCAGGCTTGATGAGCGCAAACTGCTTGAGTTGCTCGGAACCTTCAACCCACTGGATGAGAATGACCGTGAAAAATACGAATTCCGATGGAAGGGCAAGCAAGAAGCGTTGCAGCTTGCGGCCAAACGGAGCGCAGGTACCTTGCGCCCTTGTCCCGAAGAGAGTGTCGATTGGGAAAATACCCGCAATCTCTATATTGAAGGCGATAACCTCGAAGTATTGAAACTGCTGCAAACCAGCTATTACCGGAAAGTCAAGATGATTTACATTGACCCGCCCTACAACACCGGCAACGATTTTGTTTATGCTGATGATTTCGCCGATCCGCTGGCGCGATATCGAGAAGTGACCCAGCAGACCACCAAGAGCAATCCCGAAAGCATGGGGCGGTTTCATACAAATTGGTTGAATATGATGCTCCCGCGTTTGCGGCTGGCCGCGAATCTGTTGCGGGATGATGGTGTTATCTTTATAAGCATTGATGATACGGAAATTGCTAATCTTCGTCGTCTTTGCGATGAAATATTTGGCGAGGAAAACTTCATAGCAAATGTCGTCTGGCAGCGGAGAACATCTCCCGATGCTCGGAAAAAGATAAGTACTGGTCATGAATATATTCTGATCTACTGTAAGTCGCTGGTACACCTAGATGATGTTTTTGAGCTGCTGACCCTTGATGAAAAGGATAAGCAAAACTACACAAATCCTGACAACGATCCAAGAGGAGGGTGGGTTTCATCAGATTTTACAGCACAGGGCTTTAGGCCAAATCAAATGTACGAGATAACGACACCATCCGGTGCAAAACACTTACCGCCAGAAGGCCGTTGCTGGAAAAATGACGAGGGTACATATAAAGCACTTTTGGAAGATGGCCGCCTGTGGTTTGGTAGTGATGGAACTGGAGTGCCACGACAAAAGAACTATCTATCGGAAAGAAAAGGAAAAACTATTTGGACATGGTGGAGTAATACTGAAGTCGGGCATACGCAGGAAGGTACACAAGAGGCAATTGCCTTGTTTGGAGGAAAATCAGTCTTTGATTATCCAAAACCATCCAGGCTCATTAGACGCATGTTGCAAATAGCAACAAAATCCGATGACATCATCCTCGACTTCTTCTCTGGCTCCGCCACCACCGCCCACGCCGTGATGCAACTCAACGCCGAAGATGGCGGCAACCGCCGTTTCATTTTGGTACAGATCCCCGAAATCTGCGATGAAAACAGCGAAGCGGCAAAGGTAGACTATATGAACATCTGCGAAATTGGCAAGGAGCGCATACGCCGTGTGGGAACAAAAATTGTTGAGGAAGGCGTTAAAAAATGGAATGTGCGAAATTATAGAAAAACTGATTCCAGATTCTCTGCTACGATTAATTTAGCTGATTGCGAAAAGCCTGATATAGATTTTGATTCCGGCTTCCGCGTATTTAAGCTAGACAGCAGCAATCTTAAGCAATGGGATTCTTCCCCTGTGACGGGCGAAAACGCTGTGGCCGAGTTTGAACAGCGGCTGCTTGGCATGCTCGACATCCTCAAGCCTGACCGCTCCGATGTGGATGTGGTTTACGAGGTTATGCTCAAGCTTGGGCAGGACTTATGTGAGCCAATTTGTGCTATCGAGCTTCCGAATGAGCGGCAGGTTTATGGCGTGGGTGCGGACATGAGGTTTATTGTTTGCCTTGCGCCGAACGTCACCGTGGAGGATGCGGCTATTATGGCTGGTTACGCGCCGGAGCGTGTTGTGTTTGCTGATCGGTGCTTCGATGGTAGTGAAGCCAAGAGCAATGTCAGGCTGACCTTGCGGGATAAGGGTATTGGGATTAGGGTGTTGTGAGAACACGGCACGGAGGATTGTAAATGTCTGAAAACAAGCCGAGATTCCAGAAACTCACTCCAATACGGGATGCCGACATTGGCATTTACAGTGATGCTCTGGATTGTGTTTTTGCAGATGGCGATCTGCGGAATGTTGCCGTTTCTGGCGCATATAGTGCTGGTAAAAGCAGCATCTTAGAGTCATACAAGGCAAAACAAACGGACAAAAAATTCCTCCACATTTCTCTTGCTCATTTCGAGGAGGCAGGAGAAATTTCAAGCGATGAGCCTACCAGGCAGGCTAAAGACAAACCAGTAACGGTCAAAGAATCTGTTCTCGAGGGTAAAATTCTCAACCAGCTCATACACCAAATCACGCCGAGCAGGATTCCGCAAACTAATTTCCGCGTCAAACAAAAAGTAGAACCGAAGAAAATAGTTCTATGGACTGTCAGCATAGTGGTCTTTATCCTTTCTTTGCTCCATGTCATGTTTTTACGAAATTGGCAAGGCTATGTCAATAGTATTTTAACCGAGTGGGTCAAAACAATTTTGGGCTTGACCGCTAAGAATAGCTCGGTTTTGCTAACTGGGCTTACCTGCGCTGTCTTGGCTGGATTTTTCTTATATCATGTTATCAAGGCACAAGTAAACAAAGGAATTTTCAAGAAAATTAGTGCCGACAAGTTCGAGATTGAGATATTTGAGGGTAGTGATGATTCTTACTTTGACAAATATCTCAATGAGGTTCTCTATCTGTTTGACCAATGTGAAGCGGATGTAATTGTCTTTGAGGATATGGATAGATATAATGCCAATCGAATTTTCGAGCGGCTTCGCGAGGTCAATACCCTCGTAAATGTTCAGAAGGCAAAGAAGAGTGGTAATAAGCCCCTCCGTTTTTTCTATCTCCTCCGCGATGATATATTTGTGTCGAAGGATAGGACAAAGTTCTTCGACTTCATCATACCTGTTGTTCCTGTGGTTGATGGGTCAAATTCCTACGACCAGTTTATCAAACACCTCACCGATAGCGGTGCGTTTGGCTTGTTTGACGAGCCGTTTTTACAAGGATTATCCTTGTATGTGGATGATATGCGTATCTTGAAGAACATTTGCAACGAGTTCTTGATTTACAATAGCCGCTTGAATATTACCGAGCTGAATCATAATAAACTGATGGCGATGATTGCATACAAGAACCTATTCCCACGAGATTTTAGCGATTTACAGTTGGGGCGGGGCTTTGTTTTTACACTCTTTGACCAAAGAGAGCAATTCATAGCTTCAATGGTTACAAAACTTAGTGATAAGATTTCTGTCTTGAAGCGACGAATAGAGAATGCCGAAAATGAGCATCTCAAATCGCTTCAAGAGCTTGATTTGATAAAAGCAAGTAAAAAGCAAGAAATAGAGAATAACACTCGCAACTATTCGTATAATACACAACAAAATCAGCAAAGGCAGGCAGCATTCAGAGAATTAGAAGAGGAATATGCATCCCGAAGGCAAGCCATAGAAGACCGCGATAGTCATAAAATCCCAAGCATTGAAGAGGATATACGACAGCTTGAAATAGAAATAGCTCGGAAGAAAAAAGAGTCTTTAAGAAATGTTATTACTCGTGAAAACATCGACGAGATATTCTCTGTGACCAGCAAAAATGAAATCGATGTAGTAAATGACTTCAAGGATGTTCGAGGAAATATTTGCTTTGCATTGCTCAAATACTTGATTCGTAATGGCTATATTGATGAATCGTATGCAGATTATATGACATATTTCTATGAGCAGAGCTTGAGCAGAACGGATAAGATATTCCTTCGTAGTATCGCGAACCAGGAAAAGAAAGAGCCAGATTATTCCCTTACTGCCCCCGGAAAGATAGTTGCAAGATTGGATAGTAACGTTTTTGACCAACCGGAAGTGCTAAATTATGACTTGTTATTTTATTTGCTGAAAGTTAGTGCTATCTACATGAAGTCGACCAAAGCAAGTGGTATAGATGTTACGGAGATTTCATCAACACCACTCTATTCTGGCCTTGTAGCGAGTAGCCGAAAAGAAGAGAAGATGCTTTGTGTAATGATGGAACAAATCACAAGTCAAAGAAATAATAAGTTTCTTCAAGATGTCTTTTTGAGCATTCGCGATGAACGGCTAAATTATCTCGTAAATATGTTGAATGCCGTTCACAAGGAATGGTTTGAGCGGCTTGCCGTTGGGAACGTGGAGTTTGCATCGTCTTGCAAAGAGGAGTTTGTTTTCAGGACACTTATTGTTACTCCAGACGATGATCTACTTGGAAGTGAGAGCATAAAATCTGCACTCGCATCTTATATTTCAAACCATGAGAGTTTTCTTGATGCAAAGTGGTTAAATGAAGAACTGCTTGTGCCTATGTTTGGAGAAAGCTATAGCCACAAGGCTATGAGAACAAAAGTCCGGGCCCAGCTCCTTGCAAGATTCAACAAACTGGAAGTTCGTTTTCACGCTATCAAGCATGATACAATAGATGCAAAGCTGTTTGAGCAAGTGTACAAGCAATCCCTATATGAGCCAAATTTCGGAAACATAGTGCTCATGTTAAAAACCCAGTATGGCTTGGAAGAATCGGATGATTTTAAGCACAAGAATTTCTCACTGATAAAGGCGCAACCAGATACGCCTATAGCTGCTTATGTTGCAGAAAACATCAATGATTACTTAGTTGAAATCCTTGAGAATTGCAATGGCG
>WQXF01000040.1 GCA_009784985.1 Clostridia bacterium | reverse complement strand
GTCAAAGTAATTGGTGGGGTCGCACACCAAACCCAAATACGGGGAGTTGACATCGGCAAACAGGCGCTTCACCTGCGCCACCGAGCCGTTCACGTTGTTGACGTAGTTTTCGATGAGGAACGTGACGCCGTTTTCCTCGGCGCAGGCCACGATATCCTTTACCACCCGCAGCGTCTCTTGGTATACGGCCTCGGCGCCGTTGCGGTCGTCCCACACCCAGTCGCTCTCTTCGTTGTAAGTACCGGTTTCGCTGGCCACATAGGTGCAGCCCAAATCACCTGCAAACTCGATCATGGTTTTAAGATAGTCGATGTTCTTTTGCCGCTTAGCCGGGTTGGGATGGATGAAGTTGGTATAGCCGGACACGCAGATCACCGGCAGGTTGGCATCGCGGAATTTATTGCGGATGGCGATGGCCTTTTCCCGCGTCAGCTCACCTTTAGCGGCATCACAATCCTTAAACGAAACATCCAGCTGTACGCAGTTAAAGTCGCTGGCTTTGATGCGGCGGATCACCTCGTCCACACCATAAGGATAATACCCTGTAAAAATTCCTACGCTAAGCATAATGCCCCTCCTCAATCTCCTTTAATGTGACGGTGCGCTCCTGCCGGATGGAGGCATAACAAGCCTCCACGCAAGCAATCGTCGTGATATTATCACGGGCACTGATCTCGGGCTCCTGGCCGCTTTCCACCGCACGGAGCAGGCCCGCCATGGTGCCCCGAAAGGCATCCGGGAACCAGGCGGTTTCCCACTGGGGTTGCAGCCACTGATGGGGATAATCCTTGCTGGCAAGGCGCAGGGTGCTGGGCGTATGCTCCGGGTACTTGGGCCAGCCGATGGTACCGTCGGCCATACCCTTTGTGCCCTCCACCCGCCACTTGATGTAGGTATCTTTTTCGGCGGGCTCTTCGGGCCAGGCCCATACGTCGTCCAGGCTGGTGGCCATCAGGCCGCCTGTGTATTGATAGGTAAACTGCACAATGCCGTCGGTATGGGGAAATTTTGTGCGGGGATCGGGGCGACACAGGGCCGTAATCTTTGCCGGATCACCGAACAGATAACGAAAGATGTCTACATGATGGATGCCCATGCTATAAATCTCCAGCACAGGATACTGCTTTAAGAATTCCTGCCAGTGAGGGATGGCACGCATTTCTATGGTGGCCAGCACCGGCTCGCCCAGCAAATCTAAATCGAGGGCACACTTGAGGGCCCGCATGCTTTGATCGTAGCGCATGTTGCTGTTGACGGCAATGGGGATACGGTTCTCCTCCCCCAGCCGGGCGATCTCCCGCGCCCCTTCTAACGACATAGCTACAGGCTTTTGGCACAGGATGCCCTTAATGTGTTTTTGTTTGACTGCGTGGCGCACCACGTCCAGCTGCACATCAGGCGGCACGGCGATGTCCACAATCTCTACATCGGGATCTTCTACGAGTTCCCGCCAACCCGGATACACCTTGGGGAGACCGTAACGCGCGGCCACGCCTTGGCTTTGCTCCAAACTCAGGGATGTGATGCCAATGGGGTTGAGGCCGATGTCCCGGTAGGCTTTGAGCTGGCAATCCGCCATAATAAAGCCCGCCCCCACGCAGCCGATGGCGTAGTCCTTTTTGTTGGGTAATTGGGGCACGGTGGCCTGTTGCAGGCGTTGGATGACTTGTTGCTGGCTTAACATATGGGCTCCTCTCTTCTATTCTTTCAAAAGGCGTTGGAGTTCCAAATTAGGCAAAATATGGATTGGTATATCGTTTTCTACAATACGATTCACTTCCATGATGTTAAAAAGAGCGGCGCACACATCAGGGTCTTGGGAAATGGTATGGAGCATCTGCCCCACGATATGGGGCCGGATGGCGGATGCTTTTCCAAAATCCACTGCCGCTTCTCTTTCAGCCGCATTGGTAATCACGCTTACCGAGTTTGCCCCTTCCTGCATAATGGCGGACGTCACTTGCCGAAGGCGATTCACCACTTTGTTTTGGATTTGACGGATCATGTTCATATCCCGGAAGTGTACCTTTCGAATATAACAGGAACCCAGCTTATACCCCCACTCCTGGGATTTTTCCGAAACTTCTTGGCGCACTGTTCTGCTCATTTTGTGCCGGCTAACCATCATGCTGTCCAACGGCAAATTGGATAAGCAGCGCACAGTGGAATTCCCCACGTTGGCAGCCAGGGAACCTCTGGGGTCGGTGTTGCGAAAAGTATAGGCTACGGGGTCGTTGATATACATCTCATACCAAAGGCCCACACCCATCGGAGCCCCCTCTTCAGAGTTCACCGGTTGGCTTCGAAGATATTGCTGATCCAATCGTAAATCGACTTTGTATTGCTTTCCCAGCCAATTGACGAGGAGCGCCTTAAATCCGAATTTTTTCCACAAAAAATGAATGCCCGGCTCATCCAGCACCCCAACGACCTTACCAAATAATACGTAGATGACGGCCTGACGCTCGCTCACGGTGGCATATACCCCCCACAACCGCAATGCCCGGCCAAACAAGACAGATACACCCATTGCCGCAAAGAACCCCGCAATAATAAATAACGGCAAAGGCCATTCCCCAATGAATTGACTCATCATAACTCTCCTCATTCCGATCTGTAGATGGATTTTGTCTGCGCAAACAGCGCAAGCTTTGCATTGCGTACATAGGCTTCTAGCGCCGCCACGCCGCCACGCTTTTTTAAAACATCCAACTCTTTAGCAAGAAGGTTCAGCCCTTCGGTTTCGCTTTCTGCTTTTAGTGTTTCAATCTCTACTGCACGCTTGGACTGCACGATTTTTTGATCGGCCGCAGCCTGCGCAAGGCTGATATCCGACGACACCTGGTTATGGGCAGTGTTGATTGCCGCCAAAGCCGACTCGACCTCCGGCGGCGGGTCGATGCCGGTGATGAGCGAAGCCTCTAGAACGACACCGTACCGGGCTTCTGAAACGATGCATTCGACATCCATGTGGTCGTTGATATCCCTGAGATTTTTCCTTAAGTCATTGATGGAAATGCTACCGGTATTCTGCGGCATTTCTTGGAAATAAGCGATCCGTTCCCGGAGCACCGACACAAAATAACCCATCACGTGGGCGATAGGCCTCTTGACGCCAAAAAGATAAGCATATATGTTGCGCTCGGAAACACGATACCGGATTTGACCGGTCAACTCAATATTGAGCTGATCTTTTGTGACGGCCTCCAGAACCGTATTGTTTTGGTTTGCTTCCCGGGATTCAGGATCATACGCCATGTTGGACGTATTGGTGGCAACGGAAACTTTGTGCACCTTTTCCCAGGGCCATCGAAAATAGGGTCCGCCCGGCTGTACGATCTGCAATTCAGGATAGTTATAGCGTTCTTTTTCATCCTCCCGAAGGGTATGGGATGCGCCGCTCACGGCAGGGCTCTTTGCCCGCTTTGCGCGGCCAAATACGGTGATGACAGCTCTTTCGTTTTGATTGACCACATAAAATCCCCGAATCAGCACCTTAAGCACAAAATATGCCAAGGTTCCGGCCGCAAATGCCGCTATCATATCCATCTTCTCTTTTTCCTTTCACACTATCGATAAATGCCATACTCCCGCAGCGCTTCCCACATGGCCATATAATTCTCCGGCGGCACGTCGCCCTGCACATTGTGCACGGTAGAAAACACAAAACCACCGCCAGGCGCTAGGTCGTCGATCCGGCGGCGCACCTCGTCTTTTACTTCTTTGGGCGTGCCGTATGGCAGCACACGCTGGGTGTCCACGCCGCCGCCCCAAAGGGTGAATCGATCACCCAGTAGTTTTTTGACGTCTTTTGAATCCATGCCCTGGGCGCTGACTTGCACCGGGTTGAGGATATCCACGCCTTCTTCATGAAGCAGATCGGCAAAGGGCAGCATGGCGCCGCAGGTATGATAAAACAAATGCACCTCGGGCGCGCCGTTTTTCCGGGCCCGCTCTTTGATAAAACCAAACAATTCTTTATGATAGGGCGATATCATTTGCTTGTACAAATCTACGGAGCACAGTTGGCTATGCTGGGTGGCAAGGTCGTCGGCCTCGCATACAATCAGCACATTGTCGCCTACGGTGTCCAGGGCTTTTTGCCAATAGGCCAGCTTATAGTCGGTGATCCTGCGCATCAGAGCGTGAGAGAATTCTTTTTCGGCCAACATATCGCAAAAAAACTTCTCATAACCGCTGAGCCACAGGGCCAGCTCCCAAATGCCCGCGCTGTGCTGGCCTAGGATGTAGGCGCGCTGCTCCTCAAAGCGATAAAAGCCAGCACGCTCCTTCATGCCCACAAAGCGCGACGGGTCATCGCCAGGCGGAAAGGCAAACTGATCCAAATCCTCGATGGTTTCGGCCTGGGCCAGCGGGTGGGACACCATGTCAAAATACAAACCACCCTCTACCGGCATGTGCCAGCAGACCCCCAGCTCATCGCGCATCTGGTGATACTTGCCACTGCCATCCAGATGTTGCGGCGCCCGTTGGGGCGCATGGGCGATAGGCTCGGGGCGCACGCCGCGCACATCCACGTGGAGCAGCTCGATCACATCGTTTTCCACGCATACGATCTGCTGAATTGTATCTAGGATTTCCGTTTGGGTTTCAGGCAGGCCCAGAAAGCGCCTTAGCGCCCTATACGCATGCACATTGATGCCGGTGAGCAAGCTAGCGCCCAAATCAAAAGGAATGCGATCCGGCTCCTTGTGCCGCAGGGCCGTAAGCACGCGCTCATAACTGGTCATGCGCTCACCTCGTGTTCGATTTTTGATACCCATAATATAGCGCAGGGCGGATTGCCTGTCAACGCACTTTCTTGCAAGGCAAAAGCATTTGCGTTCTGATTTTTGTCAACAGGTCTTGTACATGTACAAATCTGCCCGCAGGAATCCCTCCACCGCTGTGGCGGGGGGATTCTTGCGAGCGGTTTTGGCATCAGCAAGCTTGTTTGTATAAACTAGGGTTTCGATTGCGTTTGCTCTGGCTTTCCTTTCGCAACCCTAAATATCAATTTCGACATCATGGTTAAAAAACTATTTTTTTCTGTTGTAATAAGTGGTATAATCACATTGGGGAGGCACATATGAGAAAAATCGTAAAAGAAAAGCACGAATTGTGTAAGGGATGTAACCGGTGCGTGCGGGAATGCCCCATGGAGATGACCAATATCACCCACCAAGACGAAGATGGGAATATCAAGGTCAACATAGAGCATTCCAAGTGCATCGCCTGCGGCCGGTGTATTTCCGCATGCAGACACAACGCCCGGTATTATGAAGACGATACGCTGCGCTTCCTTGCCGATCTAAAAAGGGGTGTGCCTATATCCCTGATTGCCACCCCCTCTGTGCGCACCAACATACCCCAGTGGAAGCGGCTGTTTACCTATCTAAAACAAATCGGCGTGCAAAAGATATACGACGCTTCCCTGGGCGCCGACATCTGCATTTGGGCGCACCTGCGCTACATGAAACAATACGACTCAAGCCCCCTCATCACCCAGCCCTGCCCCACCATCGTTACGTACTGCAAAACATACCGGCACGAGCTATTGCCCAAATTGTCGCCTATCCACAGCCCTTTGGGTTGCATTTCGATCTACATGAAGGAATACGAAGGCATATGCGACCAGATCGCCGTCCTCTCCCCCTGTATGGCCAAGGCCAATGAGTTTGAAGAAACCGGGCTGGCGCAGTACAATGTCACATTCGCTAAGCTGCTGGCCCATTTAAACGAACAAAATATCATGCTGCCCACGGAAGAAACCGGGTTTGATCATTATCAAAGCGGCATCGGTTCTTTGTTCCCCATGCCGGGAGGCTTAAAGACAAACCTAGAGTTTTTTATGGGCCATACGCTGCACATATCCCATTCAGAAGGCTCCCGTGTATACGAAGCCCTGGACGCCTACGCCAAAACACCCAACGAATTGCTGCCCGATGTATTTGATGTGCTCAATTGCCACAATGGGTGCAATATCGGCTCCGCCTGCACCCAAACGCGAAGTACCTTTGAGATCGACCGGGTGATGGATGATTGCAGAAAAGCCGCTGCCGACCACCACAAGAGAGGATATTTCCGGGGACTGCACAAAGCATACGACGCCCTGATGGATCTCTCGCTTTTTTTGCGAGATTACAGCCCGGTGTATACGGATTTTGCCCATATCACAGAAAACGACATTCAGGCCGCCTTTGCGCTTCTGGGCAAAACCGAAAATGAGCTGCAGCATACGGACTGCGGCGCATGCGGATCGGACACATGCTACAAAATGGCCCGCAAAATAGCCTTGAAAGTCAATATACCGATCAATTGCATCGAAAACGCTATGGAAACCGCCAAAGAGGAGCATGCACTAAACTTAAACTCCCTAGAGCAATTTGGCACCATTTGGGAGAATGTAGAGAGCGCCATCGTGATCGTGGACGCCGAAACCCGAAAGATATTGGCCGTAAACCCGGCCGCCGTGCGCATGTACGGCGACACCGAAGAAAAGATGATCGGCAAGCCCTGCTACGACATATTCTGCGCAAGCACCGAATGCCCCGTGCTGGACAAGAACCAAGCGGTAGACCGATCAGAGAGGCTGTTTACAAAAGCCAACGGCCAAACCATCCCCACCATCAAATCGGTTTCCAAAATTCATTTTCGCGGGAGGCCCGCATTATTAGAAAGTTTTGCCGATATATCTTACCTAAAGGAGGCGGAGGAGCGCACCCGCCTGCTGGAGGTAACCGAACAGGCCAACCGGGCCAAGTCCACTTTTTTGGCCAACATGAGCCACGAGATCCGCACCCCCATGAATGCCATTATCGGCATGACCTCCATTGCGGCATCGGCGGACAGCCTGGACAGAAAAGACTATGCTATCGACAAAATCAAGGACGCGTCCACCCATCTGCTGGGGGTCATCAACGATATACTGGACATGTCCAAAATTGAAGCGGGCAAATTCGAACTTTCGCCCACGGTGTTCTGTTTTGAGGAAATGCTCAAACGGGTGATCACCGTAAACGACCTTCGCGTACATGAAAAAGCGCAAGAACTCGCCGTTGATATCGACAGCGCCATCCCCCAAATCCTGTACGGCGATGAGCAGCGGCTGGCCCAGGTGATCACAAACCTGCTTGGCAACGCGGTAAAGTTTACCCCCGAGGGGGGGGCCATCTATGTCCGCACCCGCTATTTGGGCGAGGAAAGCGGCGTATGCCGCATACAGATCGAAGTGACCGATACGGGCATTGGCATCAGCCCCGAGCAGCAGGCCCGGCTTTTCCAATCCTTCCATCAAGCCGAAAGCAGCACCTCCCGCAAGTTTGGCGGCACGGGGCTGGGGCTTGTGATCTCCAAAAACATTGTGGAGATGATGGGCGGATGCATTTGGATCGAGTCCCAGCTTGGCAAAGGCGCCACCTTCGCTTTTACGATCACGGCAACCCAGGTGGATGATCATGAGGGAGCGCTCCCCGAATGGGCCAGCCTGCAGGCCGGTCAGGTTGTGATTGATGAAAGGTTCGACGGGCACCGCCTGTTGCTTGCCGAGGACGTGGAGATCAACCGGGAGATTGTACTCTCGCTGCTGGAACCCACAGGCCTTGCCATCGACTGCGCCGAAAATGGAGAAGAAGCCCTGCGGATGTTCTGCGAGTCGCCCACACTGTACGACATGGTCTTTATGGACCTGCAGATGCCCGAAATGGACGGATATGAAGCAACCCGGCGAATACGCAGCCTGGGTACACCCCAGGCCAAGGCAATTCCTATCATTGCCATGACTGCCAATGTGTTCCGTGAGGATGTGGAGCGATGCCTGGCAGCCGGTATGAACGACCATATCGGCAAACCCCTTGACTTTGCGGAGGTTTTACAGGCGCTGCGAGAATACTTGCCCCTGGCCGAGCTACGAAGCAGGGAAACACGAACACTAGCCGAAAGAAGGCAGAACCCGGACCGGCGGCAAAATCCGGATAGACGGCAAGTACCGGAAAGGCGGATGGGTGAGAGACGAAGAATTGGAGGCTACGATTTATGAAAATGACATTCCGTTGGTTTGGCTCCCGCAGTGATTCCGTAACCCTTCAACAGATACGGCAGATACCGGGCATGACCGGCGTGATGGGCTTTTTAGACTACAAAGCCGCCGGTGAGGTGTGGACCGAGCAAGAAATCGCGGCCTATACCGGCGAAGTGCATGCCGCCGGGCTGGCCTGCGAGGTGATCGAAAGCGTAAACGTACACGAAGACATCAAATCCGGCCTCCCCTCCCGCAATGAATACATCGAAAACTATCGTACCACCATCCGCAACCTGGCCAGGCACGGCGTAGAAGTGATCGTATATAATTTTATGCCGGTGTTCGATTGGCTGCGCACTGATTTGGCCCGGCTTATACCCGAGGACGGCTCCAACAGCCTGTATTTCAACGAAAAGGATCTGGATGGCATGGGGCCCCTGGAGATCGTGCGCAGAACCGCCGAAGCTTCCCGGGGTTTTTCTTTGCCCGGCTGGGAGCCGGAGCGCCTTGCCGAATTAGAAGCCACACTAAAACGTTACGAGGGTATGACCGCGGATCAGCTGCGGCAAAATCTGCGCTATTTTTTAGAAGGCATTTTGCCGGTATGCGAGGAATATGGTGTGACCATGGCCTGCCATCCTGACGACCCGGCCTGGCCCATCTTTGGCCTACCCCGCATTGCCCACAGCCAGGCAGATTACGAAGCCCTGGTGGCCCTGCATCCTTCGCCCCGCAACACAGCCTGCCTGTGCACCGGCTCCCTGGGTTCCAATCCGGCCAACGACATCCCGGCCATCATCCGCCGCTTTGGCCAAATGGGCAGGGTGGGCTGCATGCACATCCGCAACGTAAAACACCTGGGCTACCGCCACTTCCGGGAGGCCAGCCACCTATCAACAGATGGCGACCTGGACATGTACGCCATCGTAAAGGCGGTGCATGATACCTGCCCCCACATCCACGTGCGGCCCGATCATGGCCGCATGATATGGGATGAAACGGGCCGCCCCGGCTATGGCCTGTACGACCGGGCGCTGGGGGCTACCTACCTCAACGGGCTTTGGGAGGCGATCTCCAAATCATGAAATTGCCCCAATACGACATAGCCGCCATGGTTGCCAAAACCAAAGCAGCGCCCATATGGGTGCATTTTGGCGCGGGCAATCTATTCCGGGGTTTTATCGCCTCTCTGCAACAGCGGCTGTTGAATCAAGGCCTGGCCGAAAAAGGCATCATCGCCGTGGAAACCTACGATTATGATATCATCGATCAAATCTTTACGCCCTACGATTGCCGTACCATCAACGTGATCCTCCATCCCGACGGCAACGCTGATTACGAGATGCTGACCTCGGTAGCCAAAGCGTTCAAAGCCGATGCCGATGATGTGGACCGCATTTTTGCCGATCCCGCCTTGCAGATGGCCAGCTTTACCATCACCGAAAAGGGATACGCCCCCCATAACGCCGACATACAAAACGGCCCGGCCCAAGCGCGCCACGCCATGGGGTTGGCCACGGCCCTGCTCCTGCAGCGATACCAGGCCGGTAGATACCCCATTGCCATGGTGAGTTTGGACAACTGCGCCGGTAACGGCCAAAAACTACGCTCCGCCATACTGGAGATCGCTGGCGCTTGGTGTGCAGGCGGTTTTACCGATGCCGATTTTATGTCTTATTTAGCCGATGAAACCACCGTTTCTTTCCCCTGGAGCATGATCGACAAGATCACCCCTCATCCCTCAGAGACAGTAGAGAGGCTGCTGGCTGATCGGGGCATTCAGGGCATGAAACCCATCGTCACTAGCAAAGGCACAGTGATCGCACCCTTCGTAAACTCCGAGCATTCGCAGTACCTGGTGATCGAAGATACATTCCCCAACGGCAGGCCCTTGCTGGAAAAGGCTGGAGTCCATTTTGCGGATCGGGATACCGTAATCAAAGCGGAACGCATGAAGGTGACCGCCTGCCTCAACCCGCTGCACACGGCCATGAGCGTGTACGGCTGCCTGCTGGGCTACACGCGCATTCACAAAGAGATGAAGGATCCGGACATCGTAGCCCTGATCCACCGCCTTGGGTATGGCGAAGGTTTGCCTGTGGTTGCCGATCCCGGCATCCTGTCGCCCAGGGCCTTTTTGGACGAGGTGATGGAGCGGCGCCTGCCCAATCCCTTTATGCCCGACACACCTCAGCGGATTGCCGCCGACACCTCGCAAAAAGTGGGCATTCGTTTTGGGGAGACCATCAAGCGTTATATAGAGGAAGGCCGGGATTTGGGGGCGCTGATTGCTGTGCCCCTGGCCATCGCGGGCTGGCTGCGTTACTTGCTGGCGGTGGACGACCAAGGTTATCCCATGGCCCTAGCGCCCGATCCCATGAGGGTGGATTTGCAAGCCCAGTTAGCATGCGTAGTGTGGAACAGCCCGGCAAGTTATGCCGGCCAGCTTAGGCCCATATTGGCGAATGCCGCTCTGTTTGACTATGATCTTACAAAAACTGTGCTGGCTGGAAAAGTTGAGGCTTTTTTTGTGGAACAGCTGACCGGGCCCGGCTCGGTGCGGGCCACGTTGCGCAGGCATCTGACATAACGATCAGGGAAAAAGCATTTGAAAATAATTTTTCCTAGCCCCAGATTTTTGCGCATCGCCGCTTTGGAATCCCCCCGCCACTGCGGCGGCCCTCCCCCCTTTACCCTTTAACAAGGGGGGCAGGGGATTTAATCGATGTTTTTACCCTCAACCCTTACCTCCCTTGTTAAAGGGAGGGGGACCGCCGCAGCGGTGGAGGGATTCTGCACGGCCATTTGCCTACTTAGAAGATTATTGGAAGAAATTATACTCAAATGCATTTCCCCTGCATAACGATTTTTTTAGTAGCCAAAAAAACAAATTTGTGGTACAACAAAGATGAAACAAACAAACGGGAGGTCTTCCCCATGAAAAAAGCACTGGTTTTTTTCTTGCTCCTTTGCCTGCTTCCAATGGGATGGGTGTCCGCAGAGACCAAGCCCGATAGCTACGCCAAAGCGTATAATCTGTTCAGCGACATCTCCGCCGCCATGGGAAACGCCTATGAGGAAACGGTGGGCGATCACAGCGACAACCTGGAATACGACGATCCCAACAGCCTTGACCTCATCCTTTTTTTGCCTTTTCTGTCCATCGACATGGCCTTTACCAGCATGCTGGACGAAGAGGCGGAGGACTATGTGGTGCAGACGGTATTCTCCATGTTTGGCATGGAGGATGTGGCTTTTACGCATCCCGCGCCTCATCAATACTTGCTCGCCTATACCAGCATCGACGAAGATCAAGGCAAAAAAGAGGTGGAAATGCTTTGCCAATTTTCACCGGCCAGCGGCGCTATTCGGTATAGCCGCCGCGACAACGGCGTGGTGATGGATTTTCAAGAGCTTGTGCCCCTGGGCGGCGACCGGTATGCGATGCAAAACGGCTCCCAGCGTGCGATAGTCACCTACGCAAATGGCCGGGTAACTGACTTTGCCTTCTCCAGTGCAGGCGGGCAATCATTGTTTGGCAGCGGCGAATTGGTGTACGATTTTGACAGCGACAGCATCTATCCCGGCCCTTCCGGCGCGGACGAAACATGGGTAGGAGAAAAGGCCGATCTTCAATTGCGCGTCCGGCTGGATGACTCTACCTTGCGCGTAAGGGGAACCGATCTTTTTGGCGCTGAAAAAGATGTTGTGATTCAAAGATAATGATGTTTATAGCGGATCGTTGGTTGGATTACGAGGTGCTGGACTGCGGGGATGGGGAAAAGCTGGAGCGCTGGAAGGATACGGTGCTCCGCAGGCCTGATCCGCAAACCATTTGGCCCAAACGCCGCCCCGAGCTTTGGCAAAGGGCCGATGCTTGGTATCATCGCAGTTCCCAGGGCGGCGGCGGGTGGGAGTTTTTTCGTGAACTGCCGGAGCGATGGACACTTCAATACGATGACCTGACTTTTTATGTGCGCCCCACCGGCTTTAAGCACACCGGCCTGTTCCCGGAGCAAGCAGTGAACTGGGATTGGATGCGAGGGCTGATCACACAACGTTTAAGCCAAGGGGGCGCAACCCCCAAGGTGCTGAATTTATTTGCCTACACCGGCGGCGCTACCGTGGCCTGCGCTGCTGCAGGGGCCCAAGTCTGCCATGTGGACGCGGCCAAGGGCATGACCCAATGGGCCAAGGAGAACCGCGGGCTTTGCGGCCTGCCCGAAGACCGCATCCGCTGGATACTGGACGACGCAAAAAAATTCGTGGAGCGTGAGGTACGGCGAGGCAGCCTGTACGATGGCATCTTAATGGACCCGCCCAGCTACGGGCGCGGCCCTGGCGGCGAGGTGTGGAAGCTGGAAGCCGAGCTGTACGGCCTGGTGGAAGCCTGTGCCGCCGCACTGAGCGCCACGCCCTTATTCTTTTTGATCAATAGCTACACCACCGGCCTGGCCCCCTCGGTGCTGGACAATATGATCGGGCTTACCGTAAAGCCCCGCTTCGGCGGCGTTTCGGAATCCGGCGAGATCGGGCTGCCGGTGTCCGCCGGGGGCGTGTTGCCCTGCGGCGCTTCGGGGCGTTGGTGGCAAAATGAATGAGCCATTGAACGATTCGGTTTTGAGGGGCATACGCATCCTTCATATGGATAATCATGTAGTGGTGGCAATCAAGCCGCCCAACATGCCCACCCAGGCCGACGCTTCCGGCGATCCGGACTTGCTCACCTGCATCAAGGCCCATGTAAAGCAGGTATACGGCAAGCCGGGCGAGGCGTACATCGGCTTGGTGCACCGGCTCGACCGGCCTGTGGGCGGCCTGATAGCCCTTGCCCGCACGTCCAAGGCGGCAGCACGGCTTTCGGCCCAGGTGCGAGAGCACACACTGGCGCGGGGGTACTTGGCCATAACCCAAGGCGACGCACCCGATTCCGCCGAACTGACCGACTGGTTACGAAAAGACCCGCGCACCAACATGGTGTCGATCACGGCCCCGGAATCACTCGGTGCAAAAGAGGCGCGACTTTCCCTTGCCTGCCTCGGGCGCCGGGACGGATTGTCGTTATTGCGGGTAACGCTGCACACCGGGCGCTCCCACCAAATCCGCGTGCAATGCGCCCATGCAGGGTATCCCCTGTGGGGCGACGCACGCTACGGCGGCGGGCGGCCCGGCCAGCAGATCGCTTTATGGGGCGCGTATTTGCGGCTTGAGCACCCCACGCTGCGCACTCCCCTGGCCTTTTATGTGCCCCCGCCCGATACCATGCCTTGGACCATGCTCCCTATCCCACAAACCTACGAGCAGGGGTGATTTTGATTGCGTAAGTTCTTTTTGTCCATTCTAGGTTGTGTGGCAGCCACCGTTCTGGCCGCTGAAGTCTTCCCCGACGTACATGCAGCGGATACATCCACAGCGGTGCTGGTTGGCGTAGGATTGGCCTTGGTATACCAACTGCTGCGGCCCATCGTAAAGATATTGACATTCCCCTTTGCCCTGATTACATTGGGCTTGCTGTACGTGCTGATCGACGCCGGGCTGCTGTGGTTGGTGGCCAGCGCCATCGAGGGCTACACCATCGACAGCTTCGGCTGGGCCATCGCCACGGCGGTGCTGGTCAACTTGATGCGACGGCTGTGCAGGGCGATGGGGAGGAAATAAGGAAATAGGGGATGATATATATATTGGTTCGCATTGACAGCCACTTTGGAGATGCACTGATTTCTGGCGAAAAATGTTCAGAGCGCGAGTTGAAGGAAAAGGTAAAAAAAGCGCTAAAAGTCTCTGAAACAGGTAATTTCGTAGCGCTTTTTTGCCGGATGTTTATGTTTGAAGAGCATTTTTTGCAAAAAGATGTTCACGCTGATTTCATTATAGATCTAGATACACATTCAGTATATACTCCCCGTTACACAAGCCCTTGCGGGTTTTAAATTCAGAAATGTAAACCAAGAGTAGGGCGCGGCGGTCTCGACGCATCACTGCATTGCGCTAAAGATACGTTATTGTGGGCGATACAACATCGTTATCGGAGTGCAGCCTCGCTTTTTCAGCTTCGCGCAAAACGGTCGCTCTCACTGATAAGCATGGGGCGCTCACCAACTAAATGCAAAATCAAAAATAATCCGCCAAAAACAACTTCCTGCGCCGGAACACCCGCTGCAGCGTATCAATGTTGGCCGGTGCGCCCGCCTCGGGCCAGTTCCACAGCATCGCGTCTACGTCGTAAAAGCCCAGCACCAACTGGGTAAAAGCACGAATGTCCAATGTCCAGTCGGCCTCGCCTGATTGGACTTTTTTTGCTTGGGCTTGCCCGCTACCGAACTCCACCTGCCATACGCCGTCGTTTTCGGGCAGTTGGGCGTCTATCACCCGCAAGGTGTAGCTGCCCGGTGCCTCCGGGTGGCGCAAAAGGCGCAGGGACTCCCCTACATTGATGATCCGCGCCATGCCACGGGGTTGGATTTCTTGCTTGGCTTCGATGGGTTCATGAAACAGGGTGTTGGGATCGATCCAGGGAGGCATCTCCCATATGAATTGCTCGTAGGCAGCGCTCATGTTGCGCAGTAGGGCAAACAGCCCTTGGGTCCCGCCGGGCCCACGGCAAGCAAAGTCTTGCACATGCAGGTGCCTGACATACTTCTCTATGTCCCCAACACCTAGGATAACGTAGGACGTGGGCTCGCCGTTGGTGTCGCGCCACAGGTAGATGTACCTGCGTTTCTCAAAGGGGTCGCCCTTTAGCTTCCATTCCCAGTTTTCATCTTCACGGCATACGGCCATGTTGGTGTTGCGGACAAAAGAATCATACACCTGCCGGAGTGGCGCCTCGTCGTCGCCGGGCATCCACTGGGTTATACTCTCGTCCGAGCGAAACCGGGCAAACTCACTCATTTTAACTTGCAGCCGCCGCCGCACAAAAGCAGTCTCGTAACCAAACTTGCGGTAGTACGCGTACGAAAACGGGTACAGGGTGCTGACTAACATGCCCCGCTCGTACATCTCCCGCAGGCAGTAGTCAAATACCGCCCGGATGCTGCCGTATCGCCTATGCTCCGGCAGCGTAGCCACACCGCCGATGCCGCCCATGCCCACCTGATGCCCCTCGTACCACACGGTATACGGAATCAGGTGAAAGAGCCCCATCATCACCCCGGCTTCGTTAAAAGCCGCGCGGATGTCTACGTGAGCATCCGGATCCTCCGGCTTGTCCGGATCCCGTGGCTTGCGTTCCATGCCAAAGGCAATATCAAAGATATCCCGGGCCTTTTGCATCTCTTCGGGCTTGATAGGCCGTACCAGCATAAGTACCTCCATACACTCGGATTTTTGCTGCTTCACAGTGTACGCAAAATCCAGTATAATGTCAATGATATATATGCAAGGGGGTATCGTTATGTCCAAGGTGCTGTTTTCTTCGGTGGCCTATTCGCAATACGATTATCAGGTAACCCTGCCCGCAAAATTCGAACGCCTGCTGGATCAAACGCCGCTCAAAGATATGGTAAGCGGCAAACTGACCGCTATCAAGATGCATGTGGGGCGCGGCATCGGCTTTACCACCATCCACCCGCTGTTTGTAAAAATACTGGTGGAGCGCCTAAAGGGCTGGGGGGCCGAGGTGTTTATCACCGATCAGGAGGTGAGCGGCGCACGGGTGCGCGGTTACACCGAGGAGTTACTCGGCTGCCCCATCGTGGATGTGTGCGGCGTAACCGGCAAGTATTTTTACAACAAGGGTGTAGACTTTAAGACCTTCAAAAATGTGGACGTGGCCGGCCACATCCACGATGCCGAGGTGATGATCGACCTATCCCACGTCAAAGGCCACGGCGTATGCGGATACGGCGGCGCTTGCAAAAACATCGCCATGGGCTGCGTGACCGACCGCACCCGCCAAGAGATTCACGGCCTGGAGGGCGGCATCGAATGGATCGATGAAAAGTGCACCCGCTGCGAACTGTGCATCCGGGGCTGCAACCACAACGCCAACAAGTTTGACGAAAACGGCCAGTACAGTGTGTTTTTCCACCACTGCACCTACTGCGGCCATTGCGTAAAGGTGTGCCCCACCGGGGCCATCGCCATGACGGACGCCAACAAGTACGAGGATTTCCAAACCGGCATGGCCCTGTGCACCAAAACCGTGCTCGATCTATTTGCCCCCAACAGCGTATACTACATCAACTTCCTTACCAACATCACCGCCCTGTGCGATTGCTGGGGCATGTCCACCCCGTCGCTGGTGCCGGATATCGGCATCGCCGCCTCAAGCGATATCGTGGCCATTGAGCGCGCCTGCCTGGACATGATCGACTACCGCAAGCTGGACATGCAGGGCGTGCCCAAGGGGTACGAGTTGGGCACCGAAGGCCATCTGTTCCAGCGCGTGCACGCCAAGGATCCCTTTGTGCAGATTGGCAAGCTGGAGGAATTGGGGCTAGGCACGCAGAAGTACGAGATCACAGAGGTGGAATAACCTAACAACGCCACCCCCTACTGCAACAGGCGCACCCCCTATTTCGTTCTATTCTTGCAATGTTCGACAACATGTCGTATCATGAATGGGACGTAACGGAGGTGCGCCTTTTGAAACGATGCCAAAATCTGATTATCGTAGCACTGCTTTTTGCGTTGTGTTTACCCAGTTCCCTGGCAGAGATTATCGTGTTTGACGACTCTGCTTTTGAATTTACCCTTGGGCACGAAACCCCCGAGCCTTTGCCCACCCCCTTCGTTACCCTGCAGCGCGGCGCCAAGGGCGATGCGGTAAAGCAGGTGCAAACCCGGCTCACGGAGTTGGGCTACTACAGCGGCAAAATCAGCGGCGATTTTTTAGACGGCACCGACGCCGCCACCCGTTCCTTTCAAAGGCAAAACAAGCTGGCAGTCAACGGCAAAATAACGCCCACCACCTGGAACGCCATGATGAGCCTCAACGCCATCGGCAGGGATGGACGGACCCATCCGCCCCAGGGCTGGAATCCCACCCTTCAAGAAGAAGAAATCGCAAGCCCTGATCCGGCCGCCACACCTGTACCGGCGTCGGCTTTTGTGTACACACGCAAGCTGGAATATGGGAATCAAGGCGACGATGTGCGTTTGCTGCAGCAGCGGCTGCTGGATTTGGGGTATTTCCCCGCATCCGTAAGAACCAGCGGCAACTACTACGCCAACACACGGGATGCGGTGCGGGCCTTCCAGCGCAACAATGGGCTGAAGGTAGACGGCGTGGCAGGCCAAGAAACCCAGCGTGTGCTGTGGGACGACAGCCTGGTGCTAAGCGCCATGGCCACACCCCGCCCCACACCCACGCCGCCGCCCCTGCCCTACAAACTGATGGTGGATGTCACCAACCAGATCACCAGTGCCTACGCTTTGGATGAAAACGGCGAGTACACCGTTCTGGCGCGACAAATGATCTGCTCTACCGGCACAAAATCGAATCCCACCCCACTCAAAACCACAGAGTCGAGGGGCACGCGGGCGCGCTGGGGGTATTTCCCTCAGTGGGGCACCCACGCCCAGTACCTGGTGCGGATCGACAGCAAAAACGCCTTCCATTCGGTGATCTATAGCGCGCCCGATCCCATGAGGCTGGTCGTAAGCGCGTACAACGCGTTGGGCTCTCCGGCCTCCTACGGCTGCGTGCGCCTGCTGGTGGAAGACGCCAAGTGGATATACGACAACTGCCCGTCGGGCACGGTGATCACGGTGTTTGCGGGGGAGCCCGATCCGGAGCTTACCGAGTCGCTCAAACCCCCGCCGCTGGATCGCAGAACCATGCTGCCCCAAGCCATCCCCCAGCCCACCCCGCCGCCGGTATGGGACCCCATGGCGCCGCCGCCCCCCTATCGCATCATGAACAAGGGAACCACGGGGCCTGATGTGTGGTGGCTGCAAACCAAGCTGGCCATCCTAGGCTACTATAAAGGCACGGTAACCGGCGGATACTTTGGCGGCACCATCGCCGCCGTGAAAGCCTTTCAGGCGGATGCCGGGCTTAAGGCCGACGGCATCGCCGGGCCCCTCACCTTGGCGGCGCTGTACGAGAATCCTGTGCAACCGCAATTAAACGATCAATTGATTCCCATACCCACGCCCGTACCGCTGGCGGACGACAGCGTGTGGTTGCCTCCCCCGCCGCCACCGGGTTCCTCGTAGACACGGGCGGCCCATCTCGTGTATAATACCTGATAGCGTCACAAAGGAGCACGCCACATGCTATTTAATTCCTTCATCTTCATTTTTGCCTTTTTGCCGGTCACGCTGACCGGCTACTTTTGCATAAATCGCTGGGGCAAATTTTCAGTGGGCAAAGTATGGCTGATCTTGGCCTCCTTGGTGTTTTACGCGTACTTTAACGTATCGTACCTGGCCATCATCGTAACAAGCATCGCGGTCAACTACGCCCTGAGCCAATGTATGCTGATCAGCCAGCGCGGGTGGCTGCGCCGGTTGTGTTTTGCCGCCAGCCTGCTGGCCAATGTGGGCGCCCTGGCTTACTACAAGTATTTTGATTTTTTTGTGATCAACATTAACCAAGCCTTTGGTTCCGACTTTGTGTTGCGAAACTTATTGCTGCCCCTGGGCATCAGTTTTTTTACGTTCCAGCAGCTTTCGTATGTGGTGGATAGCTATAAGCGCACCGTGCCCCGTTACAATCTGGTGGATTACGCGCTGTTTGTTACCTTCTTCCCCCAACTGATCGCCGGGCCCATCGTGCTCCACAGCGAGATCGTGCCCCAGTTTGCCGATCCGGCAAACCGTCGCTTTCGTTATGAAAACTTCGCACCGGGGTTGTACGCCTTTGCCATTGGCCTGGCTAAAAAGGCATTGATTGCCGATACCTTCGCAAAGGTAGCCAACTATGGCTTCGCAACCAATGTGTCCCTGAATACCCCGGAGGCTTTTTTGGTGATCCTGGCCTTTACGCTGCAACTGTACTTTGATTTCTCCGGCTATTGCGATATGGCGGTGGGCCTGAGCCGCATGTTTAACATCAAGGCCCCCAACAACTTTAACTCCCCCCTTAAGGCGCTGAGCATCCGGGAGTTCTGGGCCCGCTGGCATATCACCCTGGGCCGTTTTTTCCGTCTCTATGTGTACATCCCCCTGGGCGGGAACCGCAAGGGAGAATTCCGCACCTGCCTTAGCCTGATGGCCGTATTTGTGGTGAGCGGCCTGTGGCACGGGGCGGGCTGGCTGTTTTTGCTGTGGGGCGCGCTCCACGGCGTGGCAGCCGTGGCGTACAGGCTGTGCCATCGACGCTATGATGGGCTTCATCCGGCCTTTCGGTGGCTGATCACCTTCGCCTTTGTATCCCTGGCCTTTGTATTTTTCCGCGCCCAAACCATGGATAGCGCCCTGGGCATACTGGGCAGCTTGTTCAGCTTTGAGTTTGGCCCGCTCTCCGCAAGCATCATGGAAGCGTTTCAACTACCCTTTGATTTGCTGGCGGGTAGCGTTCCCAGCCTTACGCTAGCCGCCTATGCCGGGGCCCTAGCCCTGGCCCTGGGCTTCCGCAACACCTACGAACTCACCGAGGCCTTTACTCCGGCCTGGTATCGTTCGCCCTTTTGTATCTTGTTGTTATTTGCCTCTATCATGTCGCTGTCCGGCGTCAGCGTTTTCTTATATTATAACTTTTAAAACTTTGGAGGCCCTATGCTGTTTAATTCCCATCTCTTTATCCTCGCCTTCCTCCCGGCCACACTGCTGGGTTATTTTGGCCTGAACCGCTGGGGCAGGTTCGAGGCGGGCAAGGCTTGGCTTATCTTGGCCTCCCTGGTATTCTACGCGTATTTTAATGTGGCATACCTGCCCATCATCGTGCTGAGCATCGCGCTCAACTACGCGCTGAGCCAATGCATGCTGATCAGCGTGAACCCCTGGCTGCGCCGCCTGTGCCTGGCTGCCAGCCTGCTGATCAACGTGGGCGCCCTGGCTTATTACAAGTACTTTGATTTTTTTATCATCAACATCAATCAGGCCTTTGGCACCGACTTTGTGTTGCGAAAACTGTTGCTGCCCCTGGGCATCAGTTTTTTCACCTTCCAGCAGCTTTCTTACGTGGTGGACAGCTACAAACGTACCGTGCCCCGCTACAACCTGGTGGACTACGCGCTGTTTGTTACCTTTTTTCCTCAATTGATTGCCGGCCCCATTGCTCTGCACAGCGAGATTGTGCCCCAATTTGCTGATCCGGCAAACCGCCGTTTCCGCGCGGACAACTTCAGCGCCGGGCTGTACGCCTTTGCCATGGGCTTGGCCAAAAAAGTATTGATCGCGGATACCTTTGCCAAGGTAGCAAACTACGGTTTTACACCCGGCACATCCCTCAATGCTCCCGAAGCGTTTTTTGTGATCCTGGCCTTTTCGCTGCAATTGTACTTTGACTTCTCCGGCTACTGCGATATGGCAATTGGCCTGAGCCGTATGTTTAACATCCAGGCCCCTGTGAATTTTGACTCCCCCTACAAGGCGCTGAGCATCCGGGAGTTCTGGGCCCGCTGGCATATCACCCTGGGCCGCTTTTTCCGCCTCTATGTATATATTCCCCTGGGTGGCAGCCGCAAAGGAGAATTTCGCGCAAGCGCCAGCCTGTTGTTTGTGTTTGTGGTGAGCGGGTTGTGGCATGGCGCGGGCTGGCTGTTTTTGCTGTGGGGCGTGCTCCACGGCGTGGCGTCGGTGGCGTATAGGCTATGCCGAAAACGCTATGATGCGCTGCATCCGGCGTTTCGGTGGCTGCTCACCTTCTCGTTTGTGTCGCTGGCTTTTGTTTTCTTCCGCGCGGAGACCATGGAGAGCGCCCTGTATATCCTCACTGCACTGGGCAACTTTACCTTTGGCCCGCTGGCAACGGCCATCACCTCGGCCTTCTCCTTCCCCTTTGGGCTGCTCCGTTCCATCGCACCAATCATGATGAGCGCCTGGTTCCTGCTGGCCATCTTGGGCGTAACGGCGCTGCCCAACGTGCCGGAACTGGCCGAGCGCTTTGTGCCCACGTGGAAAAACGGGGTCTTCACCGTGG
>WQXF01000039.1 GCA_009784985.1 Clostridia bacterium | reverse complement strand
CGACTACGGCTTTGCCGAGGCCAAGACCACCTACGGTCGCCTGGGCGTCAAGGTTTGGATCTACAAGGGCCAAATCCTGCCCAAGCCCAAAAAGATGGCAGCCACGCCTGCAAAACCAGCTCCTACAAGCGAAGGAGGCAAGTAAACCATGTTGATGCCCAAAAGAGTAAAACGCCGCCGCGTATTTCGTGGCCGCATGAAGGGCAGGGCCCAGCGCGGCAACTTCCTGGCTTACGGCGATTACGGGCTTATTGCCACCGAGCCGGCGTGGGTAACCTCCCAGCAGATCGAGGCGGCCCGCGTAGCTTTGACCCGCTACACCAAGCGTGGCGGCCAGGTATGGATCAAGATTTTCCCCGACAAGCCGGTAACGGAAAAACCCGCCGAAACCCGCATGGGTTCCGGTAAGGGATCGCCCGAGTATTGGGTGGCCGTTGTCAAACCCGACCGGGTGCTGTTTGAGGTAAAGGGTGTGCCCGAGGAATTGGCCCGAGAGGCGTTGCGCCTGGCCCAGCACAAGCTGCCCTTAAAAACCAAATTCATCAAACGTGACAACATCGAAGACCAAGCCGTAGGCATCCCTAACAAACAGGCCGATGCCCAGGTGAACATCGAAGCGGGTGGTGAGGATCAATGAAGGTAAACCAGTTTGGCGAAATGAGTGCGCCCCAGCTACAGGATAAAGTGAAGGAATTAAAGGCCGAGCTTTTTACCCTTCGTTTCCAGCTTGCTACTGGTCAGTTGCAAAACACCATGGCGATCCAAGGCGTAAAGCGCGATATCGCCAGGGCAAAGACCGTCCTCCGCCAGCTTGAGCTTAAGGCTCAGGCATGACCGATACGATAAGGAGGTTCCGCTTCTAATGTCAGAAATTCAAGTGCCTGCAATCCAAGTGTCTGAAATGCAAGCCGAAGCGAAGGCCCGCGGCATGCGCAAAACCCGCACGGGCGTTGTGATCAGCGATAAGATGGACAAAACCATCACCGTGGCCATCAAGGCCCGCGTAAAACATCCGCTGTATGGCAAGATCATGAACCGCACCAGCAAACTCAAAGCCCACGACGAAAAGAACGAGTGTGGCATTGGCGACACGGTGCGCGTGATGGAGACCCGTCCGCTCAGCAAGGACAAACGCTGGCGGCTGGTGGAGATTCTGGAGAAAGCAAAGTAAGCGCCTGCCAGAATCCCCCCGCCACTGCGGTGGCCCTCCCCCCTTAACCCCTGCCTCCCTTGTTAAAGGGAGGGGGACCGCGTGAGCGGTGGAGGGATTCCGTACTGGCAAGCTGCATTGCATAGATAAGGAGGAATACAGCTATGATCCAGCCGCAAACCCGGCTTAAGGTCGCGGACAATACAGGAGCCAAAGAGATTATGTGCATCCGCGTGCTCGGCGGTTCCTTCCGCCAGTCCGGTTCCATCGGCGACATTATCGTGGCTACGGTAAAGAGCGCAGCGCCCGGAGGCGTTGTCAAAAAGGGCGAAGTGATCAAAGCGGTGATCGTGCGCACGCACAAAGAACGCCGCCGCCCCGATGGCTCCTACATCCGCTTCGACGACAATGCCGCCGTGGTGATCAACGAGGCCAAGCAGCCCCGCGGCACCCGTATATTTGGGCCGGTGGCCCGTGAGTTGCGCGAGAAGGACTTTATGAAGATCGTCTCGCTGGCGCCCGAAGTACTGTAAGGAGGTGGCACGATTGAACTCTCATAATGCAGCAAAAAAACTGCACGTCCGTACCGACGACGTGGTCGTGGTCATCTCCGGCAAGGAAAAGGGCAAGCAGGGCAAGGTGCTCTCGGCCCATCCCAAAACGGGCCGGGTGGTGGTGGAAGGTGTGGCCATTGTATCCAGGCACCAAAAGCCGCGCCGCAGGGGCGACCCGGGCGGCATCATCCACAAGGAAGCCGCCATCGCCTCCTCGAAGGTGATGCTGGTGTGCGGGGGCTGCGGTAAGGCCACGCGCAACGCGCACACGTTCCTGGAAGACGGCTCGAAGGTTCGCGCATGCAAAAAGTGTAGCGCCGCCTTCGACAACTGACCTTCGATAACTGATTAGGAGGAACAGGTTCGATGGAAGCACGGCTGAAAGACAAGTATGCCGCCGAAGTGATGCCCGCCCTGCAGCAGAAATTCGGCTACAAAAACGTAAACCAGATCCCCAAGCTCCACAAGATTGTGATCAACATGGGGTTGGGCGACTGCAAGGACAATGCCAAGGCCCTGGACGCCGCCGTGGCCGATCTAACCGCCATCGCCGGCCAAAAGCCGGTGGTGACCAAGGCCCGCAAATCCGTGGCCAACTTTAAGTTGCGCACGGGTATGAGCATCGGCGCTAAGGTAACCCTGCGGGGTCTGCGTATGTATCAGTTTGCCGACAAGCTGCTTAACATCGCGCTTCCCCGGGTGCGCGACTTCCGCGGCGTGTCTACCAAGGCTTTCGACGGACGGGGCAACTACGCGCTGGGCATCCGTGAACAGCTGCTTTTCCCCGAGATCGAGTACGACAAAGTGGACAAGATCCGCGGCATGGAGATGATATTTGTCACCTCGGCTGAGACTGACGAAGAAGCCCGCGAATTGCTGCGCCTGTTGGGCATGCCGTTCGCCCTGTAACGGTTCAGTAATGGTAAAGGATCGAAGGAGGGAAAAGCCATGGCGAAAACCAGTATGATACTCAAGCAGCAGAGGCCGCCCAAGTTCTCTACCCGCGCCTATACCCGCTGCCGCCTGTGCGGACGCCCGCACTCGGTGCTGCGCAAGTATGGCGTGTGCCGCATCTGCTTTAGAGAGCTGGCCTATGCCGGCCAGATACCCGGCGTTCGCAAGGCCAGCTGGTAAAAGGTACGCACACGGAAGGGAGGCTCTTACATGCTCGTTACAGACCCCATTGCCGATATGCTCACACGCATCCGCAACGCGCAGATCGCCAAGCACGATGTTGTGATGATCCCGGCGTCCAATATGAAAAAAGCCATCGCCAAGATCCTGCTGCAAGAGGGCTACGTAAGAAACGTGGACTTTATTGCCGACGGTTTGGCGGGCAATATCAAAATCACCCTCAAGTATGTGGAAAACAAACAGAGCGTCATCGTGGGCCTCAAGCGGATCAGCCGCCCCGGCCTGCGGGTGTACGCCCCCCGCGACGAGCTGCCCAAGGTTCTGGGCGGCCTAGGCGTTGCCCTGATTTCCACCTCAAAAGGCGTTATGACAGACAAGGATGCGCGTAAGAACCAGGTGGGCGGCGAAGTGCTGGCCTACGTTTGGTAACAGGCGCTCGCAAGAAGGAGGTAGGTGTACGTGTCCCGTATCGGAAAGCTTCCGATCACCATTCCTGCGGGCGTCACGGTGGATGTGTCCGCCGATAATACCGTGACCGTCAAGGGCCCCAAGGGAACCCTGGCGCAGCAGGTGAATCGCGATATCAGCCTAAAGATGGAAGACGGTGTGCTCACGCTCAACCGGCCCACAGATTCGAAACCCCACAAGTCCATGCACGGCCTGTACCGGGCATTGGTAAACAACCTGGTGGTAGGGGTAACCCAAGGATACTCCAAAACGTTGGAGTTGGTGGGCACCGGCTACCGTGCCCAGGTCCAGGGCAAAACCCTAACCATCAACATCGGTTACTCGCACCCGGTGGTGTTTGAAGCGCCCCAGCACGTTACCTTTGAGACGCCCGTACCCACAAAAATCGTGGTGAGCGGCATCAATAAGCAGGTGGTGGGCAATCTGGCCGCCGACATCCGCGCGGTGCGCAAGCCCGAGCCCTACTTGGGCAAAGGCATCAAGTACGAAAACGAGGTCATCCGCCGCAAGGAAGGCAAGGCCGGCAAATAGCAAGGGAGGGAGTGCACGCACATGTTTAAAAAGACTGATCGTAACGAAAGCCGCAAAGGCCGCCACCTGCGCGTCCGCAAAAAGATCAGCGGCACGCCCCAGTTGCCGCGCCTATGCGTCTTTCGCAGCTTGAACCATATGTATGCCCAAGTTGTAGACGATACCCAGGGACGCACGTTGGTTTCCGCCTCCACGATGGATCCCGCCATCCGCGGCCAGCTCGGTGAGCTGGACAAAAAGGGCGCTTCCAAGCTGGTGGGCAAAGTCGTGGCCGAACGCGCGGTGCAGGCCGGCATCAAACAAGTGGTGTTCGACCGTGGCGGCTACGTATACACAGGCCGCGTGGCCGAAGTCGCCGCCGGCGCCCGCGAAGCTGGCCTGGACTTCTGATTTAAGGGAGGAGCAATACATGCAGCGCTTTGAACAGGTCAGCGAATTCAAAGAAAAAATGGTGTCGGTCAACCGCGTGACCAAGGTCGTAAAAGGCGGCCGCAACTTCCGCTTTTCTGCGTTGGTTGTGGTGGGCGATGAAAACGGCCGGGTAGGATGCGGCATGGGCAAAGCCACCGAAATTCCCGAGGCGATTCGTAAGGCTGTGGAGGATGCCAAAAAGCATCTGGTCCGTGTGCCGCTTAAGGATACGTCCATTCCCCACGAGGCCGTGGGCACCTTTGGCACTGGGAAGGTGCTGCTGTTGCCCGCGCCGGCCGGTACCGGCGTTATCGCGGGCGGCCCGGCCCGGGCCGTGCTGGAGCTATGCGGCATCAAGGATATCCGCACCAAGTCTTACGGCACCAACAACCCCATCAACATGGTAAAAGCAACGATTGCGGGCCTGGCCCAAATGCGGTCGGCCGAGCAGGTGGCTAAGCTCCGCGGCAAGTCCGTGGAAGAATTGCTGGGTTAGGGAGGAACAGAGCAAATGAAAATAAAAATCACGCTCGTAAAATCTCCGATCGGCAGCATTCCCAACCATGTGAGGGTGGTGGAGGCGCTGGGCCTTCGGAAGATCAACCAAGAAAAGATCCATTACGACACACCCATCATCCGCGGCATGATCTTTAAGGTAAAGCATCTGATCCGCGTGGAAGAGATTATCGAAGAAGTGAAGGCCGCCCCCAAGCCAAAGGCAGTGCCTAAGCCTAAGCCTGAAGCTGTGAAAGAAGAGCCTAAAGCGGTTGAAGCGCCCAAGCCTAAGGCAGCGCCCAAGCCTAAGGCAGCGCCCAAACCCAGGGCCAAAGCTGCGGATACGGGCGAAGAGCCCAAAACAACAACCAAACCCAAGGCGCCTGCGAAACCCAAAGCCGCTCCCAAGGCCAAGGCTGCGGAAGCAGGCGAAGAGCCAAAGGCGGCTGCGAAACCCAAGGCAGCGCCCAAACCCAAGGCCAAAGCGGCAGATACGGGCGAAGAGCCCAAAACAGCCGCCAAACCCAAGGCAGCACCCAAGCCCAAAGCCGCGCCTAAACCCAAGGCGGCTCCTGAGCCCGTGGCGCTCCAAGACTGAGGAGGTTGTACATGAAACTGCACGAGTTAAAACCTGCGGCGGGCTCCACCACCGCGCCCAAACGATTGGGCCGCGGGCCGGGTTCGGGCCTGGGCAAAACCTCCGGTAAGGGCCACAAGGGCGCAAAGGCTCGCAGCGGCGGCGGAAAACGCGCCGGTTTTGAAGGTGGCCAAATGCCCCTGGTGCGCCGCGTGCCCAAACGTGGCTTTACCAATATTTTTTCCATTGAGTACGCAACCATCAACGCAGGACGCCTGGATGTCTTTGAGGACGGCACGGTCGTTACCCCCAAACTGCTCCTGGAAAAAGGCCTGATCAAAAAGATTAGAGACGGCGTAAAGGTGCTGGGTTCGGGTGAGGTAACACGCAAGCTGACGGTGCAGGCAAGCAAGTTCACCGGATCCGCAAAGGAAAAGATCGAGGCGGCCGGCGGGAAGGCCGAGGTGATCTAGCATGTGGGAAACCTTACGAAACGCATGGCGTGTGGATGACGTTCGCAAAAAGATCATATACACGATGGGCATGTTGCTGCTGTTCCGGCTGCTGGGCGTGATCCCGGTGCCGGGCATCGACTTGGCAAAAATAAGCCAAGAGGTCAACCGGTTTGGCCTGCTGGACTTTATGAACAACATGACCGGCGGCGCATTAGAAAGAATGACCGTGATGGCCATGGGCATCACGCCCTACATCAACGCGTCGATTATCATGCAATTGCTCACCGTGGCCATTCCGGCCCTGGAGCGTATGCAAAAAGAAGGCGACGAGGGCCGCAAGAAGCTGGCGCAGTGGAGCCGGTATCTTACGGTTGTTTTGGCCTTTTTGCAAGCGGTGGGTATGGTGTACGCCATGAGCGGCTCCATCACCGGCACTTGGTTCTCTTATGTACTTATTGGTTTGTCCATGGCCGCCGGAACCTCTCTGGCCATGTGGATCGGCGAACGCATCACCGAAAACGGCATCGGCAACGGCATCTCGCTGCTGATCTTTGCGGGCATCGTGTCGCGTCTGTTCACCTGGTCCATTGAAGGTGTGACCAACGTGATGATCGGCAACGCAAGCTGGCTCATCATGCTGCTGGTGATCCTGGGCGTGTTGGGTATGATCATTGCCGTTACCTTTGTGGATATGGGCGAGCGTCGGGTGCCGGTGCAGTACGCCAAGCGCGTGCAGGGCCGCAAAATGTACGGCGGCCAATCCACCCACATCCCCATGAAGGTGAACTCCACCGGCGTATTGCCCCTGATCTTTGCCTACTCCCTGCTGCAGTTCCCAGGCACCATCCTAGCGTTCTGGCCCAACTCCGGTTTGTCGGGGTGGTGGGGTCAGTTCCAAATGGGCGCCTTCTACCAGGTGTTCCTGGCGCTGCTGATCTTTGGGTTTACCTTCTTCTATTCCAGCATTTCTTTTAACCCGGTGGACATCAGCAAGAACATGCAGCAGTACGGCGGCACCAATCCGGGCATCCGCCAGGGCCGCCCTACCACCGATTTCCTTTCCCGGGTTTCCAAGCGGCTTACCCTGTTTGGCGCCATGTTCTTGGCGCTGCTGGCCACCATCCCCACCATGGTCACCAATGTGTCGGGCATGCAGTTGCCCTTTGCGGCCTCGTCGCTGCTGATTGCGGTGAGTGTGGCCATCGAAACCACACGCCAGCTAGAATCCCAGATGCTCATGCGTCACTATAAGGGCTTCCTATAAGCCGTTGAAACAGCCGTTGAAACAGAAAGGATGCGCTATGAAGATCGTATTCTTAGGCCCGCCGGGCGCGGGCAAGGGCACACAAGCCGTGCGCGTATGCACCCATATGGGTGTCCCGCAGATATCTACGGGCGTGATCCTGCGCCGGGCCATGCAGGAAGGCACCGAAACCGGCGCAAAGGCCAAAGCCTTTGTGGATGCGGGCCAATTGGTGCCCGACGAGCTGGTGATCGCCATCGTAGCCGAGCGCCTGCAAGAGTCCGACTGCGCCAATGGATGCATTTTAGACGGATTCCCCCGCACCGTGGCCCAGGCCGAAGCATTAGAAAAGTTTGCCTCCCTGGACGCGGTGGTGAACATCGCCGTGGCCGATGAGGAGCTGGTTGCCCGCCTTTCCGGGCGCAGGGTATGCCCAAGCTGCGGCGGCACCTATCACATCGCCCTGGACGACACCGCCGATTGTAAGGCTTGCGGCACGGCCCTGGTGCAGCGGGACGACGACAAGCCCGAAACCGTGCTCAACCGCCTGTCGGTATACCATGGGCAGACCAAACCCCTTATCGACTTTTACGGGGCTCGGGGGTTGCTCAAAACCATCGACGGCTCTCAGACGCCGGATGCCTGCTTTGCGGATATCATCCGCGCGTTGGAGGCGGATGGATGATCGGGATCCGCAACCGTTTGCAGTTGCAAAAGATGCGGGATGCCGGCGCGCTGCTCCGCGAGGTGCTTGACAAGGTGCGCGAACGGATCGAACCGGGCGTCACCACCCGGCGCCTGGATCAGCTGGCCGAAAGCCTGATCCGAAAGGGCGGGGCCATCCCCTCGTTCCTGCACTACAACGGATACCCGGCGTCGTTATGTACGTCGGTAGACGACCAAGTCGTACACGGCATCCCCAACGATGTACCCCTCCGGGAGGGGCAGATCCTAAGCATCGACGGCGGGCTGACATTAGACGGTTGGCAGGCCGACAGCGCGTTTACCGTGGGCATCGGCCAGATATCGGCCAAGGCTCGGGCGCTGATAGAAGCCACGGAACGGAGCTTTTACCAAGGCATCGCCCAGGCCCGGGAAGGCAAGCGGGTCAGCGACATCGGCCACGCGGTGCAAAGTTACGTGGAGCGCTTTGGCTTTAAGCCGGTGCGGGCGTTGTGCGGGCATGGCATTGGCAGACGGATCCACGAGGAGCCCGAGGTACCCAACTTTGGGGAGCCGGGGCGTGGGGTGCGGCTGCGGGCTGGCATGACGCTGGCGGTGGAGCCTATGATCGTTACCGGCGATTGGCCGGTACACCGCCTGCCAGACGGCTGGACCGAGGTAACCGACGACGGTGGTCTGTGCGCCCACTACGAGCACACCATTGCCGTAACCCCCGACGGCGCCGACCCAGAGATCCTTACGTTGCCCGGCGCTACGCTGGCACAGATGCTTGCGGAGGTGGGTGCATGAGTCCACTCAAGCGGATCCCCATCGAGCCGGGGCGGGTAGTGGTCTCCAGGGCCGGAAGGGATGCCAAACGCGCGATGGTGGTGCTGGCGCTGGACGGTGAAGAACACGCACTGGTGGCCGACGGGCGGCTACGAATGGTAGCAAAACCCAAACGAAAGAAATTTAAACATTTAACGGCAAAACCGGTATGTATTGATGGCATTCAGGAAAAACTAACCAAAAGTGGCACGCTCGATGCAGAGATACGTACTGCGCTGGAACTGGCAGGATATGGCCCATTGCAGAGACCAAACAAGGAGGGGTGCGAGATTGGCAAAGAGTGACAACATAGAAGTCGAAGGTGTGGTTTCCGAAGTGCTGCCCAACGCGGTATTTCAAGTGGAGCTGCCCAACGGCCATCGTGTGATGGCACATATCTCGGGCAAGATGCGCATGAACTTTATCCGCATCTATCCGGGAGATAAGGTGACTGTGGAGCTCTCGCCCTACGATCTTACCCGTGGGCGCATCACCTGGCGGAGCAAGGCGTAGCCCGCGCGAGTCTTTTGATACGAGGAGGAAAACAACATGAAAGTCAGGCCCTCGGTAAAGCCGATCTGCGAAAAATGCAAGATTATCAAGCGCAAGGGCCGCGTGATGATCATATGCGAGAACCCAAAGCATAAACAAAAGCAGGGGTAATCGTGGCGCGCGGCGTATCGTATGATGTATGTTGAAGGTCCGTCTGGGCGGCTGCACAGGCCAAAGCTTGTGATCCGGATGGCTTTTATACAGGATTCTTACTCAGAACACAGAACTCTCAATTCGTAAACGATAGCTGGAGGTGCTTGTAACAAATGGCACGTATTTCGGGCGTGGATCTGCCCCGCGACAAACGCGTGGAAGTTGGCCTTACCTACATCTTTGGGATCGGCCTGAAGACCTCGCAGCAGACCCTGGCTGCAACGGGCATCAGCCCGGACACCCGCATCAAGGATCTGACCGAGCAGGAGATCAACAAACTGCGCGACCACATCGAGCGCAACCTAAAGGTGGAGGGTGACCTGCGCCGCGAGGTATCGCTCAACATCAAGCGCATGGTAGAAATCGGTTGCTATCGCGGCGTTCGTCACCGTCGCGGTCTGCCCGTGCGTGGGCAAAACACCAAACAAAACGCACGGACCCGCAAGGGGCCCAAGCGGATCGTAAGCGGTAAAAAGAAGGCCAAGTAATAGGAGGGATTTTAAGCCATGGCACCCAGACAGAAGCTTAAGAGGACGGTACGCAGGCGCCGTGAGCGCAAGCTTGTGGAACGCGGCTCCGCGCACATTCGCTCCTCGTTTAACAATACCATCGTCACCATTACGGACACGGCAGGCAACGCCCTGTCCTGGGCTTCCGCCGGTGGCCTAGGCTTCCGCGGCAGCAAAAAGTCTACGCCTTTCGCTGCGCAAACCGCCGCCGAAACCGCCGCCAAAGCGGCCATGGAATACGGCCTGCGCACCGTAGAGGTATTTGTAAAGGGCCCCGGTTCCGGACGCGAAGCGGCGATCCGCTCGTTGCAGGCTGCCGGCCTGGAAGTCAACATGATCAAGGACGTGACGCCCATCCCCCACAATGGCTGCCGTCCGCCCAAGCGTAGAAGAGTGTAAGGAGGAGGTACTGCAATGGCTAGATATACAGGATCGGTTTGCCGGCTGTGCCGCCGTGAGGGAACCAAGCTCTTTTTAAAGGGCGAACGTTGTTTTTCCGGAAAGTGCGCGGTGAGCGTACGCCCCACCCCGCCCGGCCAGCATGGCCAGGCTCGCCAGCGCAAGATGTCCGAATACGGCATCCAGCTGCGTGAAAAGCAAAAATGCCGCCGCGCTTACGGCGTGCTAGAGGCTCAATTCCATCGATACTACCAGCGCGCCACCAACATGAAGGGCATCACCGGCGAAAACCTGCTGCAACTGCTGGAGCGCCGCCTGGACAATGTGATCTACCGTGTGGGCCTAGCTGCTTCCCGGCCCCAAGCCCGCCAGCTCGTATGCCACGGCCATGTGTTGGTAGACGGCCACAAGGTGGATATCCCTTCCTTCTTGGTAAAGGCAGGCCAGGTCATCACCATCCGCGAACGCAGCCGCGAGCAGGAGCACTTTAAGGTGCTGCGCGAAGGCAGCGGCCGCATCATCCCCAAGTGGCTGACTTTTGATGCCGAGAACCTAACCGTTTCGGTTGCCGCGCTGCCCGCGCGTGAGGATGTCGATCTCTCCATCCAGGAGCACCTCATCGTCGAGCTTTACTCCCGCTAAAACCTGTGGGGCACGTTTCTCGACTGAATATGGGGAGGGTTTGCTGAATGATCGAAATCGAAAAGCCAAGAATCGAGCGAGTGGAAATCGGCGAGAACAACAGCTACGGCAAGTTTGTGGTAGAGCCCCTGGAGCGCGGTTTTGGCCATACACTGGGCAATTCGTTGCGCCGCGTGCTGTTGTCTTCCTTGCCGGGCGTGGCGGTGTCCAGCGTACGGATCGAGGGGATTCAGCATGAGTTTTCGGCGATCCCCGGCGTAAAAGAGGATGTGACCGAGATCATCCTCAACCTAAAAGAGCTTGCCGCGCGCCTGCACAGCGATTCCACCAAGCTGATTACGATAGAGAAGAGGGGCCCGGCGGAGTTGACTGGCGCTGACTTTGAGACCGACGATGAAGTGGAGATCGTAAACCGCGATCTACACATCGCCACCCTAAACGAAGACGCCCACCTGATTTTGCACGTCACCCTGGACAGGGGCCGCGGTTATGTGACTGCCGATCGCAACAAATCGGCCAACGCGGCCATTGGCGTGATCCCGGTGGACTCCATCTTTACGCCTATCCGCAAGGTAAACTACATGGTGGAAGACACCCGCGTGGGCCAGATGACCGACTTTGATAAGCTGGTGCTGGAAGTATGGACCAATGGCAGCACACTACCCGACGAGGCGGTGAGTGTGGCGGCCAAGATCCTCTCCGGCCACTTGACGCTGTTTATCAACCTAACCGAACATGTGATGCCCGTGGACTTTAATGAGCCCGAGGACGACAAAAAAGAAAAAGTGCTCGAAATGACCATTGAGGAGCTTGATCTTTCTGTGCGTGCCTACAACTGCCTCAAGCGTGCCGGTATCAACACGGTGGCCGAGCTGGTGCAACGCAATCAAGAAGACATGATGAAGGTGCGCAACCTAGGCAAAAAGTCCCTAGAAGAGGTAGAGCACAAGCTTACCGCCCTGGGCCTAGGCCTGCGCATCACCGAAGAATAAGCTAATCCGCAAAGGAGGTTTTTCCCCATGGCATATCAACGAAAACTGGGCAGGCCCGCGGATCAGCGCAAGGCCCTGCTTCGCAATCAGGTGACCCACCTGATTTGGTATGGGCGCATCGAAACCACCCTGGCCCGCGCCAAAGAAGTACGCTCCGCCGCGGAGCGCCTCATCACCCTGGCCATCCGCGAGTGTGACAATACGGTAGAGGTGGCAAAGTCCTTCAATAACGAAAAGGGGCAAACCGTTACCGTTACCGTAACCAACGATTCGCCTTCCAAACTCCACGCCCGCCGCTTGATCATGGCGTACCTGTACGACCTAAAGGAGCAGCGCAAGGATGACGAAAGCAAAAAGGAATTCCGTGAGCGCACCAAGGACGTAAAGCACCCCTGCGTAGAAAAGCTCTTCCGCGAGATTGGGCCCAAGTACAAAAAGCGCAACGAAGAAAAAAACTGCGCTGGCGGTTATACCCGCATCCTAAAGAAGGGCCCAAGGCGGGGCGACGCGGCCGAGATGGTGATTTTGGAGCTCGTGTGATCATTGCATGCATAAAGACCGGCGTTGATGGGATCGACGCCGGTTTTTTGAGCCAAGCTTTGAATCACAAGAAAACCCTTGCCAACCCCTCGCGATTCAGTTATTATATAATAGGGATATGGTTTGAAGGAGAAAAGCTGTGGATACAATCGCGGTATTGATACCATGTTACAATGAGGCTCAAGCCATCGAAAAAGTGGTGCGGGATTACCGCCGGTCGCTGCCGGAGGCGGCAATTTATGTGTACGACAATAATTCCACGGATCGTACCGCAGAGATTGCCAAAGCCGCTGGCGCTATTGTGCGCCGCGAGTATCAACAGGGCAAGGGCAATGTCATCCGCCGTATGTTCCGGGAGGTGGATGCACTGTGTTACCTGATGGTGGACGGCGACGACACGTATCCGGCCGAGAGCGCCCGCGAGATGGTGAACTTGGTACTTGACAAACAGGCCGACATGGTGGTAGGCGACCGCCTTTCGTCAACGTATTTTGTTGAGAATCAGCGGCGGTTTCACAATGTGGGCAACGTATTGGTGCGCAAGAGCATCAACACGCTGTTTAAAAGCGATATCCGTGATATTATGACGGGATGCCGGGCCTTTAGTTACTTGTTTGTAAAGTCCTTTCCAGTGATTTCAAAGGGTTTTGAGATCGAGACAGAGATGAGTATCCACGCCGTGGACAAACGGATGCGTGTGGAAAACGTGATCATCTCCTACCGGGACCGGCCCAGCGGCAGTGAATCCAAGCTTAATACGTATAGCGATGGCGCAAAGGTGCTGCTCACCATCGCACGACTTTTCCGCAATTATCGACCGTTGGCTTTTTTTGCCACGCTTGCGGGCATCTTTTTTCTTGTGGCGCTGGGGATATTTATTCCGATTGCAGCCGAGTTTTTGCGTACCGGCCTGGTGCCCAGATTCCCCACGCTCATCGGGTGCGGCTTTTTAGGCATAGCAGCGGTTCAGTCTTTTTTCGGCGGACTGATACTTGATACGCTGCGGCAAAAAAATCAACACGATTATGAGATGCTGCTGCAAAGCACCCAGGCCCGTCTTACCAAACAATTAGAGGAGAACAGCCTTGCCAGAACAGTTTGAGCATATGGTGGCGGCACAAAACGTCACTTTTTCGTATCAAGAAACCGCCCAACCGGCCCTGAGCGATGTGTCGTTGGCCATCCAGCCCGGTGAGTTTGTGGCGGTGCTGGGGCACAACGGCAGCGGGAAATCCTCGTTGGCCAAGCTTTGTAACGCGCTGCACCTGCCCACCTCGGGCACGGTAACGGTGTGCGGCATGGACACCCAAGACGAAGCACAATTATGGAACATCCGCCAGCACGCGGGCATGGTATTTCAAAACCCGGATAACCAGCTGGTTTCCACCATCGTGGAAGAAGATGTGGCCTTTGGCCTGGAGAATCTGGGCACGCCCCAGCCGGAGATTCGCCCTAAGGTAGACGAAGCGCTGCGGGCCGTGTCCATGTATGAGTACCGGGCCTCGGCGCCCCACATGCTGTCCGGCGGGCAAAAGCAGCGTGTAGCCATCGCCGGTGTGCTGGCCATGGCCCCCCGTGTGATGATCCTAGACGAAGCCACGGCCATGCTCGACCCCTCGGGCCGCCGCGAGGTGCTGGCTACCATGGGTCGGCTCCACAAGGAGCGCGGCATCACGGTGATCTGGATCACCCACTCCATGAGCGAAGCGGCCACGGCCCAGCGGGTGGTGGTACTCAATGAAGGGAAGCTGGCGCTGACCGGGACGCCCAGGGAGGTATTCCGCCAGGTGGAGCAACTGCGCGCGCTGGGCCTGGATGTGCCGCCCATGACCGAGATGGCCCACGCCCTGCGCCAGCGCGGCCTGGAACTATCCGACGACATACTGACCGTAAAAGAGATGGTGGAGGAACTATGCCGATTGTCATCCAGGGCCTAACCCACACCTATATGCAGGGCAGCCCCTTTCAGGCCACTGCCGTGCATGAGGTATCCCTTACCGTGGGCGACGGCGAGTTTCTGGGGCTGATCGGCCACACGGGCAGCGGGAAGTCCACGCTGATCCAGCATCTGAACGGCCTTCTAAAACCCACGGCGGGGCGGGTGCTGGTGGATGGGGCAGACGTATTTGCCAAGGATACCGACCGGCGCGCCATCCGCCGCAAGGTGGGTTTGGTGTTCCAGTATCCGGAGCACCAATTGTTTGAGGAAACCGTGGCCAAGGACATCGCCTTTGGGCCTAAGAACCTGGGGCTTGAAGACAACGAGGTGGATCGCCGGGTACGGGCGGCCTGTGGGGCCGTGCGCATCGACTACGATTCGTTGGCAAACCGTTCGATCTACGAGCTGTCCGGCGGGCAGATGCGCCGGGTGGCCATCGCCGGGGTATTGGCCATGGAGCCCGAAGTGCTGGTGCTGGACGAACCGGCCGCTGGCCTGGATCCCCGGGGCCGCGCCGACATTTTGTATATGATACAGGAACTCCATGCCCAACGCGCCATCACGGTGATCATGGTATCCCACAGCATGGAGGACGTGGCCCGGATGGTGAACCGCATTGTGGTAATGAGCCAGGGCCGGGTGGTGATGGACGGCTTGCCTGCCGAGATTTTTGCCCGTGGCGAGGAATTGCGCGGCATGGGCCTGGATGTGCCCGAGGCCGTGCGCCTAGCCGACGAACTGCGCGCCAAGGGCTTTGATATCCCTCCCGAAGCCTGCCAGATGGAAGAAGTGCGGGATGCCATCTTAGCCCAGATCGGGGGTGCGGGCCGGTGTTAAAAGACATTACGCTGGGGCAATACCATCCAGGGGATTCGCCCATCCACCGCTTGGATCCCCGCAGCAAGTTGCTGCTCACCATCGCCTACATAACGGCGGTGTTCCTGGTGCAGAGCGCCGCAGGGTATTTGCTGCCCTTGGCCTACCTGCTGCTGGTGACCTGGCTGGCGGGCATTCCGCTGCGATACCTGCTCAAGGGCATAAAGCCCCTCACCATGATCCTTGCGCTAACTTTTGTGCTCAATTTATTTTTTGCCCAGGGGGAAACGGTGTGGCTGCAATGGGGCTTTCTTCGCCTTACCCAAGAGGGGTTCACCACGGCGCTGTTTTTTTCGTTGCGGCTGGTGTTTTTGGTGATGGGCACATCGGTGCTTACCCTCACCACCTCGCCGGTGGCCCTTACCGATGCCATGGAGCGCCTGCTTTCGCCGCTGCGGGTCATTCGATTCCCGGCCCACGAGTTGGCGATGATGATGAGCATCGCCCTTCGTTTTATCCCTACCCTGCTAGAAGAGACCGACAAAATCATGAAGGCGCAGATGGCAAGGGGCGCAGATTTTGAGAGCGGCAATCTAATGCGCCGCGCCAAGGCCATGGTGCCCCTGCTGGTGCCGCTGTTTGTGGGGGCTTTCCAGCGGGCCTCCGACTTGGCCATGGCCATGGAGGCGCGCTGCTATCGTGGCGGTGAGCACAGAACCCGTATGAAGGTGCTGCGTTTTTCCCGCCTGGATGTGCTGGCTGCGTTGAGTATGCTGGCGCTGGTGCTGCTGATTATGGGCGAGGGTTCGCTGTATGGATGAGCGCACGCGGAATCCCCCCGCCACTGCGGTGGCCCTCCCCCCTTTAACAAGGGGGGGTAAGAGAGAAGCGGCTAGCTTGCATGATAAGCCCCTAACCCCCCTTGTTAAAGGGGGGAGGGCCACCGCAGTGGCGGGGGGATTCTCAAGTAGCGAAGAAAAAAAAGCACGCGCACGCCGGATTCGCCTCCAGGTGGAATACGATGGCACACGGTATGCGGGCTGGCAGCGTCAGGCCGGATTGCCCACTGTTCAACAGGAATTAGAGGACGCGCTAGGCAAGCTGATGGGCGTAAAGCGTGTGATCATCCACGGCGCCAGCCGCACCGACGCCGGTGTACACGCTGTGGGGCAGGTGGCCCACTTTGACTGCACGGTGGGCATCCCCGCAGAAAAGGTCGCCTTTGCCCTCAACACCATGCTGCCGGAGGACATCCGAATCTGCGCGTCGGTTTTGGCCGATCCTGACTTCCACGCGCGCTTTCAGGCCAAGGGCAAGATCTACCGCTACGGCATATGGAATCACCGGCACGCGTCGGCGTTGTTTCGTATGCAGCACACCCACATCCCCACGCCTCTTAATCTGCCGCTGATGCGCCAGGAGATGCAGGCCATGCTGGGCACCCACGATTTTCGGGCCTTTGAGGCCTCCGGCGGATTGATGACCGGCAAGGAGCGTACGGAACGCACCGTACACAATGTGTCACTGGAGCAAAGCGGCCCATGCCTGTACCTGATGATATACGGCAACGCCTTTTTGTACAACATGGTGCGCATATTCGCAGGCACGCTGATCGATGTGGGCCGCGGGCGGATCGAACCGGGCGCCATCGCCCGCGCCCTGCATAGCGGCGACAGGCTGCAACTAGGCATCACCGCGCCCGCCAACGGGCTCACATTGTTGCGTGTGTTTTACGGTGATCCCAATGATCAGGATGAGGCCGATGCGCTTTTTGCCCATCCTAAGTACAGTTACAAGAGGATTTGATCACGCCCATGTCGAATCATCAGCGATTAAGTAACCTCTTGTAACTTGTAACTCCTACCTTGTAACTCGTCTTATTCCCAATCCCCTCGCATAGACTGGCAACGAAATGCCAAGCTATGGAGGGATCGGGATGAAGGATTACATCGAGGCCCGCGTATTGCAAATCGCAGCGCACATCCTTGCCACGGGCGCCACAGTGCGCGAGACCGCAAAGGTATTCCGCGTCTCCAAGTCCACCGTGCACAAGGATGTAGACGAGCGGCTGCCCGAGCTGGACATGACCCTGGCCGAACAGGCAAAAAGCGTGTTGGCCCGCAACAAGGCGGAGCGGCACATCCGGGGTGGGGAAGCCACCTGCCGCAAGTACATGCAGCATCGCGCCCGCCATCAGGCGTAGCATATTTCCCACAGAAGAAGGAGTGAGCTACCTACGATGCTTGGAATGAATGATATTGGCATCGATTTGGGGACATCCACCATACTCTTTTGCGTGCAGGGCAAGGGCGTGGTGCTGCGGGAGCCGGCCGTGGTGGCCATCGACCGCAACTCCCGCAACATACTGGCCGTGGGCGACGATGCCCGCAGCATGGTGGGCAGGGCCCCTGCCAATATATTGGTGATGCGCCCTCTGGCAGACGGGGTGATCTCTGATTACGACGTAACCGAGCGGATGCTGCGCTTTTTTCTGCGCAAGGTGATCGGCCGCCGTATGATGTTTCGCCCCCGCGTAGTCGCTTGCGTGCCCAGCGGTGTTACCGAGGTAGAGAAACGTTCGGTGGTGGATACCATACTGGACGCGGGTGCACGCAAGGCCCAGCTGATTGATGAGCCCCTAGCAGCAGCCATTGGCGCCGGGTTGGACATCACCAAGGCCTACGGCAACATGCTGTTGGACTTGGGTGGCGGCACATCTACCTTGGCCGTATTGGCCATGGGGCGTATCGTGGTATCGGTTACCACCAAGATCGCCGGGGATCGCTTCGACGAGGCGGTGATCCGTTACCTGCGCCGCAAGCATAACCTGATGATCGGCGAACGATCCGCGGAGGAGCTGAAGATACAGATCGGCGCGGCCATTCCTCGAAAAGACCCATTGTACATGGATGTAACGGGCCGCAGCCTGATCACCGGCCTGCCCAAGATCATCACCATCAACTCCGAGGAGATGGTGGAGGCCCTGGATGAGCCGATCATTGCCCTTGCCGAGAACATACAGGCCCTGCTGGAGCGTACCCCTCCCGAGCTCGCCGCCGACATTTTCGAGCGAGGCATTGTGATGACCGGCGGCGGATCGTTGCTCCACGGGCTGGACGTGGCCCTCAGCCAGCAGGTGCGCGTGCCCTGCCGCCTGGTGGAAGACCCGGTGGCCTGCGTGGCTATGGGCACCGGTCGCATTTTGGATGAGCAGGGCGCATGGAACCAGCTTTTGTTTGATATTGAAGACAGCGGACCGGGGCGCAGGTAGGCATCATGATTGAAGGCATCAGCCACATCACATTCACCGTGCGCGATTTACAGAAAGCCGCTCGTTTTTTCATAGGTGCGCTGGACGCAAAGGAAGTCTACGATAGCGGCGAAAAACAATTCTCGTTATCAAAAGAGAAATTCTTGCTGATTGGCGGCGTGTGGATCGCCTTGATGGAAGGGGAGTCGGCGGGCCGAAGCGCTTACGATCATGTTGCATTCAAGGTGCCGGAAGCCGATTTTGAAGCGTATGTGGCCAGAATCAAGGAATGGCATGTGGATATCCATACGGAACGCCCCCGCGTGTTAGGCGAAGGGCGTTCGTTTTACTTTTATGATTTTGACAATCATTTGTTTGAATTGCATACCGGAACGCTGGAGGAGAGGCTTTTACGGTATAGCCAAATCACTGCTCCCCTGGCATAAATACCTCAGCCTGTTTACTGTACAGGGTTTGCAGGGTGACCGGCCCGGCCACGCCGTCGGCCAGAAGCCCGTGGCGCTGCTGGAACAGCATGATGGCCGTGATGGTGTTTTGGCCAAAAGTGCCGGTGATGAACTCGGCTTCCATGTAGCGAAGCTGATATAGGCGGGTTTGCAGTTGCCGTACACTGTCGCCTGTGCTGCCTTCCCGGAGCACCGTGTTAAGGTCCGGCTTGGGTGTGGCGGCGGATTCGGGCAGGAAAGCGGCGTATCCGCCGTAGAGTAGGGCCTGGGTGGTGGGCCCGGCGATGCCGTCTTCGGTCAAGTTGTTGTGATACTGGAATTGGCGCACTGCCACGGCGGTATCCGCACCAAAAGCGCCGTCTATCCGCCCGTAAAAATACCCCAGATCATACAAATACTGTTGCATCCGCATAACCGGCAGGCCGTTGCTGCCCTCTCGCAAAACCTCGAAACCTTCCAGCGGAGGAAGGGTGGGCGTTGCGGTAGGCCTGGGCGTTGCCGCAACGACCGGATTCACCTTAGCGCTGTTGGAGAACAGCCTGGTTTGGGATGCCGTGCCCGCGATGCCGTCGGCGGTTAGGCCGTTGGCGGTTTGGAATGCTTTTAGCGCTGCCGTGGTGTTGGGCCCGAACCGGCCATCGATGCGCCCGCTGTAGTAGCCCAGATCGTACAGGCGCTCCTGCAGGTTGTACACAAATTGGCCGGAATCCCCTTCGCGCAGCGTCACATACGTGCCCGGCCTGGGGGTGGAGGTGGTGGCGGGCCTGGATGTGGCGGGGGTGGCATTGCGTGCCAGCCTGTTGATTGTGCCGGAGCCTGCCACGCCATCAGGGGTGAGGTTGTTGTTTCGTTGGAAGGCGATGAGGGCAGCTTCGGTTTCCGGGCCGAATACGCCGTCGGCCACACCGCCCAGGTAGCGCAGTTCGATCAGGCGAACCTGCATGCTGTATACGTCATTGCCTTCCATGCCGATCCGTAAGGTACGTATGGCGTTGGGATTGGCGGTGGCCACGGGCCGGGGAGCCGAGACCGCGCTATTGCCGTAGACCCGCCGTTGGGTTTGTTCCCCCGCGATGCCGTCGGCAGTGAGGCTGTTGTTACGCTGGAATGCTTTCACAGCCGCTTCAGTGGAGGGGCCAAATATACCGTCTGCCCCGCCATTGTAATACCCAAGTTCGGCCAGACGCACTTGCAGTTTGCGCACATCGGTGCCCTGGGAGCCCGACCTGAGCAACGGATAGGCGGAGGAAGCCGAAGGCACGTTGATCTGGGCCGCGGAGGCGGTGGAGGAATAGAGTTTGTCTTGGGTGGCGCGGCCTGCGATGCCATCGGCAACCAAGCCGTTGCGCTGCTGAAAGGCGATCACGGCGCTTTGGGTGCCCGAAGCGAATTTGCTGTCCAGGGCGCCGGTGTAGTAGCCCAACTCTTTCAGGCGCTCCTGCAGATCGTATACATCGGATCCGGTGGAGCCCACTTTAAGCACCGGATAGCCCGCGTTGTAGTCGGTGGTGCTGGTTTGCCAGCTGGCGCCGGTGCTGGCGGGGCGGGCAGTGGCGGAGGCTTGATCGGTTTGCCCGGTTTGTGTGCCCCAATTTGCCCAATCATTGTTGTCTTCCGGTTGAGCGGTGGCGGTGGGCGGCGCCGTTTCCGGCCCTTCGGTGGGTAGAGGGGGAATGGTGGCGATGGCGGTGGGCAGGGGTTGGGGGGTCAGCACATCCACGGCCAACGGGTCTAAGGTGCGATCCGGCTGCACAAAACAACCGGAAAGGACGAAGATGGCGGCCATAAGGCATGCCGACAGTTTGATGTGACGTTTGTTTAGATGTTTCATATTTCCTCCCTCTAAAAGAGCAGGGCATCCACCTCATCCAACGAGGTGACGATGTGTGTGGGGACAAAGGACGTGGGATTGGGCGATTGTTCCGGATTAAACCAGCAACTGTCGATGCCGGTATGGATGGCTGCTGCGATGTCGGCTTCTAACGAATCGCCCAGCAGCAGCGCCCGGCGGGGATCCGTGCAGCCGATAGCGTTCAACGCTGCGTCCACCATGCGCCGGTGGGGTTTGGCTACGCCCACTTCTTCCGAGATGATCACTGCCGCAAAACAATCGGCAATGGGCGAGTGAGCGATCCGTGCCCGCTGCACGGTTGCGATGCCATTGGTAACGATGGCCACCGGTATCCGGCCTGCCCATCGGCGCACCGCCTGCTCCGCGCCGGGCAGCAGTATGGCTTGCCTCCCCAGCGCTTCTACAAAAAACTCGGCGATTTCTGCTGCATTTCGTGTTTCTCTCAAAACATCCAAAAACTCGGCAAAGCGCTGGACGCGCAGTTTGTTGGGCGATATCTCCCCGCGCTCCAGCTTCCGCCAAAGGGCCTCGTTGATATCGTGGTAGGTGGCAAAGGCGGCTTGGGTTGTGGGCAGGCCAAAAGCCTCAAACGTCTCGCCCAGGGCCAGCCGCTCACCGGCAGGGAAGTCAAAAAGAGTGTTGTCGGCATCGGCCAACAGAAAGCCATATCTTGTATTCACCTTTTTATTATACCATAGGATTATGTGGTTGCAAATGCAAAAAAAGGGCCCCTTCATCAGGAGCCGCTTTTCCATTATCGCAGAAATCGAGGGGATTACCGACGGGCGGCGAAGCACTCGCTGCAGTAAATGGGACGGTCGTTCTTGGGAATGAAGGGGACGCGCGTGG
>WQXF01000038.1 GCA_009784985.1 Clostridia bacterium | reverse complement strand
CCCCGGCCGGTTCGACCGGCAGGTTACCGTCAATTACCCCGATGTGCGCGGCCGGGAGGAAATCCTAAAGGTCCATGCCGAAGGAAAGCCCCTGGCCCCCGATGCGGACCTGGCCCTGATCGCCAAACGCACCCCCTTCTCCACCGGCGCTGATCTGGAAAACATCATGAACGAGGCCGCCATCCTTTGCGCCCGGGGCAAGGGCCAGCAGATCACCATGCACCACCTGCAAGAGGCGGTGGAGCGGGTGGAGATGGGGCCGGAGAAGCGCAGCCACACGGTGCATCCCAAAGACAAAAAAATCGTGGCCTATCACGAGGCTGGCCACGCCCTGGTAGGGGCCAAGATGCCCCTTTGCCCCACGGTGCAGCTGGTGACCATCATCCCCCGCGGGCCTACCGGCGGCCACACCCTGCTGCTGCCCGAGGAGGAGCGCGACTTTGAATCCAGCAAACAATTGCACGACAACCTGGCCATGGCCCTGGGCGGATATGCCGCCGAGAGGCTGGTATTTGGGGATATGACCACCGGCGCTACCTCCGATTTGCGCCGCGCCACCGAGATTAGCCGCCGCATGATCACCCACTGCGGTATGAGCGATGAATTAGGCCCCATCTACCTGGGCGGTGAGCAAGAAGTGTTTTTGGGGCGTGACTTTACCCAGCAAAGCCGCTCTTTTTCCGAGAACATGGCGGCCAAGATCGATCAGGAGGTACACAATTACCTGCGAAACGCCTATGAGCGGGCGGAGAAGGCCCTTCGGGATAACATCGAAAAGCTGCATGCCGTGGCCGACGCCCTGATGGAAAAAGAAACCCTGTATCGGGCCGAATTTGAGGCCATCTTAGCCCAAGCCTAATGGTTGGGGACAGTTTATGCGCGTAGACCTTCACCTGCACTCCACTGCCTCCGATGGGATATTCCCACCCGCTCATGTTGTCCAAGAGGCGGCCCGCCGCCGCATTGCCCTGATTGCCCTGACCGACCACGACAGTGTGGACGGCATACCCGAAGCTGCCGCTACTGCCATTCAAGAGGGCGTGACCCTGATCCCCGGCGTAGAGCTCAGTTGCGAGGGCGAGGGAGAGGTACACCTGCTGGGGTACGGTTTGGACGTGAACTGTCGGGGATGGCGTGGGTTTTTGGAAGGGCAGCAACGGGAGCGCTGGGATCGTGCCCTGGGCATGATCCGGCTCCTAAAGGCGCAGGGTTGCCCCATGGACGAGGAAGAGGTGCTGGGCCGGGCCACCCACAGCGTGTCCCGCACCCACATTGCCCAGGCGTTGGTGGCCATGGGCAAGGTGTCCAGCATCAAGCAGGCTTTTGCCCAGTACCTGGGTGCGGGTTGCCCCGCCTATCTGCCCCGGACTCCGTTGCCCGTGGCCGAGGCCATCGGTTGGTTGCGGCAGGCCGGGGGCGTGCCGGTGCTGGCCCATCCGGGGTTGTTGCCCATGCGGGGCGATGCTGTGGAGCGCAACATCCGCCAATGGCGGGAACAGGGCCTCATGGGTTTGGAAGCACACTATCCGGGGCATACGACCAGCCAGTCCGGAAATTTTGACCGCCTGGCACGGGCATTGGACATGCTGGTAACCGGCGGCAGCGACGCCCACGGCGCAACCGTGCGCCCCAACCGCATGGGGGAAGGCCTTGAAAGCTGGACAAGGGCGCAAAAAGAGCGGGATGCCCGGGCCCTTTGGCGGGTGTCGGCGTGTAAGGTGGGGGAGTTGCCTGAATGAATAAGGGAGGAGAGCGCCATGGCAGACGATCGAATGGATTACCCATCTGACATCCCTCCTGATATCCCTTTCGAAAAAAAGCCCCCCGCGCCGCGCAGGCGGTCTGCTGGGCGGAAGACGCGCTTTCACTTCCGGGAAACCGACAAAAAGAAACCCATGGAATTGCGCGAAGAGGAAGCCGCGGCCGCGGCTGCCTATGAGGCTGCGGAGCTGGGCCCCCGGGCCATGTTGCCCGACGGCAGCCCGGCGGCCCTATCGCGCAAGCAGCGCAAACAAAACAAACAAAAGCAGCCACCCACCCCCAAAAAGGGAAAAAGCAAAATCGCGGCGATGATTCCCATAATGTTTGGGGTGTTGCTGGTGATGGTGCTGGCCCTGGGCGTCTACAGTTATTGGACCGATCCGGCCCGCAGCGACGTGTATTTTGACGGCGTGTATGTGGGTGGCGTGTATCTGGGCGGCATGACCCAGGCCGAAGCTGCCGAGGCGCTGGCCGACGATCAGGCGCGGATACTGGGCGGCTGGCAGGTGACGTTAAGCTACGACGGAACCCAGCACAGCATACGGGCGGTTGACATCGCCATGGAGTTAGACCTAAACGAACAACTGGCCGAGGCATGGAACATTGGCCGGGAGGGAAGTTACGCCGGGCGCAGGCAGGCGGTAGAAGCCCTTAGGCGCCAGCCTTACCACGCCACCGGCGGCGTTACGTACAACGAAGCGCTGCTGGAGGCTGCCCTGGAGCAATTGCGCGCCGATATCGACCGGGAGCCGGTGGACGCCACCGCCACTTTCTCGCCTCAAAACGAGCAGCCCTTTCAGTACATCGACGAAACCTACGGCAGGCGGCTGAACATGGAGGCTGTGCGCAGCGAGGTGGAGCGGCATGCCCTTTCCATACAGAACGCCGATATCGCTTTGACACCCGAGGAGACAACACCCAAGGTGACTCGTGCCATGCTGCAGGATAACCTGGTGTGCATCGTGGTGGTGACCACCGATGTAAGCAGGAGCAGCACCGACAGCCGCAATCAGAACATGCGCATTGCCCTGAACGCCCTCAACGGGCAAATGATCGCGCCGTACGAGCGGCTGTCTTTTAACCAGGTGGCGGGCAAACGTTCCGATCCCAAGAACGGCTATCAAGAAGCGTTGGAAATCGCTTACGGTGAGTTTGTGATGGGCATTGGCGGCGGGGTGTGCCAGGTGTCCACCACCCTGTATCAGGCGGCGTTGCGCGCCGGGCTGCAGATCGTGGAACGCTCGCCTCACGCCATCCCTTCGGACTATGCGGACAGGGGCCAGGACGCCACGGTTTCCGACAATGGATCGGACTTGGTGATCCGCAACGGCACGGACTTTCCCATCTACATCCGCGCACGCCTGGTGGAAGACGGGCGGGCGGGCACAAGGCGCTGCGAGGTATCCATCTACGGCAGGCCCCTGCCAGAGGGCACCCGACTTGCCTTGGAAAGCCGCCTGATCGGCGGCGACATCCTGCCCGATCCCGACACCGAGTACATCGCCGACAGAAGGGCCGAGCATGTGGTGTATAATGATCAGCAAAAGCAGGTGGCTGACATGCGTGTGGGCTATCGTGCAGAAACCTTTTTGGTAACGATGCGCGCCGACGGCCTGGAAACCGGCCGGGAGCGCATTTCGGAGGATTTGTACAAACCGCGCCCCGCCAGGGTTTATGTGGGCGTAACGCCTAGGGAGTAAACAGAGCAATCATCATTTAATTCTTACGAGGTGAACATGTCCGACTTTTATCCGCCGAGCCCACGCCGTCGCCGTCCTGCCAATGCGCCTCCCCCTCCCCAAGAGTGGCGGGGGATGCCCCAAGCCCGTTCCCAGCCTGTTCAAGAACCATGGGCTCAGTGGGAGCGCACGCCCATGCGCGCTGCCCCACAAAACGGCTGGCACCAGCCCGTACCCACGCCCCAGCCCCGGCAAACCGTAAGGAAAACCGCCAGGCACAACGGGCCCAACCGGCATACCCCCAAGCAAAAATCCTTGCTGCTGCGTGTTGTGCTGGCGTTGCTGTTTGTGGCCGTGCTGTGCTTAGGTTCTTTTGTATTTATCATCTATCAGGATGTGAACCGCTTTGAAGACGCGTTTTACGAAGGCGTACACGTGGCGGGCGTCCACATCGGCGGCATGACCCGGGAACAGGCCCACCACACCATGCTTGAGTTGGAGCAGCAGCAGATTTCTCAGTGGCGGGTTGCTTTGCGCCACGGAGAAAGTGTAAAGACCATGACCGCATCGGATATCGATTTGCGGCTGGATTTGGCCAGTCTGCTGAATGACGCTTGGCACCAGGGCCGGTACGGGACCATGCTGGAACGCTGGCAGCAGGCTGCCGTGTTGCGCAATAATCCTTATCAAAAAAACAGCGATGGCATCCACTTTAATGAGGCAAAACTTGATGCAATCCTGCGGGACGTGCAGCAGGCCTTCGACAAAGAAGCCACCGACGCCGACGTGGAGTTTGATGGCGGTTTTGCTTTCGGGCAGGAAGAATACGGCATGTGGCTGGATATCGAGCCGATCCGTGCGCAGGTGGTAGAGAGCATTTTTTCTCTTTCCAGCACAAGCATCATGTTGCAGCCACAGACCATCGCCCCCGAGGTGACCCTGGACGACCTGAAGGGACAAAACGCACAGATCGTATCGGTATCTACCCCCATCGTACGAAGCAGCGCCACCGCTGAGTTCGAAGAGGGCAGGACACACAACGTGCGCCTTGCTTGCGAACGGCTCAACGGTTTTCAGCTAAATCCGGGCAGGACGCTTTCGTTCAACAATGTGGTGGGTAGGCGCACGACCAGGAATGGCTTCCGGGAGGCGCTGGAGATCGCCCAGGGCGAGTATGTGGTGGGCATCGGCGGCGGGGTGTGCCAGGTTTCCACCACCCTGTACCAGGCTGCGCTGCGGGCCGGGCTGAAGGTAGAGACGCGCTCGCCCCACGCCATCCCTTCCCCCTATGCCGAAAAGGGGCAGGACGCTACTGTAACCGACAATGGAAGGGATCTGGTGATCCGAAACACCGGCGATACGCCCGTGTACATCATGGTCCGTTTGGAAGAAACCAAGAACGAAAAACGCTGCATCGTAGAAATCCATGGCAGGCCATTGCCCGACGGCATTCGCCTTACGTTGGAAAGCAGGCAGGTGGGCCTGGACATCCAGCCCGACCCGCCCGTAAAGTATATTAGGGATACCAAGGGGGTGCATGTGACCTACGTAGGGCAAGAAAAGGAAGTTTTTAAAGGGCGGGTAGGATACAAAGTCGAGACCTATCTGGTCACCAAGCGCAGCGACGGTATGGAGATTGGGCGCGAGTTGCTCACCACCGACATTTACCCGGCCAAATCCGCCGAGATTTACACGGGCGTAACCCACAGAGGAGTTGACTAAACCCATGACCGGAAAGCAACGTTTTGCCAACATCCTGCGCCGCCAGCCCGTGGACAGGATTGGCTTGTATGAGCATTTTTGGATCGATACCCACAAAGCATGGGCCGCTCAGGGCAAGATATTGCCCGGCGAGGCCATGGAAGACGTATTTGGCTACGATATGCAAGAGAGCTGGCCCTTTAACCTTACGGCTCGGTTTATGGAGGAGCCCCGGGTTGTGGCCGAGGATGCAGACACCGTGACTTTGCTGGACGGCAACGGCGCTACCCTGCGCCGCCACAAAAAGCACGATACCACCCCGGAGCACGTAGGCTTTGAGGTGCAAGACAGGTTGGGGTGGGAGGAGACCATCAAGCCCCACCTGACGCCCGATCCCCGCCGCATCAACTTTGCCGCTTATCGGGAAGCCAAGCAGGCGGCGCAAAAGGCAGGCCGCTTCTTTATGTGGGCTGGGATCAACGCCTTTGAGGGCATCCACCCGGTGTGCGGCCACGAGTATATGCTGATGGGCATGGCGGAGGATCCCGAATGGGTGGCGGACATGGCCGATACCTATGCCCGGCTCCTGATTGAGATGCAAACCATACTGTTTGAGCAAGAGGGAAAGCCCGACGGCATTTGGTATTACGAAGACATGGGCTACAAGGGCAGCCCCTTTATGTCCCGGCTATGTACCGGGAGCTGATCAAACCCGCCCATACAAAAACCATCAACTTTGCCCACGGTCTGGGCTTGCCCGTGGTGATGCATTCCTGCGGGTTTATTGAGCCCTTGCTGCCCGATATGATCGATGCGGGCATCGACTGCCTGCAGGTGATCGAGGTAAAAGCGGGCATGGATTTGCTGAAGCTGCATAGGCTGTACGGCGAGCAAATCGCCCTGATGGGGGGCATCGACGTGCGCGCCCTATACAGCAACGACCGGGCGGTGATCGACCGGGAGTTAGAAGCCAAGATTCCTATTGTGAAGCAGGGTTTTGGGTATGTGTTGCATAGCGATCATTCCATACCGGCCACGGTGGATTTTGAGACGTATGCGTATTTTGTGCAGAAGGGGCTGGAGTTGGGCAGTTACCGATAGAGATGAGAGGCTTAACGATGCATATCCGATTAGCCGAAGAACGTGACGTACTCTCCATAAGGGTTTTGCTTGAAAGAAATTATGATGAGGTTATGTCGGAACATCACTCAAAGCGAATTATTGGTAAGTTCAAATCGCGTACCAATGATGAAAGCATATCAAACGGGCTAAAATGGAAAAGAGTGTATGTTGTCGAAGATGGTAACGGAGAAATCATAGCTACAGGCGCATTTGCCAACTTTGGTTCGGCAGAAAAACCTAAATATTCTATATCCAATCTTTTTGTCATGCCTGAAAAACAATCAAGTGGCATTGGCAGAATGCTTTTCGAGAAGCTTTATCAAGAAGCAAAGGCGAATCATGCAAACAGTTTTCATGTCCCCTCCAGCAAAAATGCGATTCGTTTCTATGAAAAAATGGGTTTTATGATTGACGTAGAACAACCTGAAAAAGATGATGAAGTAACATGGATGACGACAGTATTATGAACGCGAGTGAAGTAGGGGCGGATTCCATATCCGCCCGAAACATGGCGTTCAGGACAAATAAATTCAAGGCGGGCGAAAATGGATTTCGCCCCTACCGGGATACCTGCCTTGTGTGCATGCCAAGTCAGACGGTGAGGGAGCATGAGCAATGAAATTAGCGGTCTTTCACGGAAGCCCCCGCAAAGGCAACACATACAAAGCCACGCAGATTTTTCTCGATCAAATAAATAAACACGGTGAAACACAAATCGCCGATTTTTTTCTGCCCGAAGCCCTGCCGGAATTCTGCACCGGGTGCCAGCTTTGTTTTGCCAATCCCCCTGAATATTGCCCCCATGCCGGTTATGTCGCGCCGATTTTGGAGGCCGTGATGCAAGCCGACGCGCTGGTGTTTGCAACGCCCCATCATGGGGTGAGCAGCATGTCGGCGGGTATGAAGAATTTGCTGGATCATTTGGGTTTTTTGGCCCTCACCGTGACGCCCAAAGCCGAAATGTTTGAAAAGAAGGCCTTTGTGATTACCACGGGCACCGGCTCCGCCTCGGCAAAAAAGCCCATTGTAAAGGGGCTGAAGTACAAGGGCGTGAACCGTGTGTACGCGCTGAGCATCCGAATGTTCATACACAAATGGGAGCTGATGCCCCCGGCAAAGCAAGCCAGATGCGAAAAGGCCCTGCGGCGGGCGGCGGATCGGTTTGTTGCCGTGAAAAAGAGGCACGCCTATCTTTCTACGATAGGCATGTATTATATTACAAAGTTTGTGATCAAGAGGTATATTGGCAAGGGCGGGTATCCCTATCGGTATTGGGAAGAGAAGGGGTATTTTGCGAAGAGGCCGTTTTAGTGGCCCGCAACGCCCCAAAGGCACGAAAGATACAATACGTAAACAGAATATACAAACCAAAACCTGCCGAGAACCATATTGCAAAGCTATCGGTGTATCGAGCCGTGTATTCCAGCAAGCGCAGCGGTTGCAGCACATCCCATGAATTAAAGCGTAGGAAGCGCCCCATAAACACAGCGTAGCCACTGGCCAAACAAACCAGGCCAACGATCAGCCAACCGGCCACGGGGCCGCCCCATCTTCGCATCGCGCGGTGCATGACGCTCAATGACCATAATCCCATGGTAGTGGCCAAAAATATTGAGATTCCCGTTTGCATCAGCGTAAGCCATGGATAGAGCTCGCGCCCCTCTCCCCAGTGCACAAAGGAGAGATGCGCTAGGTGGATCATGTCGGTCATCAGATAGGGCGCATTCGGAAAAAATAGAAGCCATAGCACTGCCAGCATCAGGCGCAGCCCCTTGAACCGGCAGTGCATAAACAGCCATGCGAAAAGTGGCGGCAGCAAGGCCAGAAACACATTCCACACAAGCCAGTGATGCAAAAACAATGAATGAGTAAGGTACACTGGAACGCTCACGGCAAAATAGAGCAACAGCAGGCCTATGATGGCTAGTGCGGAGCGATCAAAACGTATCTTTTGCATGTTTCCTCCAGCTTACTCGTATCTAAGCGCATCAATGGGTTTGAGCAAACTCGCCTTGTTGGCCGGGTAAATCCCAAATATGATCCCAATGGCGATGGAGAAGGACAGCGCCAGCTGCAGGCTGCTCATGGATACGGTGAGGCTGGGCATGTCCAAGGGCCCGCGCAGCACCGTAAGCATCAGGTAGGAGCAGGCCACACCCAGCACGCCGCCCACCAGCGACAGGGCCACCGCTTCGATCAGGAATTGGGAAAGGATGGCCGTGCGCTGTGCGCCGATGGCTTTGCGGATGCCGATTTCCCGCGTGCGTTCGGTCACAGAAACCAACATGATATTCATAATGCCGATGCCGCCCACCAGCAACGCGATGCCCGCGATGCCACCCAGCATGAGGGTGAGGGTGGCGGTGGTGGTGTTAAAGATGTCCAGAATGCTGGACTGGTTGAGCACGGAATAGTCCCGGTCTTCGGTGGTGCGGGCCTTCATAAAACGGTGCAGGGCCTGTTCACTTTGGTCGATGACATCTTCGGATTCGGTGGATACATAGAAAGTGGTGATGCTGGTCTGCCGCAGCAGGCGCTGGGCCAGGGAAAAGGGGATGATGATGCGTTCGTCTTCATTGCCCATCATGCTGGTGCCCTGCTCCTCCAGCAGGCCTACGATGGTCATCTCCCGGCCGCCCAAAGAGAAGGTGTTGCCGATCACGTTGCGGTGGCCAAACAGCTCGTCGGCCACCCGGATGCCGATCACGGCCACGGGCAGGCGGTTCTCTTCATCGGAGGGGGTGAGGGCGCGGCCATGGGTCACATTCATTTTGCGGATGGCAAAAAAGGCGGGCTCTGCGCCTTCCACGCGGCAACTGAAGGTTTCAGTACCGGCCTTGGCGGTCATACGTCCTGAGATCGAGGGGCTGATGGCGGTGATGCCGTCGTGCCCCACCAGGGCGTGGAGGGTTGGGGCGTCGATGCCGGTGTGGCGGGTGGTGCTGATGGTAACGGTGAGCATGTTGGTGCCCAGGTTCTGTATCTGACCCGATACCTGATCCAGGGCGCCCTGGCCCAAGGAAGTGAGCACCACCACCGCGATCACGCCGATGATCACACCCAACACGGTTAAGAAGGAGCGCATCTTGTTGGCGCCAATGGCGGAAAAGGCCATTTTGAGGGATTGTAGAAACGTCATGCGCGAACCTCCGGCTATTTTTTCTTCTTTTTATCTTCACTAATTTCTTCGGTAAGGCGGCCGTCGGCGATGCGCACGCGGCGCGGGGCCTCGGAAGCCACGTTGGCATCATGGGTGATGAGCAGGATGCTGTTGCCCGCGGCGTTTAATTCCCGCAACGTGGCCATGATCTCTACGCTGGTTTTGGAGTCCAGGTTGCCTGTGGGTTCGTCGGCCAGGATCAGCGAGGGGCCGGTGACCAGCGCCCTTGCGATGGCCACCCGCTGCTGTTGTCCGCCGGAGAGTTGGTTGGGCCGGTGGCGCATACGGTCCGCCAGGCCTACCCGCTCCATGGCTGCGTTTACCCGGATCCGGCGTTCGCCTAAACCCAGACCTTGGTAGATCAATGGGAGCTCCACATTCTCGTAAGCGGTGAGTTTTTGCAGCAGGTTAAATTGCTGAAAGATAAAACCGATCTTGCGGTTGCGGATGGCGGCCAGCTGCCGGGCGGTATAGCGGGTGATATCTTGCCCGTCTAGGCGATAGATACCGCTGTCAGCGGAGTCCAGGCAGCCGATGATGTTCATCATGGTGGATTTTCCGCTGCCCGACGGCCCGATGAGGGCCACATATTCATGGGCCCCGATGGAAAAACACACCTCGTCTAAAGCCGTAACGACCTCGCCGCCCATTTGATAGCGCTTGCTTACGCGCTCCAGCTCAATCATCGCGGATTGCCCCCTCTGTTGCCGCCACCGCCGCCGCCCATCCGCATCATGGCGTTGATCATGTTGCTGCCGCTGCGGGGCAGGACGATCTGCTCGCCCTCGCGTACGCCTTCAAGAATCTCCACGAACTCACCGGATGCCAGGCCGATCTCCACCCGGCGCATCAATTGGGGCGCAACGCTTTGCAGCAGAGTGACATCGCTGTTGTTGCCCTGGCCCATCATCATCATAAAGCCGTTGTTGCCGGAGGGGCGCCGCCTGCCTGTCGTTGCGCCATCCAAATCGGCATTGGTGGGGGCCAGCATCACGTACCGGTCGTTGCCCAAAGCCTGCAGCGCCGTAACCGGCGCCAGCAGCGTGTCTTTGACCTCGGCCACCAGTATGTCGCCGGATACCGACATATAGGGCAGCATATTGTCTTGGGCGTCTAAGTACAGCACCACATCGTAGGTGGTGATGTCGCCGGTGCGGGCGCCGATGGGCAGCACACGATCCACGGTGGCTTCGTAGGTTCTGCCGGGCAGGGCGTCCAGCTTAAGGATCGCGCTTTGGCCGGGGAAAATCTTGGCGATGTCCAGCTCATCCACGGCCAGCACCACCTTGGCCCGGTCGGTTTGGATGATGGTGCATACCTGCTGCCCGTCTTGGGCCAGGGCGCCTTCCCGCAGCATAAACCCGGCTACCACGCCCGAGATAGGCGCGCGGATTTCCAGCCGGGTTATCTTTTCGCGGGTATCGTCTAGCTGGCGGCGCAGTTGATCCCGGGAGAGGAGTTGCCGCTCCACGTCCACGGTTACGGAATCGTCTTCTAGGGTAAACAGGCGGTCGTTGGCCCGCACCCTGTCGTTTTCTTTCACTTCCACGGTTTTGATGGTGCCCGATACCCCCGCCACCACCACCGGCTTGTTGATCACCAACTCGCCAGCGCCCAGTTGCGCGCCGTTCATGTCGCGCACAAAGGCGATGGCATTCGGCTCATACAGATCGCTTTCGATGAGTACGGTGAGCTGGTGTTCGTCGGCGGTGAGCACGGAGCCGTTTTCTACCTTGTCGCCGATGTGCACCCTTACCTCTATCGGCAGCGTGCCGATCACAAAACCTTCCGGGGTGGGCATGTTGATCCGCATCCGCCCGTCGGTAGAAAGCACCGCCAGGGCTCCGAACTGGGTTTGCACGGTCACCATGTCGTCGCCCCTGCCTGCCCGCAGCAGTTTGACCCGCCCGGCCAGCGGCGCGCTGATCACCGTGGGCGCCCTGCCCAAGCGTGAGGCGGACAGCTCCAGCTCCCGCAGATACAGGTCGTCGGTTTGGGAGCGCAGGCTCTCTTCCAGGGCTTCGCTTTCCAGCACGGCGATGAGTTCGCCCGCCTCTACGTAGTCGCCGTCTTCTTTATATACGGCCCGCACTCGCCCGGAAACCTGGCTGTATACGTCTCGCGTGACGTCTACTTCCAACAGGCCGGTGCCGTGGGCAGTGACTTGGATGTCGCCCCGCTGTATGGTTACGGTGTCCAAATCCAGTGAGTCCACGGTGAGGGGTGTGCTCTGATTCAACAGATAGTAAGCGGCCCCGGCGGCCACCGCCAGCACAACCGCCGTGATCAATAACACTTTCAGCGTCTTTTTCATGGGTTTCCTCCGTTGCGATTTTTTCAACTGAGCTAGTATACCACATTTTACTTCGTCGGCATACTGTACTAGTGATATAGTACAGTAGTACAATAATACAATTGCCGTGATTTGTCAAGGGTGGGGCAAAAAAACAGGGCAACAGCATTTGAGTATAAAATCTTCCAACAATCACATCATTAGGCAAAACGCCTTGCAGAATCCCTCCACCGCTGCGGCGGTCCCCCTCCCTTATAACAAGGGAGGTAGGGGCTAAGGACGAAAATTTAAAAAAAATCCCTTGCCCCCCCTTGTCAAAGAGGGAGGGCCACCGCAGTGGCGGGGGGATTCAATAGCGGCGATGTGCAAAAATCAATGAATTGGAAAAAATTATTTCCAAATGCTTTTGCCTGCAAATTTGTGTAGGGGCTTGCCAACCCCATGACAATCGCGCTACACTATACAAAGCACGTAAATCCATTCCGGAGGGCAAAAGCATGTCATACCAGGCACTGTACCGGCAATGGCGGCCCGCGCGGTTCGCCGACTTTGTGGGCCAGGAGGCCATCATCGCAACGCTGCGCCACCAGGTACAGAGCGGGCGTATCGCCCATGCCTACTTATTTTGTGGCAGCAGGGGCACGGGCAAAACCTCCACCGCCAAGGTGCTGGCCCGGGCTATCAACTGCCAAACGCCCCAAGACGGCGAACCCTGCGAACACTGTGATGCCTGCGAGCGCCTGGCCGACGAAAACAACCTGGATGTAGTAGAAATCGATGCCGCCTCCAACAACGGCGTGGACGAGATCCGTGATCTGCGCGACAAAGTGAAGTATCCGCCCCAGCATGGCCGATACCGGGTGTATATCATCGACGAGGTGCATATGCTGTCCACCGGCGCGTTTAACGCGCTGCTCAAAACCCTGGAGGAACCACCCGCCCACGCCGTGTTTATTTTGGCCACAACGGAGCCGCAAAAGCTGCCCGCCACCGTGCTTTCCCGCTGCCAGCGTTACGATTTTCGGCGGATCCCTGCGGGGCAAATCGTAGGCAGATTGCGGGAGGCCGCAACAAAAGCTGGGGCCAACGCCCAGGAAGCAGCCCTGAACCGTATTGCCCGTGCCGCCGAGGGTGGCATGCGGGACGCCCTCTCTATCCTGGACATGTGCCTTTCCTACAGCCGCGACGCCCTGGACGAGGCGCTGGTGCTGGAGGTGCTGGGCGCAACGGATCGGGATTTTTTATTTCGTTTCTCCCAATCGCTGTTGGATGCCGATGCCGGGGAGGCGCTGCGGGCCGTGGACGCGCTGATGCGTGGGGGCCGCGATCCTGCCGTGTTTGCCAAGGACGTGACCCAGCACCTGCGCGGGCTGCTGCTGGCCCAGAGCTGCGGCGATACCCTGCCCGATCTGCTGGAGATCACCGAAGAAGATGCTGCCCGCTACCGGGAGCAGGCCGGGCGGCTTTCCCGGGAAAAGCTGCTTAAGCTGCTGGACGGCTTTTTGGCTGCCGAGACCGACATGAAGTGGTCCAGCCAGCCGCGCGTATCCCTGGAGATGGCGGCGGTGCGTGCTTGCCAGCCCGAGGAGGGCCGCACCCTGGACGCGCTGGCAGAGCGGGTATCCGAATTGGAGCGCGGCGTAACACAGGCGCCGCCTGTGCCTGCTCCTATGCCTGTTCCAATGGATACGCCAACCAAAGCGCCCGTACAAAAAAAAGAGGCCCCAGCTCAGTCTGCCCCCGCACCTGCTCCAGCCCCCAACGTATGGGCAATAGCCATGGACGCCCTCAAGCGCAACCGGCCCGATCTATTTGCCCAGCTTAACAACGGGCGGTATGCCGGTTGCGAAGGCCATGCCTACCGGGTCACCTTTCCAACCGAAGCCAAGGTGTATCTGCAAGTGCTCGGCATGGATACCTGCCGAGGCCCGGTGGAGCAGGCGCTGCGCGACGCGGGCGATCCCGAGGCTACGCTGCTGCTGGAGGAGGAGAGCAACCTGCCCAACAAGCGGGATATCGCCGCCGCCGGTCAAATGCAGGCGCAGATATTCGACCTGTTTGGGCGGGAGAATGTGGAGGTAATAGATGACTAATGCTGCTGCTTCTTCTCAAGCGGCAAGTACGAACCGTCCACCTGCTCTACCCGAACGCTTTGCAGGGTTTGCTCCATGCTGGCGCGGAACTCGCGCAGGTATTGCGTGCGCAGGCGCTGCTGTTCCTCCACCTCGGCGCCCGTTAAGCCCAGGGTGCGGCTCTTTCGTGCCAGCTCGTTGATGCGGGCGATTTGCTCGTGTTCCACCACGCAGCCTCCTTCACAATCGTGTTATAGTAATGTTCGGCAGTGGGCGGCAAACCTCCTGTCGAATCCAAACAAAGGAATGCCGTACAAGGAGAGGAATGTATGATAGCGGGCAGATGGTTCCAGCCGGGCCAGCCCCCAGGCCAATCTATTGAAGACGCGCTGCTTGTGCGGCGCGCGGTGTTTGTGGAGGAGCAGGGTTTTCCTGCCGATACCGAGCCCGACGCCCTGGATCCGCTGAGCTGGCAGGTGGTGCTGTATGGCGACGGTGTTCCCATGGCTACCGGGCGCATCTACTGGGCGGAAGGGGACTTTCACCTGGGGCGGATCTGCGTGTTGCGCGATTCGCGCGGGCGCGGCGCGGGCGACCTGCTGATGCGTATGCTCATCGCCAAGGGGCTGGATCACGCTGCTTCGTCGCTGGTGCTGGGGGCACAGGTGCAGGCAGCGGCTTTTTACGCGCGCTATGGCTTTGAGGTTGAGGGTGAGCCGTATGATGAGGATGGTGTGCCCCATTACAGGATGCGTGCGGATGCGGAAGCGTTGCGGGGGCTGTTTGGACGATGTGAAGGATGTAAAGAAGATTGCAAAAGAAAATGATTGACACGTGCGAATAACACGTGTCATAATGCTTTTGTCAGGAGGGAACACAAATGCCAATGAAAGCGCGGGAGGCAATCCGCCGCCTAAAAAGGGATGGCTGGTATGTGGTGAATCAAGAGGGATCACACATGCAGTTTAAGCATCTGGACCGTGTAGGCAAGATTACGGTCCCGGACAGCCCCGGCGATTTGAAGCCAAAGATAGAGCACAACATCAAAAAAATGGCCGGATGGAAATAGCCACGAAAGGAGCGTAGTTACATGAAAAGCAAGTATACGTTTGTCGCCTCTTTTCATCCCGAGGTGATAGGCTACAGCGTGGAATTTCCACAATTGCCTGGTTGTTATACTCAGGGCGATACTTTTGATGAGGCGGTAAAAATGGCGACGGAAGCCTTGTCCCTTCATCTCTACGGCATGGAAAAAGACAATGATCCCATTCCAGAAGAGGATGTGCAGATAACCGTGGAGCAAGGTGATATTGCGGTTGCTATCACCGCGTGGATGCAGGTTTTTCGCGAGGAAATGCGGAGCAAAGCCGTCAAAAAGACGTTAACGATCCCGTCTTGGATGAACGAAGCCGGGGAGGAAGCTGGCATCAATTTTTCACAGCTTTTGCAGGCGGCTATTCGAGAAAGGCTGGGCATTCAACAATAAAACAATAAATCGTTTTCCATCTACCAGTTGACGCATATCCCATCACGTTTTATACTATCAGTACAAGAATGGATAGAAAACCCACCGGCGTACACATTCGCCAGAAAGGAAACCACATGCAATTCAAACCTTTTGGCAACACCGGCGTAAAAATCTCCACCCTAGGCTTCGGCGCCATGCGCCTGCCCAAACGCTCCGGCGAAGGGCAAGATGGCTTTGATCACCAGGCAGGCGTTGCTTTGATCCGCCAGGCCATCGATGCCGGCATCAACTACTTGGACACTGCTCCCTACTATTGCGACAAAGAGAGCGAGCTGATCGTGGGCGAGGCCCTGCGCGACGGCTATCGCGACAAGGTGTACCTCTCCACCAAACTGCCCCACGTGGAGGGCGGCTACGACGGATGCCGGGCGATGCTGGAGTCCTCCCTAAAGCGCATGCAAACCGACCGAATCGATTTTTATCACCTTTGGGGCATCAACTGGAAGGGGTTTGACAACCGAGCCACCGCCGACGGGCCGGTGAAGATGGCGCTGAAGGCCAAGGAAGAGGGTTTGATCCGCCACCTGAGTTTTTCCTTCCACGATGAGGCGGCCAATATGTTTAAGCTGATCGATACCGGCCTGTTTGCCAGCGTACTCTGTCAGTACAATATGTTGGATCGCTCCAACGAAGAAGCGATTGCTTATGCCCATCAAAAGGGCCTGGGCGTGGTGGCCATGGGGCCGGTGGGCGGCGGAAGGTTGGGTTGTCCTTCGCCCGTGGTGCAGTCGCTGCTGCCCGGCAAGGCGTATTCCTCGGCGGAGCTTGCACTGCGTTTTGTGCTTTCCAACCCCAATGTGGACTGCGCCCTCAGCGGCATGGGCACCCCCGACATGGTGGCAGAAAACGTAGATATCGCAACCAATGCCGCGCCCCTCACTGCCGAGGAGCAGGAGCGTGTGAACCGTGCCGTAGAAGAAAACCACCGCCTTGCCGAACTCTACTGCACCGGATGCGATTACTGCATGCCTTGCCCGGCAGGGGTAAATATCCCAAAAAACTTTGAGTATATGAATTACCATCGTGTGTACAAAATAACCGAATTTGCCCGCGAATCATATGCTCAAATCGGCGTTTCGCCCTGGATAAAGGGCGAAAAAGCTTCGGCTTGCACGGGATGCGGCGTATGCGAGGAGAAGTGCCCGCAAAAAATAAAGATTCGCGAGCAGTTGGCCGAAACCGCCGCGGTGCTGGGCTGAGGCCAACGATGGATTTTGTGTTGCCGACTGCGGTGTTGTCGCTGATGGATGGGCTGGAGCTTGCCGGTTATCCCGCCTATGTGGTGGGGGGCTGCGTGCGCGATCGGCTTATGGGCCGTGCCCCTCACGATTTTGACATCTGCACCGTTGCCGCGCCCCATCAGATGCGTGCCTCCCTGCCTGGGTTTCGTTTGTTATCTACAGGCGAGGCTCATGGTACGCTGACCGCCGTGGTGGCGGGCGCTTCTTACGAGATCACCACCTTTCGTATAGACGGCGAGTATGCCGACCACCGTCGGCCCGATTCGGTGCGGTATGTGTCGGAATTGGGGCAGGATTTGGCCCGGCGTGACTTTACCATCAATGCCATGGCGTATCATCCCTGCCAGGGGCTTGTTGACCCCTTTGGCGGGCGGGAGGATATCGCCCAGCGGCTGGTGCGCTGCGTGGGTGATCCGGCGGCGCGCTTTGAGGAAGACGCGCTGCGTGTGTTGCGGGCCCTCCGTTTTGCGGCAACCTGCGATTTTGCCGTGGAACCCGCCACGGCCTCGGCGGCGCTTGCCGCTTGCCATACCCTGGCTTATGTGGCCCGTGAGCGCATCTTAACCGAGCTTACCAAACTGCTGCGCGCCTCCGCGCCCCACCGGGGGTTAAGGGATTTTGCCCCTGTGCTTGCCGCCGCCGCCCCTGGTTTGGCCCCATTGGCAGAAAACAAAGAACGCTGGGCCCAGGCGGTGCGGCGGGTGTGTGCCGCACCGGATTCGGCGGCGGAACGCTGGACGGCCTTGCTGTGGGATATTCCCGATGCCGCCTGTGATTTGCTGCGGGAGTTGCGTAGCGACAATGCCACCCGGCAGCGGGTGGAGGCGCTGCTGGCTGCCAAAGAGCTATCGTTGACGCCAGAGCGTGCTGTGTTGTTGCGTGCTCTGCACCGCCTTGGCCCCCAGGCTACCCGGCAGCTTGTCGCGTTGCGCCAGGCTGGCGCTCCAACGCTGGCCGCGTTAGAAGCGCTGCTCAACGAAAATCCCTGCTACAGCGTGGCTCATTTGGCGGTGAAGGGCGCAGATCTGTTGGCATTGGGCTTGCGGGGTCCCGAGGTAGGCCGCACGCTGGAGGCATTGCTCGATGCCGTGATCGAAGGAAGGGTGGAGAACCGGCGGGAAGCCCTGCTGCATATCTTGCAGGGCCCTTGCGCACACTGACACTGATAGCAAAATGAAAAGGCGCGGCCATCCCGCGCCGGTCAGGAGATGCCCATGCCAGAGCCCAAGCCCGGAAATCCGCAAAAGAACATGACCCAGGAAACATTCGATCAAAAGTCCGAGGTGGTGCTGGCCAACGAATGTACCGGCCTTGCCCCTGCGGGTTTGGACAAAGAGAAAGCCCGGCTTTTGGCCGAGCTGGGCAGTTCGTTAAACAGAAAGCGGAGAAAATAAATAAGGCTGGGGCTATGTCGTTTCCACGGCATAGCCCCTTTTTTGCAGCTCTGTGAGCCCGCGGCAGAAGTCCACGGCCTTGATGAGCACATAGTCCGTATCGTAGGTGGATACCACAAATACGCTGATGCCCAACCCTGCCAGTACGGCGGAGATACCGGCGATCACCCCCACCAAACCAAAGTCCAGGGTACCGGCAATTCGAAAGGCACGCCAGCCCGGCTCCACGGCCAGGGCATCCGCAGGAACCGCTCCCGATTCGCATACCAGCGAGAACTCCTCAACCGTGCTTGTTAGGGCGGTAAAGGCTCCGCGCCAATCAACCCCGCTGGGGTCTTGGATTTTGCATACCGATAGTTCTATGTTTAGAGAGATGAGCTTCATTGCATTACCCTTATTGCATTATTTCAACTCAAACACCAGCGTCACCCGGGCGGTCACATCCAGCTCTCCACCCAGAATTTGGGCTCCGCCCATCTCGGCCTCGGAGCGGGTATCCCACACGTTACTGCTGTAAAAGCCTATTTGCCCATCTTCGGTTACGCTGCGCAGGTCGCCCAGTTGTTTGCCCGTAGCCAGCGCCATGAGGGCAGCCTTTTCCCGCGCCGCGCCGATGGCGCTTTGCAGGGCATCCCGGTAGAGTTCGCTGCGCCTGGAGGTGTCGAAGGTAAGGCCATGCACCTGGTTTGCGCCAGCTTGCACGGCTCTGTCGATCACCTGGCTGATCAACGCAAATTCGCTGACCTGCACCGTGAGCATGTTGTTTACCTGATAGCCGTTAACAGCGGCGGGTTCCTGTGAGTAATCATAGGTGGGATAGACGCTGTAGTTGTTGGTGCTCATCTTGCTTTGATCGATGCCCAGGGCGGTGAGGGAATCGATGATGGTTTGTATGGTGATGTTGGCCTTCTCCTGAGCTGCGGACACCGAGGCATCCGCAATGGACACGCCCAGCATGATGGTGGCTTTGTCCGGCTCCACGGCGATGGAGGCGGTGCCTGTAACCGTTAGTTCGCCGCTTTCGGCGGTGAGTTGGCCGATGGCGGTTACAGTCCTGTCCAGCAGTGCGGCCCAGGCGTCGTTGCCCGAGGCCAGGCTGGTTGGGGCCGCGCATAACAGCAGCGCGCCTGCCAGCAGTATGGCCACAAAAGTTCTTCCAATGGTCTTTTTCATGTTCTGTTCCTCCTTATTGTTTACATGTCATTCATACAACGTAACGCCTTGGAAAAAACCTGCTACTCTTTGGGCCGGTTCCGCGCTTTTTTTCTGCGCTTGTACAGGCGGGCGATACAAAGGGCGATGGCCGCCGGGGGCAAACACAACGCTAGGAAAATGCCCGCATCCCGCAGGAAGGCCAGGGTTGCAACGGGAGCGGGGGCGTCTGCCCTGTTGAGGGGTTCTTCCGCCAATTCTGCTTGTTCTTCTGGCGTTTCTGTGCGCACCGGTTCCGGCTCAAAGGCAAAAAAGGCTTCGCTGTCGGCTAGGTTCATATGCCCGCCGGTGTCGGCATCCTCATCCTGCCAGAGAGGCTCGGATTCAGAAAGGGATTCGGAAGGCATCAACCCCACGGCGCGCTGGGCAAGGGTTTGATCCGCTTGCGGCACTTCCATTTCCGGCACCGCCATTTGCGATTCAGCCATTTCGGGCAACACATTAAAATCGTCGGATGGGAGTTTGTCGAACACCACAAGCGGCACCGACCCATGGGGCGCATTGTTGACTGGCTCCAGGTACAGACGCCCGTAACGAACCAGGTTGGCCCCGCCGATCAACACCAGTATGCCCGCGGCCAAACCAGCCCAGGTTTCCCACCGGGGCAGGGCAAACCTGCGCCGCGCCCGGTCGCCTGCGGCCTGGGCCCGCACTGCCTGCCGCCAGGTTATCGCGGCGGCTTGCGGAACCTCGGCTTCATCGCCCATGTCGGCGCAGAGCGCCAGCGCCTCGCGAAGCGTGGTGGCAAGCTCGGCACAACTGGGACAAGCGTCGGCATGGGCACGCATAGCCGTCGTTTCTTCGGGGGTAAGGGTGTCGTCCATCCAACTGTGCAAAAGATGCTCAAACTGATCACAACGCATTGTGGACGCCTCCCTTCTCTTTTGCCTTTGTGCCCTGCGCACTTCTTTGGACGCAGTCGGGATCAAAAAGTTCCGGTTTTCCGGCCAGCAGCCCGGCCAATTTTTCCCTGGCCCGGTGGATGCGCGATTTGGCCGTGCCCAATGTGAGCCCCAGCGCCTGGGCCACGCCCTCGTAGGATTCGCCCTGTATATCGCGGAGCACCAGCGCCGCCCGCGCATCCGGCGGCAATTCGGTTAACGCGTCTCGAACCGCCTGTTGCCGGGTGTTTCGGATCACCGCATCCTCCGGCGAGGCAGCCGGATCTTCCGGCATATAGCCTTCTTCCTCCAGCGCTTCTAGGGAAGAGGCGAAACGTTTTTTTTGCTTACGCAGCGCATCCAGGCAGGCATTGGTGGCAACACGATACGCCCAGGTGGCGAACCGCGCGCGCTCGTCAAAGTCCTGCAACCCGCGCCACAAACGCAGCATGGCGTCTTGCAGCGCGTCCTGGGCATCCTGGGGAGACGACATCAAACGCAGGCATACCGCGTACAGTTTTCGTTCGTAGGGGGTTACCAGTTGCTCAAAGGCGTCGGCGTCACCTTGCCGCGCCTTGGCGAGAATGATATCTTCCTGCATGCGGGCCTCCTTTCCTGCGCGGGAAAGCCGCGCTTGTTTTTGTACACGCGTATCATATCATATTTGTGGGTATAGAAACAGTGTAAAAGAAAACCCCCTCGCTAGAAGGGGTTTTAACGAAACATAAACGATTAATCGTCGATCTCTAATTCGAAGGCTATTTCCTCAATGTACAGTGGCAAATCCTCCATCAAATCTTCTTCGGTCGGATCGCCAATATATGCGTATACGATGGCCGTGGCCCAACTGAAGTACGCGTTAGAGAAATAATTTTGCAAATCCGTGCGGAAGAAATCGAAGTACACGCTGGAGAGCAACGGGATCATGGGCTGTAACTCACAGAACCGATCTTGGAACGCCAGCCACCGCTCTACATAGGTTTCGCTGTCATGCACCTGGGTTTGGCGCATTGCCAGGGCCAGATTCATCAGCTCCTCGTCTTGCAAGCCGGTTTTGTTGGATTCGCCCTGGAATTCTTCGCCCGTGTGGAAGGCGTAATAGGGGTCAAAGGCCAGGTTAAAGTTGGTGGCCAAGGTAAGCATGTGATACTCCCGGTCTACCTGCCGGTAGTAGTGGGCAAGCAGCTCATCAAAGGACAGCCTTGCGATCTCGGTTTCGATGCCAAGGGCCTCTAGTTTCATGCCCATGGCCTGCTCCAGGATGTCCGAGAGGGTCGTTTCATAGGGTTGCGCCCACTTGAGGGACAGCCTTTCCAGCGTGCCATCTTCGGCCTGGCGATAACGCACGCCGCCTATTTCCGTATCGTAGGGATCGCCGTTTTCGTTTAGCACCCAGCCATCCGCTACAAGCAAACTGACTGCCGCACCCAGGTCGATGGGGGCTTCGAATGCGGCCAGGGCTTCGAAGTTCTCCTGGGCCATCCATTGGCCCAGGCCGTAATAAGCGTACACCGGCATGCCGTAATCCTGGGCGAACGCCATGCCTATCTCGTT
>WQXF01000037.1 GCA_009784985.1 Clostridia bacterium | reverse complement strand
GTATGGAGCTGCTTGCGCCCGCGGGCGACCGGGAGGCCATGGTAGCCGCCGTCCAGTGTGGCGCGGATGCCGTATATCTGGGTTACACAGCCTTTGGCGCACGAGGTTACGCAGGAAATTTTGATGAACAAGGCCTGCGTGGGGCCATTGATTATTGCCACGAACGTGATTGCCGCGTGTATGTAACCGTCAATACGCTGGTAAAAGAGCACGAGATGCCCGCGTTGTACCGGGCGCTTGCGCTTTTCAATGACGCGGGCGCCGATGCCATCATCGTGCAGGATGTGGGCGTGGCGGCGGTGGCGCACCATTGTTTTCCGGATTTGCCCCTGCACGCAAGCACCCAGATGGCGCTGCACAATGCCCAGGGCGTCACTTTTGCCCGCAAGCAAGGCTTTACCCGGGTGGTGGCGGCGCGGGAGTGCCCGCTTACTGAATTAACTGCCATGGCCCAAACCGGAGTAGGGATAGAAGCCTTTGCACACGGGGCGCTGTGTGTGTCGGTATCCGGCCAATGTTTGTTCTCCGGCATGGTGGGCGGGCGGAGCGGCAACCGGGGCCGGTGCGCCCAGCCCTGCCGGTTGCCCTATCGAACTGGAGGCGGAGCGCAAAATTACCTCCTCTCCATGCGGGATTTGATGACCCTGGAATATCTGCCCCAGCTGGCAAAGGCCGGGGTAACGGCGATCAAAATCGAAGGACGCATGCGCCGTGCCGAATATGTGGCGGCGGTCGTGGCCAGTTATCGCCGTGCACTGGACGCGCTGAAAGCAGGCGCAGCCTACACGCTGCAAGAGGCGGAACGCGACGCGCTGTTGCAGGTGTTCCATCGCGGAGGGTTTACCAAGGGCCATGCCTTGGGTGTGTCCCAGGGCGAGCTGATCGACGCCTCCCGCCCCGGCCATGGCGGGCTGGAGATGGGCGCCATTGTTGGCATCCGTAACGGATTGGCCGAGATGATTGCCCAACGCCCCCTCCATGACGGAGACGGCCTGCAGGTGCGTGCCCAAAAGCAAGATATCGAAAAAGAGTTTACCTATTCCGGCCCTGATGTATCGGTTGGATCCCGCGCGCTACTGCGTGTGCCCTTTCCCATAGAGGTTGGGGATGCTGTGTTTCGCCTGACCGACGCCCCTCAAATGCACGAAGCTCGGTTGGCCTGCGCGGGAGAGCGGCGGCGCGTGCCGGTAGATGCCGTGCTTGCGGCGTTTCCGGGCATCCCTGCCACGCTGACGCTGACCGACGGAGCATTTACCGTGGCCGTGGCAACGGCTGACCCCGTGGCTCCCGCCGAAAAGCGTGCGCTGGACATTCAAGGCGCACGCAGGCAGATCGAGCGTATGGGGGATACGCCCTATGCGTTGCGTTCATTTGAGTTGCACAGTGAAGGAGCCTTTGTGTCGGCATCGGCTTTGAATGCATTGCGCCGGGACGCGCTGGATGCGTTGGGATTGGCCCGCAAAGAACGGCCAGTAAGGCGTGTTTTGCCGTTGGCGGAGAATCCCTCCACCGCTGCGGCGGTTCCCCTCCCTTTAACCCCATACCCCCCTTGTCAAAGGGGGGAGGGCCACCGCAGTGGCGGGGGGATTCCGGGGCAACGGCGGTCAACTGGATTGATCGCCCAAACCAACCGCCTCACCGATGCAAAAAGTCTGCTCGCCGCCGGGGCGGACGCGGTATGCTGGTCGCCTTTGGATTACCGGCTCGAAGCGCTCCAACGTAAGATCAAAAACGCCGGTCATTCCAATGTATGGTTTATGCTTCCGCCCCTTGCCTGGAGCGAGGAGTTGAAGGAGCTGGCCGCTTGGGTGCGCGCCGCCGAATTTAACGGCGTGGTGCTCACCAATCCCGGTCACCTAGCGATAGATTGGGGCGAACTGCCTAAAGTGGCCGACGCAACCCTCCACGCCTGGAACCGCTATGCCCGCTATGTTTTGGCCGAATGGGGCTGCCAACGCGCCACACTGCCCCCCGAACTCAACGCCGGGGAGATCGCAGAGGCGATGGCGGCTGGCGGCGCTTGGGAGATGGTGGTGTACGAGCGCACGCAGTTGATGCTGCTCTCTCATTACCTGCCGGGCGAAGGGCCGCTCATCGACCGCAAGGGGTATGCTTTTCCCCAGGAACGCCTGCGCATGGCCCATGGCTGGCACACTCGTTTGCTCAATAGCGTGCCTACCTGGCTAACCGACAAACACGCGCGGGCCCTGCGTTCGCTGGCGGAGCAGGGGAACCTGAGTTGGCGGCTGCGCTTTACCGATGAGCCGCTGATGTTATGTGAGGCGCTGATATGCCGGGTGAGGGCGCGGTTGGTGGATCGAATCGATGATGAACTGGATGGGATGCTTGGGGTTGTCACATCGGGGCATTTTAGCAGGGGAGTAGAGTAGCGCTTGACAATGAATGCCTGGCTTACTAAACTTGGTTTATGGAGCCGAGGAGGGAACTGGCACCCCATGTAGGGGCGATTATGAATCGCCCGAAGAGGCTGGCGGGCGATTCATAATCGCCCCTACAGGAACGTTGGGCTTGCCCATTGTAGGGCGCGGCGCCTCGACGCGCCGTCGTATTGCAGAAGAGGCATGTTTGTCGGGGCGAATCACGGCGCGCCGGGGCGTCGCGCCCTACGTTTGATTCGCATTATACATTCAAAAATGAGGTGATCCCATGACAGAACGCACATTGCGCGTGCTGGAATTTACAAAGATACGGGAGCAGCTAACCTCCCACACCATCACCGACATGGGCGCGGAATTGGCCGCCGCCCTAATCCCCGATGCCGATTTGGGCCTGGTATCCCAAGCGTTGCAGGAGACCGAGGAAGCCTACGTGGTGCTCAGCCATCACGGGGGGCATCCCCTCATCCCCTGCGCGGACGTACGCAGGCAGCTTAAGCTGGCCGAGATCGGCTCCACCCTATCGCCTCGGGCGCTGCTGGACGTGGCGGGGCTGATGCGTGCCTCCCGTGTCGCACGGGACACCCTGGTGACCGAGCGCGAGAACACGCCCCAGCTCACTGCCCTGGCCTCACGCCTGTCCACACACCATCGGCTGGAAAGCGACATCGTAGCGGCCATCCTAAGCGAAGAGGAGATCGCCGACCACGCCAGCAAGGAGCTGGCCGACATCCGCCGCCACATCCGCCAATGCAACAGCCGGGTGCGGGACAAGCTCAACAGCATGATCCACAGCTCCACCTTTCAAAAATACCTGCAGGAGACCATCATCACCATCCGCAGCGACCGGTTTGTGCTGCCGGTAAAGCAGGAATATCGTGCCAACGTGCCCGGCCTGATCCACGACCAGTCCACCACAGGCGCAACACTCTTTGTAGAACCCATGGCTGTAGTCGAGATTAACAACGACCTAAAGCAATGGATTGCCAAAGAAAAGGCGGAGATCGAGCGGATTTTGCTGGCTTTTTCCGCCGAGATCGCCCCCTTGTCGGATCAGCTTGCCGCCAATCAAGACATCTTGGCCCGGCTGGATTTTGCCTTTGCCAAGGCCGCCCTTTCCCGCGCCATGTTTGGGGTGCTGCCTAGGGTGAACGACCGTGGGTTCATCAAAATCGTGCGGGGCAGGCATCCATTGCTGGACCCCGATACGGTGGTGCCCTCCGACCTGTGGATGGGCGACGTGTTTACCTCGCTGGTGATCACCGGCCCCAACACCGGCGGCAAAACCGTAACCCTCAAAACCGTGGGCCTGTTTACCCTAATGGCCCAGGCTGGTTTGCATGTGCCTGCCGACCTGGGCACCGAGCTGGCGGTGTTCGACGAGGTATTTGCCGACATCGGCGACGAGCAGTCCATCGAGCAATCCCTTTCCACCTTCTCCAGCCACATGAAAAACATCGTGGATATCCTGCAACGGATCACGCCCAATTCCCTGGCCCTGTTTGATGAGCTGGGCGCGGGCACCGACCCCACCGAAGGCGCGGCCCTGGCCCAGGCTGTGTTAGGCACGCTGCTGGAGATGAAGGCACGCACCGTGGCCACCACCCACTACAGCGAGCTGAAGGAGTATGCGCTCACCACGCCGGGGGTAGAGAATGCCTCCGTTGAGTTTAACGTGGAGACGCTGCGGCCCACCTACCGCCTGTCCATTGGCATCCCAGGCAAATCTAACGCCTTTGAGATTTCCCAGCGCCTGGGTTTGCCCGACATGATCATCGATAAGGCCCGCGAGTTGCTGAGCCACGACCAGATTCGGTTTGAAGATGTGATTGCCAATGCCGAGTATCACCGGCAGGTGGCCCGGCGGGAGCGGGAGCTGGCCGAAGAGGGGCGGCAAGAGATAATCCGCCTGCGGGAAGAGGCCGAGGCCCAGCGCAAAAAGCTGGAGGAGAGCCGTGAGCAAGCGATCCGCAAGGCCAAAGAAGAGGCGCGCCGCATACTGGAGAAGGCCCGGGGCGAATCCGAGGCCATCGTGTCCGAGCTCAAGCGTATGAAAAAAGACGGCATGGCCACCCCGGAGCACGAGGTGCAAAAGCTCAAGCAGCGTTTGCAACAGGGCTTAGGCGAGGTGCAGGATGCCCTGGCCCAGCCGGTGCAGCGGGTCACCGCGCCACCCCGCGACCTAAAGCCAGGGGACACGGTGCGCTTGGTTCACCTGGGCAACGACGCCACCGTGCTTGTTGCACCCAATTCCAAGGGCGAGGTGCAGGTGCAGGCCGGTGTGATGAAGATGAAGGTGCATATATCCCAGCTGGAATTGCGAAAAGAGGAAAAACCCAAAGAGCGCGCCCACATCCGCAGCATGGTGGACGTACAGCACCGGGCCGTGGCCCAAGAGATCGACCTGCGCGGCATGGCGCTGGACGAAGCCCTGGGCGAGGTAGACAAGTTTTTAGACAACGCCGTGCTCTCGGCCCTGAGCATCGTGCATGTAATCCACGGCAAGGGCACCGGCACGTTGCGCGCGGGTATGCAAAACCATCTAAAAAAACACCCCCATGTCAAATCGTACCGCCTGGGCAAGTACGGTGAGGGCGAGGAGGGGGTTACGGTGGTGACGTTGAGGTAGGCAGGCACGATTACTTCCACAGCCCTTTGCAAAGAAGTGCTGCGATTGAGGCAAGTGTTCCGGCGAGAAAAAGACTCAATATCACTTTTGCCGCTGCTTCCATACAAAAACCCGCCTTGCACCACGAATAAAATCGATTATACGCTGAACTCAGGGCGTTGTGTGTTTTTCGATTCATTCTCTCAGTAATGCTGAAAACTTGACATCTTTCGGCACAATATGTATAATTATTGTGCATAATCAGCAGCGTGTGAGTATAGAACGGAGTGGTTTCTGGCCATGCTTCCCTCTGAAAATCAGAATGCCTACAAAAGCTATCACAAGCAGCTGATTGTGTGGATTGCGGGGCTCATTGTTGCACTTATTCCATTGATCGCCATAAGTCTTTATGCTCGTGAGGAAAATGTTGTTGTTTGGGTGATGAGCCGTCCAGATATTTCGTATATCTGTGTAGCATTGGCTGTTGCGGCCTGTTGTGATTGGGCATTTAGGAAAGACAAGCTTTCAGGAAACGTTATTGTCTTCGATGTTCTATTCGCCATTTGTTGTTCTGCATTTTACATAGTAACATATATAGCAGGACTGGAAGGAAAGCCCTTTGAGCAAGACATGATAGTAGCAGCAAATTCTTTTTTTCTAATAGCTGTTTTGCTGGTCCACACTCTGGCATACTTGATGCCTGATTTAAGGCGTGGTTGGGAAAAACTCAGGTTGTTACGGCGGCATGCGGCGTGAATGAGTGATCTTGATTGAAAGCGAGGTTTTTTGCTTGTTAAATCTAGCAACTGGGATATTAATAACCTTTGCATCCGGCACAGTGCTTTGTGTGCTCGCTATTTTATGGAAAGGTTTAAGTGGCAGAGAGGATCAGAGAGAAGAGCGGGCCGTAGAAAGCAAGCTTAATGTAAGCGAGAAAATGCTGGAAGAGCTGGCAAGATGGAGCGCTTATTTGGAAGATAATTCGGGTCACGTAACAGAGCAAGATATGAAGCAGCTTATCGAAAGCGCGGCCATGAAAATTAAAGGAAATAGAAACGAATTATCCGCATAAGACCAAGATCGCTATCTAACTATAATCAGAGGGTTACTCCTAAGTTTGGTGTAACTGTGCGCCAGGCTTTTTTCGATATTTTTGATTGCTGCTGTTCGGCTTATCGGGAATGGTTCGCTCAATCAGGTTTTGTGCCAAGGCTGGGCCGAGATAGTTTTTTCTGAAATTTGTGCGATGTGAAACACCGATTCTTTCCATCAATACCGAAGCAGAAAGTGTTTCACTTCCAAGGGCAAACAACAGCTCTTTGACTTGGTCACCGACTTGGTCACTGACTTGGTCACTTTGGTGATGTTTGGTCAAGGTGGCAAGAATCGCCGACAGCATAAACTCAACAAAAATGCCGCCCTCGTTCTTTTGAGTTGATTCGGCCAAGGCCTGGTAGTACTCCTTTTGCCGGTCTTTGATAACCGTTTCAACAGGAAGCCATGCGAATAGGTCCTTCCATTTCGAAAGCAGGAGCGATTGCCAATAGCGCCCCATCCGCCCGTTGCCATCCGAAAACGGGTGAATGTACTCAAATTCGTAATGGAAAAGGCTGCTGCTGATCAAGGGATGATAGTCGGTTGCTTTTACCCAGGCGAGCAGGTTTGTCATGTGAGCCCAAACAAAACTCGCCGGTGGAGCCATATGAATCACGGCATCACCAGCCATCACTCCTACCTGCCCGGCACGAAAATGCCCAGCATCTATTTTCAGGCCTTCCATCATCGCGCCATGGGCTTTTAAAAGGTCGTCGATGGCGTAGGGGTTGAGGGAAGGCATCAATTCATAAGCGCTACCGGCATTGACAACCTCGCGGATTTCATTGGGTGGGGCCAACACTTTTTTGCCATCAAGCACCGTCGTCACTTGCTCAAGCGACAGGGTATTGGCCTCGATCGCCAGCGAAGATTGGATCGTTTTGATTCGGTTTTTTCGCCTTAAGCGCAACCTTCCCGATACATCCTCTGTGATGGAGATTCGTTCGGCCAGTGCGCTGATCTCAGAAATCAGATTTACAACCCTTGCATTTAGGGTAAACGGAGGTTTGTATTCACCATTTTGATCAGACAATCTAACACCTCCCATACAAAAGTTCTATACCGAGCATACTTTTTCCTTTGCCTGCCAAACTAAGCGCGATATGGCAAAGGAGGCCTGCCCATGGCGCACTTTTCCCTTTCTTTAAGTTTGGACGAGAACATCAACAAACTCAACGTCCTGTTTGAAAACGACGATTCCCTGGTGCTTCGCCATATGCAAAGCGCCAACGGCAGGCGCTTTTGCGTGGTGTTTTTAGAAGGCATGGTGGACTCGCAGCTCATCAGCCTAGCCGTGGTGCGCCCGCTGCGCAACGCAAACATACCCGAAGCATGGGCGGATTGTGCCCCCCTGATCGATTTGGTAGATTCCGATGAGGCCAAGGACTTTCAAAACGCCGATGAGGCGTTGCGTGCGCTGATGCTAGGGGATGCATTGGTATTTATGGATGGCGCTGCGGGCGTGCTGATGTGCAACGCCAAGGGCGGTGAGCGGCGCGGCGTAACCGAGGCAGATTCCGAACGAAACCTGCGCGGGCCCAGAGATAGCTTTACCGAATCGGCCGTGGTTAATTTTGCCCTGATCCGCCGCCGGTTGCAAACGCCGGAACTAAAGTGCGAGATGCGCACCATTGGCAGGCGCAGCAATACCATGGTTTGCGTTTGCTACTTGGAGGGTGTGGCCGACACAAAAATATTGGCTGAGCTGAAGCGCCGCCTCGACAAAATCGACGTGGACGGCGTGCTGGAGAGCAACTATATCGAAGAGTATATCGAGGACAGCCCGTTTACCCCCTTTAAAACCGTGGGTTCTACCGAAAGGCCGGACGTGGCCGCCGCCAACCTGCTGGAGGGGCGGGTGCTGGTGCTGGTGAACAATACGCCCATGGTGCTTTCCCTGCCCTATTTGTTTATCGAAAACTTCCAGGCCAACGACGATTACTACCTGGGCCCCTGGTTTTCCACCTTTGGCAAGTGGTTGCGATTGCTTTCGTTTTTGCTGTCCACCTCTATGCCTGCTTTTTATATCGCCGCGGTTTGTTATCACAACGAGATGATCCCGGGCACATTGCTGTTTAATATCGCCAAGGCCACCAAAAGCATTCCCTTTACTGCAGTAATGGAAGCTGTGATTATGCTGCTGATCTTTGAGATTCTGCGGGAGGCCGGCGCCCGCATGCCCACCAAGCTGGGGCAGGCGCTGAGCATCGTGGGTGCGCTGATTCTGGGGCAGGCGGCGGTGGCCAGCGGCATTGTGAGTGACTCGATGGTGATCGTGGTGGCCCTGTCGGGCATCACGTCGCTGATGGTACCTCGTCTTGCGGAGGCTGCAGTGCTTTTTCGCTTTGTGTATCTGGGGGCCGCTGCGGTGTTTGGGCTGTACGGACTCTTTTTTGGCCTGTTGGCATCATTTGTACACTTGGTTTCCCTGTCATCTTTTGGGGTGTTCTATCTAGAAGGGTTTGATGCCACGCGCAGCCGCCATATGCGGGATATCCTTTGGCGCGCGCCCCTATGGCTGATGAGGCTGCGCCCCTCCTTTGCCAAAGACCGGGTGCGAAGGGACGGGGAACGATGAGAAGGCTGATTGCGCTGATCCTGATCACCCTGTTTGTCTCCGGTCGCTGGGATTATCGTGACATCAAGGATAAAACCATCGTGGCCGGTATGAGCGTGGATATGACCGAAGGCGGGCAAAAGTTAGTAACCTTCGAAATGGCCAATATATCCCCCAACCACGACCAACCCATCGAGCCGTTTGCTTTATCCACCGTGGGCGAAACCACCCAGGAGGCCATCAACAACGTGGCAGGCGACCTGGCCGACAGCGTGTACACCGGGCACGCTTGGCTGCTGCTCTTGTCAGAAGAGGTAGCCCGCGATGGGATCGACAAGCTGATTACCCTGATCAACAGCCACCCCAAATACTACATGCTTACCGATGTCGCCGTGGTGCGGGATGTTCCCGCAAAGGAGGTATTTGACTGCGAGGCGGTGGGTTCCACCTTTATTTCGTACGAATTAAATAATGGCTTCCGAACCGATGAGCGGTATGTGGGCAAGACCTATCAGATGTACGCGTACCAAATCTATTCATTCCTAAAAGATCCATACAGGGGATACCTGATTCCGGCGGTATCCATCATCCACAAAAACGAAAAAAAGTTTGCGGAAAACGACGGCTCCGCCATATTTCTTCAGGATCGTTTGGTGGGGTTCCTGTCGCCAGACGAGACGCAAATGTATCGCATTGCCATGTGCAAGATAAAAAGAACCGAGCTGCGTGTTTTGGTGGAGGGCGAGCCTGTTTCGCTGGCGGTGGAAAATTGCCAAACCAAGCTGGGCGTAAGATGGCGCGGGAATACGCCGGTGTTTTCGCTGGAGGTGGACTTGAAGTTATCTACCTCGCTGCTGCAAAAGATAGACAAACATGAATTGTTGGAGGAAAGCGCCCGGCAGACTGTGGAAAGGGGAATCCGCCTGTTGCTAAGCGATGCCCAGGCACTGCGCTGCGATTACTTGGGTTTTGCCGATCTGCTCCATCGTCACCACCTGTCGCGGTGGAATATGATCAAGCATGACTGGCCGGAGATCTTTTCTAAGGTGGTATGCACCATTCAGGTTCGTACGGAAGTTTTGTATTAGGTGGTGATACCCAGATGGAAGAAAAGATGTCGGGCAGGCAAGGGATATGTTTGCTGGCGCTGTTTATATTAGGCAGCACCTTGGTAACCGAAGACATCCACCCCACCCGGCAAGACGCTTGGATCGCGCTGTTGATGGGGTTTGTGGCGGCCATTCCCTTTTTGCTGATCTACCAGCGCATACAGCATATTTTTTGTGGCGCATCGCTGTATGAAGTCGCCTTTGCCGTTTTTGGCAAGATTGGCGGCGCTGTGATATCGGCGCTGTATACACTCTTTTTTGCCCATCTGGCCGTGATGATCGTAAGCCGGTTCATCATTTTTGCCCACATGACCACCCTTGCGCAAACGCCGGGCATATGGCTGGCCCTCGTCATTTCTGGCCTTGCCGGATGGATGGGCGCGGTGGGCGCCCAGCGCTTTGGCCGTGCCAGCGTGATGATGTTTTTGCTGGTGGCGTTGGAGCTGGTGGCTTTGCACTTGCTCTCGATAGAAAAAATGGAGCCCGCACGCCTTTTGCCCATTCTGGAAGCATCCCCATGGGCCCTTGCAGACGAAGCCTTTTCTTTTTTTTCTGTGCCCTTCACCCAAACGGTGGTGTTTTTGTGTATGTTTCATGGGATTCCCGATCGCTCGGAGCGGAGCAAGATTTGGCGGATCGGTACGGTGATGGGTGTGCTGATCGTGGTTGTAAACCTGCTCCGTGTGGCCATGGTGCTTGGCGGGGAGATCATGGGTACGATGTATTACAGCACATTCCTCTCCTCCAGCGTCATCGGCTTGGATTCGGTGCTGCAGCGTGTGGAAGTGATTCTGTCTCATGCGTTCTTTCTATCGCTGTTTGTAAAGGTGGCGGTTTACCTACATGCGTCCTGCCAGGGCTGCGCGCGGCTTTTTCCCAAGTGGAATATCCGTACAACGGCCATCGTATTGAGTGTTTTGGTGGCGACTGCCTCCGCGATCTTTGGCAATTCCGTAACATTGATTAGTGAGCTGTATTTTGCGTATCGTATCTATACCATTCCTTTTCAGGTGCTCTTGCCGGTGATCATCTGGATTCGTGGGGAGTTTATACTGCGCAAGCAGCGAAAGGGCGCGCCTGTGGCGTAAAGGGCGTGCAAAAGCCGCACAAATCGACAATATATGCTATAATGCAATCGCAGCCCGAAAGGGCCGCCGGGGCAGGGGCTTTTCCTCTTACTTCTGCAAAGGAAGGAGGTGGGGCCTATGTTAGTCACGCTGGTGCTCTCGGTAATCATTGCTGTCGTAATCCTAGTGAATACGCTGCGCGATATCGAAGCCAAGGCAAAAAAATCCGCTTGTGACGACTTTGACGGCGATCACAAGCGATGACGCTTAGGCTTTAGCAAAAGAAAAGCCTCTGCCTCGTTATTTTAGCACATTGAGGCCATCCTTGTCAATTTCGAGAAAAAGGAAATTCTGGCTTGACAAACACAAACCCCAATGGTATAGTGTTGAAAATTTCCAGAGCAATCTTCTTAACAATATGTTTATGAAAGAGGATAAAAGCCGTGACCAAACACCACCTCGTCACCCAATGCTTTGCCACCAAGTCCGGTACTGATAACCCGTGGTTTTCTCGGGCTTTTATCCGTACCCTTCCGAAAGCTTTCCATTAAGTAAAGAAAAGGGAAGACACGGCTGAAAGTCTGATAAAGGCTTTCAGCCGTTTTTTATATAAACAAAATGATTGGGAGGCGAACCGGATGAAAACCGAGGGATTTTTGCACGATACCGACATCGTGCGCACGTTTTACGACGCGGACGTGGAGATGGAATGGAACCGCCTGGACAAACATCCGGTGGAGTTTGAGCTCACCAAGCGTTTTTTGCGCCGCTACATCAGCGATGGCGCACGGGTGCTGGACGTGGGCGGCGGGCCAGGGCGATATTCCCTGTGGCTGGCGGAGCGGGGCTGCCGGGTGACCCTGGCCGACCTATCCCAGGCCAATGTGGAATTCGGGCTGGCCAAGGCCGCCGAGTTGGGGCTTGAACTGCGCGGTTTGCGCGCCGACGCCCGCGATCTTTCGGCGCTGGCGGGGCAGGCGTTTGATCATGTGCTGCTCATGGGGCCGCTATATCATCTGACCGATGCGGAGGATCGCAAAAAAGCGGTGCGCTCGGCCCTGGCGTTGCTGGCGCCCGGCGGCATGCTGGCTGTGTCGTTTATATCGGCCTTTGCGGGGATACTCTACGCCATGCGGGATGAGCCGGATGCAATACTCAATCCCGATCTCATGGAGCATTTTGCCATTGCCGCGCGGGATGAGCCTTACTCCGGCATGGCGTTCACCCAGGCGTACTTTGCGCGTCGGCAGGACATCCTGCCCTTTATGGATGGCTTTGGGCTGGAGAAGCTGCACTTTTTGAGCGCCGAGGGCATGTTATCACCCTACGAGGCCAACCTCCTGATTCAACCGCCCGAGGTGCTGGCCGCCTGGATAGATTATGCCGAAAAGCTGTGCGAGCGCCAGGACATCTTGAGTTTTGCCGAGCACTATCTGTACATCGGGAGGAAGCCGGTATGAAGTGCATCGAAATCCACCCCACGGACGATCATTTCCATCCTGCGCCCTTTGTGGAGTTTTTCGAAACCGGCGAGCTGCAGGATGAGGACCTCACCTTGGTATGTGTGCAAAAGCAACCGGCCCGGCCGGACATCGGCTACGTACCTGCTTATCTCTATGAGCTTCGCGCAGAAGGCAAACGCGCGGGGGAGATTTCCTTGCGCATCGGCATGACGGATTCGTTGTACTACGGCGGGCAAATCGGCTATGCTGTGGAGCCGGAATTTCGCAGGCGGGGATACGCCGGGCGCGCCTGCAAGCTGCTGCTGCCGCTGATCCGACGACATGGCTACCAAAAAATTCTGATCACCAACGATCACGCCAACACGGCTTCTCGCCGCGTATGCGAAAAACTGGGCGCGCGTTTGGTGCGCGTGGCCGAACTGCCCCAGTGGCACGATCTATATAAGGAAGGCCAGCGCCACGAGTGCATCTGGGTATGGAATGTGGTATGATAAGACTTGCAAAAGAGAGCAAACTACGACTGATTTGCGTCTGAAATGAGGTGGCCGGATTTGCGAAGGAATTGGTTAGGAATTATTGCGGTGGCGCTGGCCTGCGCCATGCTGGGGGGCGCGCTGACCCTGGCCTGGATGGGGAGCGGGGGAGCGCCGCTGCCGCTTACGCCCCGTGCAAGGGCCGAGGGCACACTGCTGCCCACCCTGGAAGGTTTCGATAGTCCCTTTGTCCAGGTGGCGGAGACCGTGATGCCCTGCGTGGTGAGCGTGAGCAACAAGGGCCGCGCCTTTAATCTGCTCAGCGGGCGTCCCGAGCAGGTGGAACAGGCATCCGGTTCCGGCGTGGTGATCAGCGTCCACGGGCATATTGTTACCAACTACCATGTGATCGCCGATGCCCGTGCGGTCACCGTGATCGCTGGGGGCGTGGAGTATGACGCCCATGTGGTGGGGTACGATGCCCTTACCGACCTGGCCGTGCTCCAGGTGCTGGACGCCAACCTGCCCGCCGCGGTGATGGGGGATTCGGATGCGGAGCGCGTGGGCAACTGGGGCATCGTGATCGGCAACCCCCTGGGCCAGATGTTTGTGGACACGGTGACTGTGGGCATCCTGAGCGCCGTGAACCGCGAGGTAGAGGGTTCCTTGGTAAAAATGATACAGACCGACGCGGCCATCAATTCCGGCAACAGCGGCGGCGGCCTGTTTAACACCAAGGGTGAGCTGATTGGCATCCCCTCCATGAAGTTTGTGAGCACTTCGCCCCACAACAGCATCGAGGGCATCGGCATGGCCATACCCATCAACGTGGCCAAACCCATCGTGGCCAGCATCATTGAGCATGGCCGCGTGCTGCGCCCGCGCATGGGCGTAGAAATCGCCACCCTGCCGGGCACAGAAAAAGTGGAAGCGGATTCGCTGCCTGCCGGGGCCCTAATAAGCGGCGTTTCGCCCGGCAGCCCGGCGGAAAAGGCCGGTATACAGCCCGGGGACATCGTGATGTCCATCAACGGTAGCCGCGTGCGCAACTTTACGGATTTGATCGACCGGGTCAACACCCGTGTGCCGGGAGACAAGGTGACGCTGGAGGTATACCGCGTGCCCGGCATTCTGGATTTGACCCATCGGGATGCGATACCCGACGGGGAGATGCTAACGATTGAAGTGGTGTTGGGGAGCGCGGAGTAGGGATGTAGTGGAAAATTGAAAATGGAAAGTGGAAAATGTTTTCCGCTTTCCATTTGTTTTGTACAGCTTCCCGTCATAATCCATACGCTTTATGACGGGATTTTTGCTAAACTGCTTGTTATGCTTATAATGGAGAGGGGGCAGAGATGGATACAACAGCGAGTTTGAACGCCGCCATGCGGTACATCGAGAAACATCTGCTCAATGCAATCGACTTTAACGAGGTAGCAAGAATCGCTTGCTGTTCTGAATATCAATTTCGACGTATGTTTTCATACCTTGCAGGCATGCCTTTGAATGAGTATATTCGAAAACGCAGATTGTCCTTTGCGGCGGAGTTGCTTTATTCGGGTGGTGAGAAAATCATCCATATTTCCCATCAATGTGGCTACGAATCGCCAGACGCATTTGCGAAAGCTTTTCAAATCCAGTACGGTATTACCCCGTCTGCGTTTCGGAAAGATTCCATTACCCTCAAAGCGTTTCCACCCCTGTTCTTCCACTTAACAGTAAAAGGAGGAATCGAAATGGATTATCGAATTGTTGAAAAAGGCGCCTTCTATATTATGGGAAAATCGGGGCGAATACCTTTAATTTATCACGGAGCAAACCCACATTTCGCTGCTGTCTGGCAAGAAATCCAGAATGATGGCATTCTCGTGTTAACCGAATACTCAGAGGTTGAGCCGAAAGGCATCTTGGAGATTTATGATGAATATGACCCGAGCAACCCTGTCGAGGGCGATGAGTTCACGCTTTATGTTGGCATTGCAATGGAGAAGCCCATGCCCGATTATTTTAAGGGTCGGTTCGATGTTTTGTCATTAAATGCATCTACATGGTTGGTATTCACTGCAATTGATAACACGAAACGCAATGATGTTTGGGGGCGCAAACAACTGCATGCGCGTATTTCGGAATGGCTTCCAACTTCAGGATATCAAGTAAATGGCCCCACAATGATATGGTTTGCAAGTTATGACGCTCATAGGCCAGATTTAAAGAGCGAAATATGGGTTTCTGTGCGTAAAAGAGATTAATTGGTTACGGCAGCACAATCACCGCAATCGACGCTATTTGCCAAAAGGGTTGTGGGATCAAAACAGCGCACGCATGTAATCGTGGATAGCATGTAGATTCCTTTTGGCCTCTTCGGATAGGGTGACATTAGGCATGTCAATCCTCCAAGCCCGCAAAGGTTTCTTCAATGGTTAAGCCGCCTTCTTTGCGCAGGGACTCCACGCCTTTCGTAAGCTCAGAAAGCAAGCGGATGGTTGCGAGTTGTTTTTCGGAATCGGTGAGGTTTTGCATAAAGTCTACCTTCTTTCATTATTGGCTATCGCAGTACAATGATAGCAATCGGCGTCGTTTGCGCAGGAATGCTTCGGGTGGAAACATCGTAGATCACCACCAAATCCAGCCCATTCAGTTCGCCGTCAAACCCTTCCCCATCACTCGTAACGATCTGCGTATTTTCATCAATGCGCAGGGCAAGCATGCCGTCTTCGCTCACCAGCATCCCTTCAAAACCCTCTAGCTCGGTGCTGAAACGATCCACATGTATGCTCTGATCCTCGGGCATCCCGGCTACGACCACCTCGGCCGTGTACTGGGGCGGAAAGATCAGCGGCATAATGGGGGAAAAGCGATAGTAGCCGGTCACCTTGTCGCCCACGCCGATCTCCTGCTCAAAGGGGTAACAGGTGGCCTCGCTTACCAAAAGGGTTGTGGGATTGCCAGCCTCATCCTCAATTTGTATAAATTCCTCGCCCACTTGGGTCACAACGCCGGTGATGGATAGAAAAACCGGCGGCTCAAAACTGTCGGCGGTCATCGGGCCTGCGAATAGGGCAGCAAACAACAGAATAGAAAACAAAACGATCAAAACTTTTTTCATGGCGGTTCACCTCCAATCTGTTAGACGCGCGCATTCTATTTTTTGTTCCCTATCCAGATTGAATATCTCACTGAATATCTTTTTCTTTCCCCTCATACACATGGAACGACGCAGCGTGTAGGAGGGAACGGCATGGAGAGAGCAGTGATGGAAAAGCCCGACCAAAAATTCGATCTATACCGCGATATCGCCGGGCGAACCGATGGCGACGTGTACATCGGTGTGGTGGGCCCGGTGCGCACCGGCAAATCCACCTTTATTGCCCAGTTCATGGAAAAGCTGGTGCTGCCGCTCATCGACAATCCCCACAAGCGGGAGCGCGCCCAAGACGAGCTGCCCCAAAGCGGATCGGGCCGCACCATCATGACCACCCAGCCCAAGTTTGTGCCCAACGAGGCCATGGCGATCCGGCTGGGGGACAATGCCGGGGTAAAGGTGCGGCTGGTGGATTGTGTGGGCTACCTGGTTAAGGGCGTGCTGGGCACCCAAGAAAACGACGTGCCGCGCATGGTGCGCACCCCCTGGTACGAGCAGGACATCCCCTTTGAGGAAGCGGCGGAGCTGGGCACCCGCAAGGTGATCGCCGAGCACAGCACCATCGGCATGGTGGTGACCACCGACGGCAGCATCACCGATCTGTCCCGCACCGCTTACGTGGATGCGGAGGAGCGGGTGATCAGCGAGCTGAAGCAGCTGGGCAAGCCCTTTATCATCGTGCTCAACAGCCAGCAGCCGCAAAACGAGGATACCCAACGCCTGCGCGCCACCCTGGAGGAGAAGTACGATGTGCCGGTGGCGCTGGTAAACGTAAAGCAGATGGAGCTGGACGACATACAAGGCCTGCTGACCCAGGTACTGTACGAGTTTCCCCTGCGCGAGGTGCGGGTGGAGGTGCCCACCTGGCTCCAGGCCCTGGACGACGACCATTGGCTGGTGCAGCACGTATTGCAATGCCTGCGTGAGGCTGCCGGCGCCAGCATGCGGGTGCGGGATCAGCAGGCCTTTGGCCACGCCTTTGACACCTCCGAGTTTGCCGATCCGTTGCGGCGCAGCGAGATGCAGCTGGGCGAAGGGCGCATGACCTACGAGCTTCCCCTCCACGATGGGCTGTTTAACCGCATCCTGAGCGAGGAGTGTGGCGCGGAGATCCACGGCGACGCCCACTTGCTGAAGCTGCTTAAGGAGCTGGTGGCCGCCAAGGCCGAGTACGACCATGTGGCCGATGCTCTACGCTCCGTGCGGGAGACCGGCTACGGCCTGGTGACACCCTCCATGAGCGAGTTGACCCTTCAAGAGCCGGAGATCGTACGCCAAGGCAGCCGCTTTGGTGTGAAGCTGAAGGCCAGCGCGCCTTCGCTGCACATGATCCGGGTAGACATCCAAACCGAGGTTTCCCCGGTGGTGGGCACCGAAAAACAAAGCGAAGAGCTTGTGCGCTACTTGCTCTCGGAGTTTGAGAGCGATCCAACCAAAATTTGGAACACCAACCTGTTTGGCAAGTCACTCAACGATCTGGTGCGCGAGGGGCTGGCCAACAAGCTGATGCGTATGCCCGCGGACGCCCAGGTTAAGGTGCAGGAGACGCTGACACGCATCATCAACGAGGGTAGTGGCGGGATGATTTGCATCTTACTTTAGTTAATAGTTTATAGTTAATAGAGAAAGGGTGCCGCGCGGGGTTGCGCGGCACTTTGGTTTATCATACGATTGAGGGTATCCATGTAGAGGCGAAATCCATTTTCGCCCGTGCAAAACATCATGTTTCGGGCGGCGGGCGGATATGGAATCCGCCCCTACAGGAACGGTACGCCTGCCCATTGTAGGGCGCGGCCACCGGACGCGCCGCCGTATTGCGGCGAAAACGCGTTGTTTTGGGCGAATCACGGCGCGTCGAGTCGCCGCGCCCTACTTTTGTTTGGCGTTTGCATATTAATTACAGGTCGTCCGCATCTTGGTCGGGCATATCCTCTTCGTCTTCGGGCACGCCGGTATAGCTGCCCAGGGTGTCGGTGGGGATCAGGCGGTCATGCTTGGATTTGCCGCGCCAGGCGCGGATTGCTTTGGCTAATCGGTTTCGCACGCGCTTGCCTCCTTGCTCTTAGTTCATTGTGAATAGAAAAATAGTAAATAGAGGAAAGGCGGCCAATCTAGCAAAGCGCCGCCGCAACCTCTATTTACTATTCCCTAACCCCTAATCCCTATCCCCTAAACTAAAACGGATTCTCCTGCGGATACAACATCCCCTTGGGCTGGTTAAAGGCGATGTCCGGCACGCCGATGTACTTCATGGCCTCGTACAGCACCTTGCCTACATGGGCAAAACCTACGCCGCCGTGATGCGGATAACGCTTGGCGATCAGCACGTGGCGATAGAAGCGGCCCATCTCCGGTATGGCAAATATGCCGATGCCGCCAAAGGAGCGGGTGGCCACCGGCAGCACCTCGCCCTGGGCGATATAGCTGTGCAGCGAGGTATCGGCCGCGCTCTGCAGGCGGAAGAAGGTGATGGGGCCGGGTTTGATATCCCCTTCCAGGGTGCCGCGGGTGATATCCGGTTCCTTGTCAGGCTCCAACGCGCGCTTCATAATCAGCTGATATTTCATTTCGGGCTTGACCAGATGGCAGGCCGACGTGTTGCCGCAATGGAAACCCATAAACGTATCGTTTAGGGTGTAGTTGTGCTTGCCCTTGATCTCGGCTTCGTATATATCGGCGGGCACGGTGTTGTTGATGTCCAGCAACGTGGGCGCAACCTCGGTGGCGCAGGCCAGTATGTACTCGCTGAGCGCGCCGTAAATATCTACCTCGCAGGACACCGGCATCATCTTGGCGGCCAGGCGGCTGTTTACGTAGCAGGGCACAAAGCCGAATTGGGTTTGGAAGGCTGGCCAGCACTTGTTGGCAAACACCACGTACTTGCTGGCGCCCCGGTGCGCTTCGGCCCAATCCAGCAGCGCCAGCTCGTATTGAGCAAGGCGGGGCAGGATGCCGGGCATCTTGTTGCCTTCGCCCAGTTCCTTTTCCATGTCTGCGATCACGCCGGGGATGCGCGGATCATCTTTGAGGGCGTTGTACGCGGCAAACAGATCCAGCTCGGAGTTTTCTTGGATCTCCACGCCCAGGTCGTACAGCGCCTTGATGGGTGCGTTGCAGGCAAGGAAATCGTAGGGGCGGGGGCCAAAGGACAGGATCTTGAGCCCCTTGAGGCCCAGTACAATCCGGGCGATGGGCTCAAATTCGGCGATGAGGGCCGCCAGCTCGGGCGCGGTTCCCACCGGATACTCGGGGATGTAGGCCTTCAGGTTGCGCAGGCCCAGGTTGTAGCTGGCATTGAGCATGCCGCAATAGGCGTCGCCCCGGCCGTCGATCACCGAATCGCCGCTCTCCTCGGCGGCGGCTACCACCATGGTGGGGCCGTCAAACTTGGCCACCAACTGGGTCTCGGGGCCTTCGGGGCCAAAGTTGCCCAGGAACAGCACCAGGGCGTTGCAGCCCTTTTGATTGAGCTCGGCCAGGGCGCGCAGGGCGTCCAGCTCGGATTCCACGGTGGCTTGGATTTCTTCGATTTGGCCGCCGGCTTTACGATAGGCGGCCACGATGGCGGCGCGCCGCCGCTCAGACAGCGCGATGGGGAAGCAGTCGCGGCTTACCGCCACGATGCCCAGCTTTACCTGCGGGATGTTCTGCATACAAAGACCCTCCTCAGTGAGTGTTCAGATTCTGTAAGTATACCATGCATTTGGCCGCGTTGGTAGCGCGGGTTTCCGTATAAGAAAAAAATCCACCTAAAATCGAAAGAAAGCAACCTTCTTGGGGGTATGTGATCAAATTTACCCTACGTTATCATAATAGTCCCAATTATCTATCGGCTCAACCCCATACCTTTCAACCGCTTCATCTATCAGTTCTTGATTGATTAAGAACGGCTCAATAAAATGCGCAACGGTTATGTCCATCATGCCTATTGTTTTATTTATGGTGGCTCCATTATATGATTCCACACCGGGTGCTGTTATTTTTAGTAAATCGGCCAAAGGCCAACTTGTAGAAGGCTCCCCCTCTACTAAATATTTTTCTCCGTACATAAACTCATACACTGAAATTATTCCATCATTTTTATCCGTACGTATTGTTTTTCCTTCCTCTTCCGAGACAGTTGCTATCGCACTTCCCATTAGAAGTCGAAATGTTTCTGGTGTATATGGTATGTGATACGAAACATAGTGATAATTGCTTAAATCACTTACTGTATATGTTTCTTCATTTTCGAACAAGCCTTTTGACAATCCTGAATCTATTCTTGATAAAGCTGCTTCTGAGACTGTTAATCCCTCGTCAAAATAACGCTTTAGCTCGGCTTCAATTAACTGGTCTAACAATTCCTGTGCTGTTATGTATGAAATGGAGACCAGCGTAGTAAATTCATTAATTGTAAGCTCTTCTTGGTTTGGGTATAGTAAATCCGCTATTTGTTCCAGATTTATTCTCACCATTGGATGAGGATCTTGCTTACCGAATAAATACATATTCGTACTTTTTTCATCTTTTGCATAGTCTGCACATACATAAGGATCCTCCATTAGACCTGCAAAATAATTAAAACTTATTATAGATAACTTTCCACGCCGGGCTTCAATATCACTGAGCGCTGCTTCCACTAGTGCACTATTCTTAGTTGCACGCCTCCCCATATACCCTAATCGAAATTTATTTTCAAGGCTTTTTTTCGAGACTGTTGTGTCACCATAAAATTTAGAATAGTGCTGAATGCTCCATTCAAATTCTCCATTAGCAATACTATCTGTTACAAATTCGAAAGCGGCTTCAGGAATTTCATCCACTCTGTCATATGCAATGCCTAACCCTTCTGTGAACTCCGTAGAGTCAGGCCTAAATACCATTCCATTATATAAATACCACAAGGATTCATAGGCCGGCACATAGCCTACCTCGTCTCTCGTCACTGCGGCTTGTGCTACTGGTACAAAAAAAGTTACTGCCATTGCTATCATTAACGCAAACGATAATCCCTTGCCCATCCAACTTCTGATACATTTACCCATATTATGAAATCACCCTTCTTTCATATATTTACGCAACTCGGAGTTGAGTATATTCTACTTGTATATAAAAGTCAATCACTCTATTAGTTTTACGGGATAAAAAATGCACAAAACGAAGTCCGCAAAGCGCGTTTTGAGATGATTTGAAATTTCCTCATCTTCGGTGTATACTAATAGCCACCACATATGAAAGGCGGTGCGGTCATGAGCGAGCCGATTGGACCCGATACGCAGCAGTTTAAGCCCGTAACCGAAAACGCCAACACCGCGGAAAAGATTTTGAAGCGTGTGTATCTGGCGTTGCGTGCCAAGGGGTACGATCCCATCACACAAATCGTGGGATACCTGATGAGCGGTGATCCCACCTATATCACCAGCCACGACAGCGCCCGCTCCCTGATCTGCCGTGTGGAGCGGGACGAGATTATCGAAGAGCTGGTTGGGTATTATGTGCGCGAGGTACAAGAATAGCATGCGACGCGTTCAATTGGGTGCTCGGGGGCCAGAGGTTTCGAGCCTTTGCTTTGGTACGTTGACGCTGGGCCGCCTCCAGCGCGATCTGCCTGCGGACGAGGGCGCGGAACTGATTTGTTATGCCGCCAGCCAGGGCATTGATTTTGTGGACACTGCCGAATTGTACGGCACCTATCCCCACGTGGCGCTGGC
>WQXF01000036.1 GCA_009784985.1 Clostridia bacterium | reverse complement strand
GATAGCCCGGCAGCCATCGTGGAGCGTTGCAACCAGGCCATGGAGCAGATTAGTAGCTTTGCCGTAAAGGGCACCCTTGCGGTGGGCGTGGAAGGGCTGCTGAACACCGCCGTATATGACGCATTCTCCGCCAAGGTTTTTGCGGAGCCTCTCAAGGCTCATGTGCTGTTTCAGGCCATGGGCACCCGATTCGAAGCCTATGCCCAGGAACTGGATGGCAAGCTGTATCTGTACGAAAATAGCGGCTCCCGGTGGGATGGCCAAACCCTCGAAATGGGGCTAAATGCTGCGGAGCTGACTGAATTGCTCACCTTGGCCGAGGGTCTGCGGGCGGAAAAAGCCGAGCCTGTGAACGGCAAGGAAGCTTGGCGGCTCAGTGCTGATATCAACCTTCGCCAGTGGATGACCGAGGAAGACATTGATCAGGCTGTCGGGATGGCGCTGGGGCCCCAAGCCATGGGATTGTTTCCGCCCTATGAGCCGGTGATCATATCGGTCGCCGCCTTTGTGGAAGTTGAAACCGGCTATTTGGCGCGGGTGGAGATCGATCTATCGGAGTTTGCCTCCAGAATGCTCACCTTGCTTACGCCCAATCAGCCGGGGATGCAGAGCAAACCCCTGGTGGCCGAGATCAAGATCGGCCTGGATTTTATGGACTGGAATAACGTTGCGGACTTTGAGGTTCCCGCCGAAGCAAGGGCGAAATAATGGCCGCAGAAAAAAGTCCTCGGGTTCTATGGCCGTTGCTGCTGGAGGAGATTCGCGCCTGTCAAAAATGTGGGCTGTGCCAGGGGCGCACCCAAGCCGTGCCGGGGGAAGGCAATGTGTTGAGCCCCCTACTGTTTGTGGGCGAGGGGCCGGGCGCCCGAGAAGACGCCACGGGCCGCCCCTTTGTGGGCGCGGCGGGGCAGCTCCTGGATCGGATGCTGGGGGCCATCGGATTGGTGCGCGAGCAGGTATATATCGCCAACATCGTCAAGTGCCGCCCGCCGGGCAACCGCGCGCCCACACCCGACGAAGCCGCCGCCTGCCTGCCCTACTTGCGTGCCCAGGTGGCGCTGATTCGCCCGCAGATTATTGTGTGCCTAGGCGCGACGCCAGCGCGCTACATCATGGGCGAGGACACCAGGGTGACCCGTGACAGAGGCAAGTGGCTGGAGCGCAAGGGCGTGCGTTTGATGTGCACCTTTCACCCTGCGGCATTGCTGCGCGACGAATCCAAGAAGCGCCCGGCATGGGAAGATTTTCAAGCTATTCGTGATGCTTTGCATACGCTAAAGTTAAACACGGAGGAGGAGCCATGAGCGTATTCGATAAGTATCGCGAGGCATGTTCGGCGTTTTTTGCCCAGCTATTTGTGGGCGAGAGCCGTATCCTTGTGTTTGGAGAGGGCGCGGCCGGGGCGCGGCTTATGCTGATCGGCGAAGCGCCGGGCGAGCAGGAAACCCTGGCGGGTAGGCCCTTTGTGGGCAAGGCCGGCAAAAATCTGGATCAATTTCTGGAAGCGGTGCAGCTGAATCGCTCTCAGTTGTACATTACCAATGCGGTAAAAGTGCGCCCCACCAAGGTAAGCGCCAAGGGAAGGGTGTCCAACCGCCCCCCCACACGGGAGGAGATCACGCTGTTTCAGCCCTGGCTGGCCCGGGAGATCAACCTGGTGGAGCCCGGGGCCATCGCCACCCTGGGCAATGTGGCGTTGCGTGCGGTGACGGGCAAGGCGCTGTCCATCGGCCAGGCCCATGGCCGCTGGCTGGAGGCGGAGGGTTTGCCGCCCATCTTTCCGCTGTATCATCCGGCCAGTGTGATCTACAATCCTGCCCTTGCCGTTTGTTATGCGGATGATTTGAGCGTGTTGGCGGGGGAGTTGCTTTCGCAATAAACAAACCACTAGCGCAAGTCGCCCCAATATTGTACAATAAGATGGGCACAGAAAAAGAGGAGGGACGCCTGTGTTGGATTTCATCGTATCGAACCTGCCCCTGGTGATCTGCGCGGTGGCGGGCATGGCATTGATTGTGCTGGAAATATTCATACCGGGCTTTGGCGTGCCGGGCATTTCGGGCATCCTGCTGCTGTTGGTTTCTGTTGGCTTTACGCTGTTCAACTATGGAACCCAGGCGGCGTTGGGCATGACCATCGTGATCATTGCGGTGCTGGCCATCGTTGCCGCCGTGGCTCTGCGATCCGCCGCCCGTGGTTCCCTCTCCAGGTCGAGGCTGGTGCTCAACGATGCTATCACCGACGAGGAGAGCGAGATTCAGCTTGCCGATTTGCAAACCTATGTGGGCCGCACCGGCGAGGCCTTCACCATCCTTCGCCCGGTGGGTGTGGCCCAGTTTGATGGGGAGCGCCTGGATGTGGTGACCGAGGGAGAGTTTATCGAAAAGGGCCAGCCCGTGGTGGTATCCCGGGTGGACGGTAGGCGCGTGATCGTACAAAAAGCCTAGTAAAAAGTTTAGTTGCAAAACAACTTGCAACTTAAAAATTTGGAGGAGGAAACAGAAATGTCAGAATTCATGCTCTTGATCATCGTGGCGTTGGCGGTTATTTTCTTGATCGTGCTGTTGAGCTTTATCCCCATGGGCCTGTGGATCTCGGCGCGGGCTTCGGGGGTGCGGGTGAGCGTGGGCGCGCTGGCCGGTATGCGGATCCGCCGCGTATCGCCTGCGCGCATCGTGCTGCCCATGATCCAAGCAACCAAGGCGGGCCTGCCGCTGGACATCAGCAAGCTGGAGGCCCATCTGCTGGCCCGAGGCAATGTGGAGCGCGTGGTGAACGCGTTGATCGCCTCCCAGCGCGCCAATATCCCCCTGGCGTTTGAAAAGGCGTGCGCCATCGACTTGGCAGGCCGGGATGTGCTCCAGGCCGTGCAGATGAGCGTTAACCCCAAGGTGATCGACACGCCGGTGAACGCCGCCATCGCCAAAGACGGCATCGAGCTGCGCGCCAAGGCGCGGGTTACCGTGCGCGCCAACATCGAGCGGTTGGTGGGCGGCGCCGGTGAAGAGACCGTTATCGCCCGCGTGGGCGAAGGCATTGTTTCCACCATCGGTTCGGCAGAGCATCATAAGATGGTGTTGGAGAGCCCGGATATGATCAGCCGCACCGTGCTGGACAAGGGCCTGGACGTGGGCACAGCCTTTGAGATCCTGTCCATCGACATCGCTGATATAGACGTGGGCCGCAACATCGGCGCCCAGCTGCAGATGGACCAAGCCGAGGCCGACAAACGCATCGCCCAGGCAAAGGCCGAGGAGCGCCGTGCCATGGCTGTGGCTTACGAGCAAGAGATGAAGGCTCAAACCCAGGAGATGAAGGCCAAGGTGGTGGAGGCCGAGAGCGAGGTGCCCCGCGCCATGGCCACGGCCCTCAGAGAAGGCAAGCTGGGTGTGATGGACTACTACCAGATGCAAAACGTGATCGCCGATACCTCCATGCGCGACGGAATCGCGGGTGTAAGCCGTGTGGATAGGGCCCCCGCCCCCGAGCTGCCGAAGAAGTAAAGCGTGGCCCTTTGGCCCATTGAGAGGGGGGTGAGCCATGGACGGTTTAATCGTTGTTGCGATCATTTGGTTTGTGTTTCGTATGATTGCGGCCAACGCAAAAAAGCATGCTGAAGTGCGGAAAAAAGCAGAGCGCGAGGAGACAGTATACGGTTATCGGCCCAAGCCTGAAGAGGAGACTCCGCGCCGGGGTTGGAGCGAATGGGCAGATATGCTGGGTAAAGTGCTTAACGAAGAGAAAGAGGTCGCGCCCAAGGGCTGGACTGTGTCTTCCCATCCCGCGTTTCCAACCGAGCCTCAACAAAGCGAACCAACACCCAAGAAAATTGTGCAGTCGGCCAAGCCAACACCCGCTTTTGTGCAGGAGCGCGAAAAACTTACGCCGATACAGCCAACACGGGAAGCGCCCGTGATGAACGCGCAAGACTTTTTGCCCGAGCGCTGGGATGCGTCGGCCCTGGTGAGAGGCGTGATCTTTTCAGAGATTTTGACGCGGCCTGCGCAGCGCAGGAGGCCGGGGATGCCGCGGATGCGGTGAGTTGCTTAAAACCAAGAGCCATCGAGCAATCGGTGGCTTTTCTGCATATAAATCGCAAAATTATATGCAGAAAGTCGAAAAGCACATGCAGAACACAGGTTTCCATACAGGAGCAAGGTTTGCCCCTGCAAGATTTTTTTGCTATAATGCATTCGTATCAGCACAAAGGATAAGGGGGAAAGTCCTTGGCACGCTTGGCGTCGGTTCGGGTGCGCACGCCCCTGCTGTGGGCCGCTGCGGTTAGCGCCTTGGGCGTGGCGGCGGGTGCGCGCGTCCCTTTTGTCTGGTGGATGGCGCTCCCGTGTGGGGTTGCGTTGTGCTTGGCTTGGCTCTGTCTACGATGGCCTCGTGTTACCTGGCCGGTGTTGCTGATCTGCTGCTTTGTCCTTTGCCTTTGCTGGACCAGCCTGCGCGCCAGAATTCCCCCATTGCCAACCGAGGGGCAAGGTTTTGTAACCGGTCGCGTGGTTACGGAACCCCGTGTGAGCCCCAACGCCGCCAGCATGTACTTGACCGATGCCGAACTGACCATGGACGGCGTTACGTTTCCCATACCCGGCAAGCTGTGGTTGCGTTATACTTCTTACGAGGAGGAGTTTGGCGAATTGCCCCAGCTGGGCCAAAGGGTGTGGGCGGAGGCTCGTGTCACTATTCCCCAAGGCCAGCGCAATCCGGGCGGGTTCGACTTTCGTGCTTACTTGCAGCGCGAAGGCGCGTACATGGCGGCGTATACCCACAGGCCTTTGGAAATCATGGGAGAGCCTAGGGGCGGGCCGGGCATCTGGATCCAGCGGCTGCGCGGAACCATATCTCATCGTATGGACGGGCTGTTTGGCCCCCACGCGCCGGTGATCCGGGGCATGTTGATCGGCGAGAAGCAGGACATCAGCAACGAAGAGATGCTGAGTTTCCGGCGCAGCGGCATTGCCCATTTGCTGGCCGTGTCCGGCCTGCACGTGGGTTTTGTGGCGCTTCCGTTGATGGGGCTGGCTAAAAAGCTAAAGCTGAGCGGCTGGCCCCGGCTGTTGATGCTGGGTTTGCCGTTGTTCTTGTATTGCCTGCTGGTGGGTGCGCCGCCCGGTACCGTCCGAGCCTGCGCCATGCTGATGCTGTTGCAGGCCGCGCCGGAAGCCCGGCGGCGATACGATACCCTATCCGCGCTGGCGGCAGCATTTTGGGGGATGCTGCTCATCAATCCCCTTTCGTTATGGGGGCCGGGGTTGTTGCTTTCTTGCTCGGCGATATTGGGCATCGCGTTGTTTTATGCGCGTTTCAGGCGGCTCCTTCAACAGATACTTCGGCTGCCCAATTGGCTTGCTGGTTCGCTGGCGGTGTCCATGGCTGCCCAGTTGGGTACCATGCCCTTGGTGATGGCGTATTTTAACGAGGTCTCGCTGTTAGGGCTGTTCACCAACCTGGTGGCGGCGCCGATTGCCGGAGTGGTAGTGATGGCCGGTCTCTCGGCCACGCTGCTGGACTTTGTCTGGGCTCCCCTGGCCTATCCGCTGGCGCTGTTGGTGCGTGGCTGCGCCATGGCTCTAAAATTTCTTTCGGACACGGTGGCGGCGGTTCCCTTTGCCACGTTGCGGGTGGCTACCCCGCCCTGGTATGTGGTGGCGGCTTGTTATGGGGCCATCGCGCTGATTGGAGAAATCGTAAACCTGGGCAAGCCGTGGCGCAAATGGGCGGTATCGGGAGCAGGGCTGATCGCCACCCTTGGGTTGTCCTATCTGCTTACCTGGCACGGACCCCAGTACGTGCAGCTCGACGTGGGGCAGGGTGATGCGGCGGTGTTGCGAGTAAATGGCTTTACAGCCGTAGTAGATACCGGAAACCAGGGCACCGGCGCCTTGGCCGATTATCTGCGGCATGAAGGATTGGCCGTGGACGCGCTGTTTATCTCCCATCCTCACGGGGATCACACGGGCGCGCTATTGGACTTGGTGGAGCAGGGCGTGCCTATCCGCAAAATCTGGATCACCAGCGATCTGGCTGCTGAGCAGATCGATGAAGCGTCTTACTTCGGCCTGATGGCGGCGGCTCAGCGGGGCATACCGGTGGAGCCCTTAAGCGCCGGTGACCGGCTGGAACTGGCCTCCGGGCTTTCGGTGGAGGCGCTGCATCCCAAAGCCCGGAGTGCGGCAAGGGATGTCAACGACCTATCCCTGGTGATGATGTTTGACATAGTCGGCGTCCGCCTGCTGACCACCGGCGATGTGACTTCGAACACCGAACCCCTTCGGGGCGTGGATTGCGACATCCTAAAGGTATCCCATCACGGCTCCAGGTACTCCACCGGCCCGGCTTTCTCCCGGGCGGCATCCCCGGCGCTGGCCCTGATCGGCGTGGGGCACAACAACTTCGGGCACCCGGCTCCCGTCGTGCTGGGCAACCTAAGCGAAGTAGGCGCACGGATATTGCGCACCGATCATGGAGGCGCGCTTGCGATCCGGTTTGATCCACAGGATCACCGTAACATAACGATCCATAGTTTTTTGCCATATGAGGAGCATGAATTATGACCATCAACCACACCAGTTTTTTTCAGTCGCTAAAGGGTGAGGCATTGCCCAGCGGGATCTATTTGTTTCAGGGAGAGGAAGAGCACGTAAAGCGCAGCGCCCTGGAGCGCCTGCGAGGGAGGGTGCTGCCCGAGGGCCTGGCGGAGCTAAACGAGACTGTGCTGGATAATCCCCCCGCCAGCGACATTGTGGCCGCTGCCGAAACCATGCCCATGATGGGCGAACGCCGGTTGGTGATCGTAAGGGACAGTGCGCTGCTGCTATCTGGCCGCGCAAGGGACGAGGCCGCCGATAACGAGCGGCTGGCCGGGTATTTGCCCAAGCTGCCCGAGTATACCCTGCTGCTGTTTTATTGCCACGGCAGCATCGACGGGCGCAAAAAGCTGAGCCAAACCTTAAACAAGCTGGCCACGGTGGTACGGTTTGATCCCCTGGGCGACGACGAGCTGTACCGTTGGATACGCGCCACCCTTAAGGCCGAGGGCGGCAAAACCATCGGCCAACGCCAGGCCCAACACCTGGCTTTCACCTCCGGGCGAGAATTGACGACCCTGACCGGCGAACTGCACAAACTGGCCCACTACCTGGGGGAAAGAGAGGCAGTGGAAGCTGAAGATATCGACACCGTGGCCGCCCGCTCCCTGGAGTGTACGGTATTTCAGTTGGTGGACGCCCTGGTGGAGGGCAGGGAGGGCCGGGCCTTTGAATTGCTGGCAGTGATGCTGGAGGCTGGAGAAGGCCGGTTGGGCATCCTGGCCATGCTGCTGCGGCAATACCGGCTGCTGCTCACCCTCAAGTGGATGCAAGACGAGGGCGTTGACCGGGCCGCCCAGCAGCGCAGGATGGGTGTACAGTCCTTTGTGTTCGACCGGGTGCAAAAGCAGGCCCGGGGTTATACCCTGGAAGGGCTCAAGCAAGCGGTTGGGTTGTGTGTGGACACCGAGTTTGCGGTAAAGAGCGGGCGATTGCGGGAGGACGCGGCGCTGGAGCGGGCGATGTTGGTGTTGGGTAAAAGGGGGATGGTTTCTTGACAATCAAAGAAATCGCTAAGCTTTGCGGCGTATCCCGCGGCACGGTGGACAGGGTGCTCAACAACCGCGGCAAGGTGAAACCCGACACCGAGGCCCTGATTCTGCAAACCATCGAGCGGCTGGGGTACACCAAAAACATCGCGGGGCGTGCGCTAACGGTACGCAGGAGCGCCCCCACCATCGGCGTGATCCACTCGGGCCGGGGCAATCCCTTTTTTGCCGATGTGGTGGCGGGTATCCGGCAAGCCGAGCGGGAGCTGACCGACTACGGGGTGACCGTGGAATTGCGTGAGCTGGAGGGCTATGATGCCCAAGCGCAGCTAACGGCCATCGATGAGTTGGCGTCTCATGTGAGCGCGCTGGTGCTGCATCCCATCAACGAGCCCGATATTCAGGGGCGGGTGGACCGGCTGCTGGACGAGGGCATACCCACCGTGACCCTCAACAGCGATTTGGAGCACTGCAAGCGTGTGTGTTACGTGGGCAGCGACTACTATACCGGGGGCACTACCGCCGCCGCCATCATGAATATCTGCACCCGGGGAGCGGCCAAGCTGAGCGTGGTGGCCGGCGTGGACACCGTGCTCGGCCATCGGCAGCGGTTGCTGGGCGCGCTGGATTATCTGCGTGAGCATGCGCCCGGCATACAGATCGTGGGCCGCGTGTCCGCCCAGGATGACGCAGGCCTGGCTTATGGCCGGGCTAGGGAGCTGCTGGATCAACATCCGGAAACAGACACGGTGTTTGTGGTGGCGGCAGGGGTGGCCGAGGTGTGCCGGGCAGTGATCGATGCCGGGAGGGTCCGGCAGGCGCGGGTGTTTGCTTTTGACAATGTGCCTTCTACCGTGGAGATGATGCGCCGGGGCCTGGTGGAGGTGGTGATATGCCAGCAGCCCTTCCGCCAGGGATATGAGGCGGTGAGGGCCGCCTTTGACACCATATTGCTTGGCCAGCCCAAGGGGGAGCGCATCATCATGGAGAACCAGATACGGATTCTGCAAAATATATATGAGAAATAGTTATGTGAACCAGTAGCCTTTATCTGCGTTGGCATACACCTGGTTGTCATGGCCGGTTCTCCTTCCGGTGATTTTTGCGCTCATTATAGCAGTTCTAGTTGATCACCATAACACTGTCATCCCCAACGGCAAAGGAGTCCTTGGCATTTAGGTTTTGAACAAGGGCGCCCTCGGCCTTAAATGTTCCCGGGCTGATCACCCTGGCGTAGTAATAATACAAATACCCTTTGTTAAACCTCCTGTTGTAATCATAGAACATGATCTTTTGCCCCTCTACCTTGGCATAACGGAAGTATCCATAGCCAATATCGTTTGTCCCGTCGACTTTTGCGGAACCGCTCACATATTCCAGTCCGGAGGGCAAGTAATCCGTAACGCAATAGGCGCCCTGTATCGCTTTGGCGGAATAATCGATCCATAGCTCCACGCGAATCAAATCGCCCTGCTCAAATACATGGCCGCTTTCTTTGCCGTTTGCTTTGTAATAACGCCGGTTCACGATGATATCAGGATCCATATGCCCCATCTCTGTCATGGGGATTTTGTAAGCCGACACTGCGCCAACGTCACCCGTTACTTCCAGGAGCACAAGCTCGCTTATGTTTTGCGCCGGAATGCTAAGCGTGTAGCTGCAACCGTTTTCGAGTTCCCTTGTGTACGCTTGGCCAAACAATGTATACGTGATGCTGCCGCTTGTTTCGGTTCTTTTGTCGATCTCGTGCCGGATGTAGGCCAGCTTTTCGACGTTGATCAATATGTCTGTGGTGCGGTTTTGGATGCAATATTGGTAGAGCCCCTCCCGCTCAGGTTTATTTAGTTTTGCGGCAAGGAGATTCGCGGCGGACGTGGCCTCCAGAATATCATCGTGATCCACACCGGTATTCACACGGTAATACGGCGTGATCTGTTCCAGATTCGGGGCGATCCGGCTGTCATACAACGCGGAGGCGGCGCCGGTTTCACCCAGCGCATCATACCCAAGGGCGATGTACACGATATCTTTCACCGGTAGGCCGTCCAGCGTGGCATACCCATCCAAGTCCAAAAGCACAGGCTCTTTGAGCATGGCAAGGCCATAAAGCGCGCACATTTTGTTGTTGGCATTGTCGCCCTCGTATATGTTATAAAGATAATTCTTTAAGGCGTTGATATTGATTTCGTTTTGAATATAAGGCAAAAGCTTTACGGTGGTTTCAAGGTCGCTGTCGGCATGGGGCAATATGGCGATCCCGCCGTCGTGCCGCTGATAAGGTTTGGGATCAAAGCTTTCGTTCATGGCATACAAAACAAAATCAGGGAAATATTCTGCGATCATTTTGTTTGCTTCGCGCCGTACCAACAGTTTTTCTATTCTATCCCCGTACACATACCCCATGCCCAGCAATTGCCACAGATACTGCCCCTGGCTCCGGTCGGTAAAGGTGATTTGGGTAAGCCCGCCGACCCCCACGTCAAATACCGTATCGGTTGTTACATCGTAATACGTGGCCGTATCGATCTGCCGATAGGTTTGGAACACTTGATAAGCATGTTTTACCGCGTCGCTTTTGCCGTTGTTTACGGTGGCTTGGATAACAAGGGTATGCGCGCCTTCGGTATCCATCTGCCAAAGGGGAATGTTCACACGCTCAAACGCAACGCCCCCTGCCGTGTATTTTTGATCGGGCGCGTTTTCATCCCAAACAGCAAACTCTACGGTTTCGCCCCCTGTTAGGCTTGTGCCATAGGCATTTACGCCAAGCGTTGGCACATCGCCGATCAAAAACGTGTTATTGAGCGTATAGCTCAAAAACATAGGATTGGTCACCAGGATGTTTTGTACGCCGTTGCCCGCGTATAAGTCATTGCTGATGCCCGACATTGTGAGCCGCCACGACGTAATGTTATCCGGCAGTTGAAACGTGTACACGGCTTGGCCCAACTCGTTTGTGCGAAGGGTGCTGAAGTAAGCCGTATCCTTAAACACTTCCCTTATATAGGTTTCATCGCCGCCTCCCATCCCCGGGGCAGACGTCGCTGAAGGGGAACTGTTGTCGGCCATGGCAAGGGGCGCCTCCGCCTCGTCCAGGCCTAACATAACTCCTTCATACGTCCGATGTGTGGATGTGGCAAATCGTAGCCCCGAACTTAACCCGCGGTATAGGGAGGCCAGAGTATTGACGTGATAATCCTGCAGCGCAAACAAGGCTTCGTCCACCATGCTGATATTGACAGTTGCTTCTTTGGGATTCCCGTCTTTGTCTTTTGCGGTGATGGTGATGGTACATATATCGCCGGGTTGATACACGTCTTTATCGGTAACCGCTGTTACTGTCAAGTCATTGGCTGCGTAGTCAAAGCAAATATAAGCACTCATATTGTAGCTTGATTGATAGGTAAATCCGTTAAAATAATAAGCGTTTACCGTAACGTTGGGGATATGTTCCTCACCAAACGTAAAGATATAAGGGGTTTTGCCCGCCTGATACCCATGGATCCCCCGCTGCATCGTAATAAACAGAACATTCCCATTTTCAACTGTATCGGTTCCGCGCTTGAGTGTTAGGTTTACTTCCTGGCCGATGGCATAACCATCGTTTGCGCCGTCCAGATAATAATCGTTGGAGTTTGCGTAATAATAGTAGCTTGAATAATCGCGGCCTATATAGATACGTTGTGACATGGCCCGCCCGTTGCCATCCACGTTGGTTATTTCCGCAAAATAGCTCTCGTCCTTTCTGTTGGGAACGGTAAAACTCCTTGTTGCCGTGCCGTCTGGATCGGTCACGATATCAAAACGTTCGATGAGCTCTTCCATCCGGTTGTATCTATACCTTGGCCTGTTTTTCTTTTCGATATAGTCGTAATACTCCCCAGCTTGCACTTTGACATAATAGACCCTATACACCGCAACCGACAAAGATTTTTCCGCCACAGGTTCATCCAAATAATCATGGTAGTGCCGAGCTGTGCCGTCGTTGATTCTGTCTAGGGTGATGGAATGGACGTCAACGGTGAGTGTGGCGTTTTCGTTGGTACGTTGGGCCTGGATATTTACGTCGATATCATTGATAAAGCCACGAACCGATACGCTTTGGGTGGTTCTCCCCATCTCGGGAAGGGTGGCCTCGGCCGTAAACGTTAGCGATCCTTCGCCTTGGGCATCAACCTGGGGTGCGATTTTTTGCGATACTTCTATTTCACCGTCCAGATTTGTTTTTCCCTGCCCATTGCCGGAAGCTAATAATCTATAGCTCCAAAGCTGGTAAGAAACGTCCAGATCAGACACGGGCGTCCCCTCAAAAAAACCCGCTTTGGCAGTAAATGTCACGGAGTCGCCCACAAACACTGCCTTTTGATCCGCGGTTACTTCGATTTTGTAGGGCGGCTTTACATACTCCTGCACGGTAAAGTAAGTGCTGCTCAAAGCAACCTGGCCGTGATACACCGTTAGGCAGTAAGGGCCGGCATCCAAATTGGGGAGCCTGATTTCGCCGGCGTATATGCCGTTTTGTACAGGAACGGTCTGTTGATACAGGATGTCCCTTGGGCCATAAAAGCCATGCCTATATCCATATCCTTGGGTCAACACAACGGAAACATGTTGGATTGTTTCTTCGTTCTTACGGTCTTGGGCGAATCCAAAAAACGAAACGGTATCGTCGCGCTTAAACAATGTGCGGTCAAGCTGCAAGGCCGTCCAATACGCTTCGTTTTCGTTCCCCCCATCAAACCAATACCCGCCAAAATAATAGTAATCATAGGATGGTGTGTGGAGCCAAACACAGGTTTTACCATCCAGCGCGGTGATGGTAAGCCCCTCGCTATGATCGTTTTGAAGGGCCCTGCCGATTACGGCCACACCATCGGCATCTGTACTATAGGTCTTGCCCTCCTTTTGATCATATACGGTTGCGCCTGGGGCCGGTTCCCCCGTGATCAAATCGTTTGCCCATATGATCGTTTGGTTGCTTGCGGCGATCACCTGCACAGGCAAGTCGGTTATTTGCACAATCATTTGGTCGCAGGAGTCCCCTAGGGTTGCCTCGATCAGATAAAAACCCTGTGACAGGCTATCTGGCAGGGACAAGCTGTATCTGTTGGCATCATAGGTATCTTTTGCGCCAAAGGACATCACTTGATTTAAATCCGATGTGCTGATTAGGTATTCTTCCCTGGCATATCGCGACCAACGCGGCGCGCCGGTCATTTTTCGGATGGTTTCTATGGCTTGCTCATTGCTGTTGAATTTATATACGCTGATTGTAGGGTTTGGCAAAAAGAATCGGAAAGAAGAGTCTATCCGAAAACTCATGGTTGGCGGCTCGATGGTGGGCAGCTCCGCATACCTAGTAAAAAAATGAAAGCGCTCGGAGTTTTCGGGAGGCTTGTATTTAGGGGCCGGTTCGGTTTCAAAAGCAAATACATGGTCTGTGGCAATTGTTTCGTTTGTTCCCTCAAGTTTGATCCCGGCCTTTAGCGTAACGGTGTATACCGTTGCGTAATCCAGGGATTTGGGCACAAACACCGCCGTGTTTTTATGGGTTTCAAATCGCCCTTCCACCTGGGGGGAGATGCTAAAAAACTCGTCTATGGCCGAATAGCCTTCGCTGGAAAATGTGATTTCAATCCCGGTATTCTTAGGCACATTTGTGGCTTGGTTGCTCGGATAGCTTGAGGTAATTTGGAATTTTGCGGTGGTTTGAAATGCCCATGTCACGTCGGCTTTGCCTTCGCGCTGGAGCCTAAACAAATACAACGAATTATATGACAATGTGGCGCTGGGGGTAATCAAAAATTCTTTTTCGCTTTTTTGCGCAACATCCGGTGTTGGCTGCCCATCAATCGACAGCGCAACATTAAGCTCTTCGAGGGTGATTGCCTCGGGGGTTGTGAGCACAAACGCGCTTAAAACATCGATCCCTGTTTTTCCGTACAGCGTTGGTACAAGGGTGAATCCGTCTTTTACCGGCGCGGCGGTCTCAGCATTCATTTGGAAGGGCATAGCGCAAAGGAACATCACAAGCGCCAACAAAAATGAGATCAGTTTTTTCAAGAATATCCCAGCCTTTCATGACAGTATGTCTATTGGACTCATCAAAGGGCCATTTTGTTCCATCGATTGTGCATTTTCTAGGGGGAATGGAGTTGCATTCATTTTTTATGCAAATGTAAAAGCGCTTGTCTTTCTAGAGATATTCGGTTACTATTTGGGTGTGCAATTGTGTGACTAGGAGGAAAACCATGAAAAGAAAATCACTTGCATTATTCTTTGTCATTTCGTTGATGATCGCGCTTTTCTCCGGCTGCAGCGGCGCGTCAGGAAACCAGACATCTGGTTTGCCCATCGTTTACATGACTGCGGATATCAGCCCGGAGAGTTTGACCGCAATCTATGGGGCCCTCGGCGTCGAACCCACGGGCAATGTCGCCATCAAAGTCCACACAGGGGAGCCGCCCAACAGCAATTACCTCCGGCCCGCGCTTATAGGGGATTTGGTGCAGTTGGTGGGCGGCACGATTGTTGAGACCAATACGGCCGGTGGGCGCCGCGCAACCAGCGCGATGCATCTGCAAGTGGCCAAGGATCACGGCTTTTTAGATATAGCCCCCTTTGACCTGTTGGATGCGGATGGAGAAATCAGCCTGCCGATTGCTGCCGGTGAAGTTTTGAGCGAAGTGGTTGTCGGCGCCAACTTTCCGAATTATGATTCCTATGTTGTACTATCCCATTTCAAAGGCCATGGGTCAGCCGGATACGGCGGAGCAATCAAAAATCTGTCAATCGGTATCGCGTCGGCAGCGGGAAAGAGTTTGATCCATACGGGAGGAGAGCGCAGAACCGGCTGGACAGGCGATCAAAACAGATTCCTAAAAGGTATGGCGGAAGCCGCTTTAAGCATATCCGATCATTTGGGCGGAAATGTGCTGTATATCAACGTGATGAACAGGCTGTCCGTTGATTGCGACTGCATGGGCAATCCTGCCCAGCCGGATATGCACGATATTGGTATTTTGGCGTCCCTTGACCCGGTGGCGTTGGACCAGGCGTGCATCGATTTGGTTTATGCAGCAGAAGACGGGGCCTCTCTTATACGGCGCATAGAATCCCGCAATGGCATCCTTACATTGGAGCATGCCGAGGCAATCGGTTTGGGAAGCCGGGCATATACGCTGGTTACCATAGATGATTGATGTTTTGCGGCGCGAAGCAATCTATCTATGGTACTTCTTTTCGATTCAGTTTGATCAGATCGTTGGCTATTGGGCGATTGGTATTGTTATCGGTTCGTTGATCTCGGTATTCGGCAAGAATCAAATCCACCAATCATTCCAAGCCCTGCAAAGCAAAAAGCTGGGCGTGCTTGGGGTGATTCCCGCTTGCGCCATCGGCATCGCCTCCCCCCTTTGTATGTATGGCACGATCCCCATCGCCGCATCTTTTTCACAGCGGGGAATCAAGGATGACTGGCTGGCCGCGTTTATGATGGGTTCTATTTTGCTCAACCCGCAACTGATCATTTACAGTGCCGCATTGGGGCCTGTCGCGCTGGCCATCCGCATTGCCGCATGTTTTATTTGTGGAATTGCGGCAGGCCTTTGTGTGCATTTTTTCTATACCAAAAAAGGGAAGGGCTATTTTCGTTTTGCCGGATTTTCTGAACCGGCGAACCGGGACATAGACCCTCGCTTGTTATTTCGGCTGCTCAAAAATATCTGGCGCAATGTCAAAATCACAGCGCCTTATTTTTTGATTGGCATACTGCTCTCCGCTATGTTTCAACGGTATATGCCGGATGATGTGATGGTGCGGGTATTTGGAGGCAATAGGGCATTTGGCATATTGATGTCCGCGTCCATTGGTGTTCCGCTGTATGTTTGCGGCGGCGGCACTGTGCCATTGCTTCAATATTGGATGGCCGGCGGAATGAGTTTGGGTTCCGCCGCAGCGTTTATGGTTTCCGGCCCTGCAACAAAGATCACGAATTTGGGCGCACTAAAAATCGTGTTGGGGATGAAGCGGTTTGTGGTATACATTCTTTTCTGTATGGTTTTCGCTTTCCTTGCGGGTTTATTGATTGACATGATATAACAGCGTATTTTGCCTCGCATTTTGAGACTTAGGATTCATCTGAGGATTCGCTAGGGGAGTAGCTTAAGGTTACGCCCCCGTTAAAGGAAGATCGGTATAGCTGTACACTCTCCCTCTCAAAATCCCAAACAAGGTAAGAGGTATGTCCCCAGGTAACCTTCGGATCCCCGTATCGATGGACCAATGCGTCTAGCACTGCGTCATAGGCGTCTGAAGCAAATTGAATACTGCAAGTAAACCCAGTGGAGTCAAAATCATACGCGACACTTTCAGTGGCAGAAAACCCATCGATGGATAGGTTGCCGCTTATCGTATACTTCCAATCGGATTCCTTTTTTGCGGTGAGCCCGTATTGCTTGCCTAAGTCCTCAAGCGCCTCCAATGAATTTACACGCAGTACCTGCTCCATGAATGCCAAGGCGCCCGCCCCGGGGGATGTCGTGATTTGTGAAACCTGTGCAGGGGCAGCTTCAATTGCCAAAAGAGGCGGGAAGGTGGGATAGAAGTCATTGGAGAATGATTGCATGGCATAGTGCACTTCTACCATGCCGGCAACAGAGCGCTTTAAATAGACATCCACCTCCGCGAAGGGCCATATAAAACCGTCCTGAAAACCCCACAGTGCGACGGGCTCTCCGTAACGCTTCGCTAACGCTGCCTTTAAAATGTCAAATGCGTCCGGCTCAAAGTACGCGTAACAATCAAAGCCCGGGAGGCCTTTGGGGCTGCAAGCATCCATGTGAAGAGCGGTGTACTCACCGACGGCTATGCTGCCCGTTAGCCTGGCCCCGCGTTTGTTTTCTGTCACATCTAAACCGTACTGCAATCCTATCTTTTCTAGCGCTTTCCGTGAGTACGCCAGAGCAGCCTGTTCCATAAACGCAATGAAGCTGCCTTCGCCAGAAAAGGAATTCACTTTTGCTTGGGTGGGAGCGGGGGTGGCGCGGACTGCTTGAGGAGGCGGGAAGGTGGGTTTCGAATCATCTGTGATTGGCTGCAAGGAATAGTACAATACAACTCTGCCGTGACTTGAGCGCAATAGACAAACCTCTGTTTGCTGAAAAGACCATACAAGCCTATGATCAGGCTCTTCGATGGTCTTTGGCTCTCCGTATCGTTTCACCAATGCCTCTTTTACTGCATCATATGCCTCAGGATTGAACCAAATATCGTAATCAAACCCGGTGGTCTCAAACACAGTTGTTTCCTCGTGATCACCACATAAAATCATCACGACGTCCGCATTGGCTCCGGCGATCGACAGGTCGCCCGTTATATCGGCATAGCATCCGGTTGCATGGCCATAAAAACCGTATTGTTGCATGAGTGCTAAAAGCGCCTCCCATGCATCGGCCATAGAAGCCCTTTCCATAAATGCAAAGGTCTTCTCCTGGGAGAGCGCGGCGGCTTGCGGCTCACGGGTGGGGGCGGGGGTGGCTGTTGGAGCTGTTGGAGGAGGCTGGAAGGTGGGCTGGGAAGGAACTGGGGAAGGGAGGCTTGTGTAGATCAATGCCAGCTCACCGTCATCTGGGTACATCAAACGAATCTCGGCATCCCGAAAGGCCCAAGCAAGTGTAGAATCGGCATCTGAAGTAGTTTGCGGCTCTCCGTAGCGCTTTACCAATTCTGCTTTCACTGCGTCATATGCGCTTGGTTCGAAAGTAAGAGTGCATGCGTTGCCAAGAGTCTCATCCACCACCACAGTAGCATTTTCGGTGGCTAAAAACCCACCGACGGACAGATTGCCGTACATTTCGCCATGGCATTCACAACTCAGTGTAAAGACGCCGTATTCTTCGCCCAACCAAGCAAGTGCATCCCATGTCTTGACCCAAAGTGCCTGCTCGATGAATTCCAAAGTGCTTGCCTGCCCGATAGTCGCGGTTGCCATGGCCGGCAGCAGAAAAACAATGGCCAAAAGTACGAGCAAACGGATTTTCATAATCCTTCCTCCCTTTTTTAACGCTTGTATCTCACCATGAATACCGCCATTCTTTCAGTATGGTTACAATCAAAAATCCTCTTGATAAAAACGATCAGGCGTCAAATCCGGATGGGCTTGCCGATCTTGGGTGATCAGATACTTTCGAATGTCAAAACACAGTTCGCATTTTGATACGTACCCTTCCGAAGCAGGCACATAACCTGCCTCCTTGGCGTATTCCAATAGTGCGCTTACGCCGCCATCAAAGAGCCTTGACATGACGGGGTATTTCTCTGGATCAAGCCTCTTGCCGATATCCTCGATCAATATGCCCATGCCGGTGCAACCGGGAGGTATGTAACGCCCTAAGAAATCAACGTGAAAGTGGTTTGTGCTGCGCAACTCCGGGCATGGCTCCAGCAGTGAGGCTATGGGCCTTCTCTTCCCATATTTCCTGAGCAAATTGAGCGCCCTACCGTTAAAACCCACGCCGTACTCACGGGCACATTGGCCGACAACATCATAGCCGAATACCTGCTGAAGTTCGGTACTGTTATACGCTTTTTTCGGGTCAAGCTTGCGGAGCAAAGGCAGGTATCGTTCCTGCCAAATAAAGTGCTGCGTGCCCATTTCCTTCAATAAACGAATCAGCCGCTCCGCCTTCCAGAAGGGAATGAACTCCACATGAAACGGGTCGGCGGACACCATGATGCAGTCCCCGCCGGCATGGATTACATCGGATAGGATTTGCCGGGTGCGGTCGTCGTCATCGGTTATCCACGCGGCATTGGTTTCGATGTAGTCAATTTGCAATCCGCAGTCGATAATCGTTTTGATCAGAGTCACAAGCCCGGTTGGATTCAAAAAGGGTTCGCCGCCCCCGATGTGGACGCTGCGGCAACCCAACCGGCTCAGATTCTTGCAAATCCTGGCGGCGGTAGATTTGCCTATGTATCCCGGCTGAGCCTGGGCCGAGCAACCGTACAGACAGTGGCCGCAAGCGGCTGGGCATTGATAATTAGCGATGATTCCTGCGGTCATTGTACGTGATCCCACCAATTGGACTTCCTTTCGGTTTTATGCTGCAATAGTATGGTATCACAACTTATCGAATTTGGCAGCAATTTTCTAGCTCCCTGTGCGGCACAACTTCATTACAAAACAACCGAAAATGCTAAGAAACTGTTTACAAATGTTGCAGAATGTGGTAGAGTAAATTGGGTATTATAATGGAAAAGGCTGCCCAAAAACAACCGGAGTGAGGTGCAATTGATTATGAAACGCTGGCTGGCCATGTGCTTGGCATGTATCCTGTGTATGACTTCCTTTACTGCCTTTGCCGGAGACATACCCCCCGACGCGCCGGCAACGGACGTTGTGGAACTGGAACCGACGGCAACTCCCGAGCCGGAGCCCACGCCTGAGCCCGGCCCGGAGCCGGAACCCGAGCTTGATCCGGAGCCGGAAACGGAGCCTGAAACAGAACCGGAGCCCACAGAAGAGCCGGGCTTAGACGGGGAAATTCCTGTGGGCGAAATTCCTGAGTTGGAAGACGCCCTGCTGCCGCCGGATTACGCGGAGCATCTGCTGGATATCGGCTTTGGCGATACGCAGATCACGCTGGACGAGGGGTACGCGTTTTTCCGTTTGAGCGCGGAAGACGAGTTGTTTACGGAAATATCCCTGCTTGAGGATGTGGCCGTGCGCATGTACTTGTTTGATGCGGACGATACGCCTGCCATGGTCAACGCCAAGCCGGGCGACCTGCTTTCCTATTTGTTTGAGGCGGACAAGCCGTATATCTTGGCGCTGGCTAAGGCTGGGGCGGAGCCTATGGGACTGACGCTGCGGGTGCAAGGTTTTGCGCCGGTTAGCCCGTTGATGACCGTGGCGATGGCGACGATGAGCATGGAAAGCCCTGACTACATGCGGGTCATCATAAACCCAAGCAATGCCGCGGCGGGCATTGTTACCACATGGGGCTTTACGCATTACGAACCCGATGAGTCCGCGGAGACGATGCAGGACCAGCGGGTCACCGGGGTGGTTAGCGGCGAATATTTGCTACATGTCAATGACAACTTTGATTTGACCGTCCATACGAATACCGGATATAAATTTACCGGATGGCAGGTTCGGCGCAACGGCATCGGCCATGTGTTCCCTGCTGGCCCGCCCTACAATGCGCTTCGCCCAATGCTCAATTTTAACTCCGTCCGCACATTCCCAGATATTGATGTGCAGGAATATCAGATACTAGCTTCGTTTGCTACGATTCCAACCCCTCGGCTTATGGTGGCTAGTTCTCCAGTGTTCCGCACCAATGCCTTGAGGCAACGCGTTTACGATTTGGACCTTGAATGGAACGAGCTGCTTTACTCGCCGTCGCCTTCCGATATAGAAATGTATTATGAGGTGTACGTAACCAAGGGCACAGGGCCCAGAACATTGGAGTACATTGTCGATGCCAGCGGGGATCCCAACGATCCCCCCGCCGGAGTGAAGATTGAGAATCTGGAAATGGGCGTCGCCTACACGTTTGAACTGCGTGCGGTTCACAGGGTGGACTTCGTGAATGGAACCGGCGTTCCAGAAGCGAATATCGTGCAGTATGTTTCGCTTCCTTCTGTGCTAACGCACCAAATCAATTGGCTGGGCGAGAGCATGACCATGGCCGTGACCGGCCTGGATGCCAGTTCCATCCAAATCGCCTGGGGTTCCGTGCCGAATGCAAAGAGTTATCGGGTGGAGCGCAGGACGGGGACGGGGGCTTGGCAACCGCTGAAGGACGCCTATTATCTTGATTCCGATGGCGACCCGGTGGAAGTCCTTAATGTGAAGGGCGAAACCTCTTACGCCTTGGATGTTAACGGAAATCCTACCGGCGCTGATAAGGATGTACCGCTGTACGTGATCGACGATACCCCGATAGAGGGCATTGTGTATACCTACCGCGTCACCGCCCTCAATGAAGATCTTGGGCCGGAACTAGACGTTACCGATTCCCCCAGTGTTACCGGCACCGGCAGAACCGTGCCGTGGCCCGCGCTTGTGCTGGCGGCGGATGTGATGGATTTTGAAACCATCGTGCTGGGCTGGAATCCCATTCCCGGCGCTGACAGATATGAAGTGTCCGGTTGGAGTAAGCCGCCCGGCTCGCCCCTGACAACCAGTGAAGTCATTGGCACAATCGCCGGTGGCAGTCCCACCGAATTTAGGCACGAGAATTTGGCGCCGGGAACGGTATACCACTATCAAATCAGGGTCTTCGGCACCGTAAACACACTGAACGTGAACGGCCGGGAGGAAGTGTCCCGGCTCTCCAACGCCGTAAACCGCACGCCAACTTGGCCTAGAATCGTCCCCAGAATCGCGGTTACATCGTACAATCAGGTGAAACTGAGCTGGGATCCGATTAGGCCCGACCCGGGTCAAAAGATCAGCTACGCTATCTACCGTACCTACCGCATAACGCCCGGGATCGGTGACGCCAACCCCGATACCAACAAGACCCCGATCATCACGACGATTCCCGCGATGGCTGGCTACGGGTCCTCCGTACCGTCTGACCAAATACGCCACACTCCTCTTGTGGAAATAGGGGCGCCCGGTTATTCGGAAGCGATTGTGTTGCCAAACGGCAGGCTGGAATATGTGGATGACGACCTGATACGGGGGATTACCTATTACTACACCGTGCTGCCCTACGTCGCTTCCAATCCCAACCTCGGTATCCCAGGCGATGAGGATGGGGTACAGGCCAGAACCAGCCACTTCTCCGCCGTGCTGAGGGCGACGCCCGCATGGCCAAGGCTTACGCTGACGGCGACCGCTCAGACGATCAATACGATCCTGCTGAGGTGGAACGCTATCCCGAACATGACATACGTCATTGAGCGCAGCACGGCCAGCAGCGATTTTACGAGGGCGGATAGGCATAATGCAGACCCCCCCCTAATCAACCCCGGCCCTGAACCTTCCGACGACTATGAAGCTAACTTAGGGCTTGCAGAAACTCCAGTCCTAGACGCTAACGGCAATACGACACACTTCACTGCCAGCGACACCGGCCTTATGCCGAGCGTTGGG
>WQXF01000035.1 GCA_009784985.1 Clostridia bacterium | reverse complement strand
TTGAAAAAGGCTTGGTTATGTAATCTACCGCCCCCAAATCCAGTCCCTTTACCTCGCTCTCAGGATCTATTTTAGCTGTTAGAAAGATGACGGGAATGTCCCAGGTTTTTTTTGTACTTTTGAGTAGTTTGATGATTGCAAAGCCATCCATCTCCGGCATGGCAATATCGAGCAGTATTAAGTCAGGCGTTACTTTTTCAAGAATCTGAAACAGCTTAGCGCCTGATGGAGCGGTAAAGAAAGTGTATTTGCCCGCAAGGTTGTTTCTTGCGACAGTCAAATTTGTAGTATCATCATCAACCATGATAATGCTTTTGCATCTGTTTTCTGCGGCGCTCACTTATGCCCCCTCCTTTCGATCTGCTTGGCTTTGGCCGTAACGCAATCTTATATCATCTCATGTTCATCATAGGCTAGGGTGTTACACAAATGTCAATAAGACCTTTTCCTTCACAGAAGGAAGTTGTCGACCCATACTGCCTCATTCATTGGCCCGGGATGAACGCCTTTTACGGTTGAGGAAGCGGGTACAAACAAAACCTTTGTGTTACCCAGAGATTTATCTTGACTTCATACCCGTCTTGACATATATTGTTTCTATAAAATATAGTGGAGAAAGGAAGAGCGCATATGGCACGCGGCAATCATTTTTCCATAAATGAATTTGCGGAGTTTTCGCGGACGACCCGTGAAACGTTGCGGCATTATGATCGAATTGGTTTGCTTCGTCCTGAGTCACGGGGGGAAAACAATTATCGTTATTACTCCACCGCGCAGTTGGCTGTTGTGAATGTAATCCGCACATTTCAAGAGTCCGGCATGACGCTGGATGAGATAAAAAGAAACAATGACATTCGGCTCCCTGAGCAAACGGAGGAAGCGTTTTCGCATCAAGTTGAAAAAATCGATGCAATCATAGAAAAATGGATCCAGGCGAGGAAACTTTTGTATACACTCCAAAAAGTTATTCGTTCAGCTATGAATGTAAATGAAGAAGAAATAACCGTACAGTTTATGCCAGCCGAAGCGATCATTCTTGGCGGATTGAATGACTACAGCCGGGGAAGAAATGACTATGACGCGCTGTTCAGCTTTTATCAGTACATGCATGAAAAATTTCCGGATTTGGACATGAATTATCCCGTTTGGGGTGTTTTTTCGCAAGAACGGATCAAGCAGGGCGATTGGGTTTGGCCGGACCGCTACTATTTTTACAATCCAGAGGGATATGACAAAAAGCCTGCCGGGCAATATGTCGTTGGGTACATGCGCGGAGGCTATGGTCATGGCGATGCATTATATAGGCGGATCCTTGATTACATAGATAAGAACGGCTTTGAAATATGCGGGGACGCATACGAAGAATATCCGCTGAATGAGATTTGTATTACGGAAGAAAACAATTACCTGATACGGGTGATGATTATGGTACGCGAGAAAGGGAGTGTCGCACGCTCCGTATAAACAGAATGAATCTCCAAGGGTTGGGTAGCCTAGCCTGATCCAAAGCAGGACACAGCTGTTGCGTGCCCGTAGACTTGTCCAAGAGTGGTATGCTCTGGTAGCTCGAAATTAACTTAAAAACGCCAATCAAGGATAGGGCACGGGCCCTACAATTCGGAAAAGCACTCGTTCCTGTAGAGACGATTACTGGCTTGAACGCTTCAACCCTTGATTCGCGTTAGAAGTTGTACCGCAAAAAGATATCGGTAACATGGTAACGCTTATATCATACTTTATTCTTGCTAAGAGCGTTAAATGTCGCTCTATTTCATTTCGCCTTTATAAAGGATAATTGTATCGCCAAGTATCATACTCATCTCTGGTTATCTCGCCGCATTCCAGATTACCAATACGAGGCGCTGGCCCGATGCCTCTTGCCGAAAATACAGCATTATTACGAGAGTGAAGAAGGCCGAAAGGCCTTGGCTGAATACCGGGCAAAAAAGGCAAAGCAAGCGGATGCTGAAAAGCAAAACAAATCCGAACCCTTCCCCAATTGGGACAAGGTTCGGATTATCTTGGTTGAGTGGTGCCTACTGGACTCGAACCAGTGACCCCATCGATGTGAACGATGTGCTCTACCAACTGAGCCAAGGCACCATTCTTGGAACGATGCCTACTATACCATAGGCCGCTGGGTTTGTCAATTCTGTTGCTTTCAATTTTCTACTCAATTTTCTACTCTAAACGCGCCCATCTCAATCACTTGTTGCAGGAGATCGACCGCCTGTGTGTCCCCGGTTGCCACACCCGGGATGCTGGAGAACAGGATTTCGTGGGCGTCGGAGGTCAAACGCTCGCCCACGGGCTTGTACAGTTTGGTGGCCCCGGCCAGCATCGCCTGAATGGATTCGCCCAGGATGTCGTCGGCATGGGGCTCCCCTACTAGTTTGGACAGTATCTCAACGGTTGTAAGGGCCTGCAGCAGCGATACGGCGGCTTCCCGGCGCTGGGGATCATCCCAGGCGGCCCGGGTGATGTAGAAACCCATGGACATGTTGCCTACTAGCGCAGCGGGATCGGCAGCAGTGGTGTACACGGGGAAGGGAATCACCACGGTGCTGTTCATGGATTCTTCCGGGATGCGGGATAAGAACCAGGAGCCATCGTATTGCATGGCGGCTTCTTTGTCGATAAAGGCTTGGGAGGTCTCCAGCTCGCTGGCATGGAGGGAGTTTTGGCCGAATGTGCGCGCCCCATACAGGCCCCGGAACAGGTCGAGGGCGTCGGCCCAGGAGGCGGGCATGTCTGCCGCGCCTTGGGGGGAGGCCCCTTGATCAGCCGGGCTGCAGGTGGCCAGCATCAGCGCCTCAAACATATGATGGGGATAATCGGTGAGGGATAGGGCGATGGGCGGGATGCCCGACTCCCGGAACTTCATCACTGCGGCGCCTAGCTTTTCCCAACTGGTGGGCAGCTCAAGGCCGTGGGTTTCAAACAGATCGGCATTACAATACAGGGCCTCCCAGTAATAAGTTACGGGTATGGCATATACCTTGCCGTCGGCCTCGGCGGCCAGGGGGTTGATCTGTATGTTGGCATCGGGATAGGCGGCCTTTACCTCGTCCAGGGAAACCACCTTGTCCAATATGGCGGCGGAAGCGTCGTCGGCGATGTAGTAATAGAGCACATCGTAGAGCTCGTTTTGCAGATCCCGGGGCACGATGGTGTTCCATATTTCATCGGGCAGGCCGGAGTAGTCTTCCACGGTGTTGCCGGTGGCTTGCTCCCAGGCCAACAGGGCATCCATGTACACCTGGGCCACCTCTTCGATGGCAAACAGGTTGGAGGTGGTGCGCAGGGTGACTCCGGCCTGTGCTGATAGCGGCGCAGCAAGCAGCAATAGGCATAATGATAGAATAAAAAGCTTTTTCATCAATCTTTTCTCCTTTATTTTTGAATCATAATCCTAAATCGATGGCTCTTTGTAAGAAGCGTCTCGCCAGCGGCGCGGCCACCTGCCCGCCGGAACCGCTGAACTCCACCAGCACCGCAATGGCCAACGGATGATTGGGATCATCCACAAAACCTACAAACCAAGCGTGGGGCTGGATGGTTTTGTCGTCCGCCGCTTCGGCGCTGCCGGTTTTGCCGCCCACGGTAAAACCACGGATGCGCGCCCCGCTGCCGGTGCTGCCGGTGGATACGGCGGCCACCATGTCGGCGCGCAGGGCGGCGGCGGTTTCCGGCGATAGGGCGGTGCGGTAGGGCCTGGGCGCGCCCAACAAACGGCGCTGACCTTGGGGGCCGGTCACCTGCCTCAACAATCGGGGTTCCACCATCACGCCGTTGTTGGCGATGCAGGCGGCGGTCATGGCCATGTGCAGCGGGGTTACCAGCACCCGCCCCTGGCCTAGGCCCGACCAGGCAAGATCGTCGGCGGAGCGTTTGTCGGTGGGGTATATCGAGTTGTACACCACCAGATCACGGAACAAAAAGTTGTCGCCCAAACCAAAGGCGGCGGCTTCTGTGTTCATGCGGTCATACCCCAGCTCCAGCGCCAGCTGGGAATAGGTGACGTTGCAGCTTTTAGCAAAGGCTTCTTGTAGGGTGACGTTGCCGTGTACATTGTTGCCGGCCTCGGTCACCACTGATTTCTCCACCTCCAGGGCGCCGCTGCAGTCGTAGGGGCGGGAGCGGGCGTTGGGCAGGTTGTTGAGCGCGGCGGCCTGAGTTACGATCTTAAAGGTAGAGCCCGGCGGATACAGCCCCTGGGTGGCCCGGTTGAGCAGCGAGCTGCCGCCCTCCTCCCGCTTGGCCACATCGATGCGGTTGGGGTCAAAGTCGGGTTTGGATACCATGGCGTAGATGTCGCCGGTGCGGTAATTCAGGATGACCACTGCTCCTGACCGGCCCGAGGGAAAGTTTCTGGAGATGTAGGTATTGAGTTTGGCGCTGAGGGTTAGGTAGATGTCGTCGCCCCTGCGCTCGCCTCCTTGGAACACCTGGGCTAGCCGCTCGAGAATACTGGTTTTAAAGCCCAGCAAGTATTGGGCATGAAACGTCTCCACTCCGTTTACATTGCCTGCGTTATCGCCAATCACATGGGAGACCGCCCGGCGGGTATTGTTGTCCCGGGCGTAGCGGCGCGTGCCCCCGCTGTCGGTAAAGGCGAGGGGTTCGCCGTCCCGGTCCATCACGGTACCCGGCCGCACCGCCTGCCTTTGTGTGTTAAGCCGGGGATTATATGGGTTGTTAAACCATCGCCCGCCATAAAAGTACACCGAATACGAGAAGTAGGCGAATAGGCCAACAAACAAACACATCACGATGGCGACGATCAGGCGCATGTTGCGCCGCATTGCCTTCACGCTTCCGCCACCTCCCAATCGTCTTCATCGTCGTATTCATCATCGTCATCGTCATAGTCATAGTCATAGTCATAAGTATCTTCAGAAGCCTCTACGATGGCAATATCCTGTTCGGTATCGGCTTCGATGCGGGCGCTCACACCGTGCAAAAAGCCGATAAGGGTTAAGCATGAGACCAGCGAGGTGCCGCCGTAGCTCACAAAGGGCATGGTGATGCCGGTAAGAGGAATCATTTTGATGACGCCGCCAATGATCACAAAGGTTTGGATGCCCAGCAGGGTGGTGCAGCCAAAGGCCAGCAACGCGTAAAAGGAACGCCGTGCCCGCAGTGCGATGGAGAATCCCCGTGCCAGCAGCGCCACATACACCAGCACCACGCACACCCCAAACACCAGGCCAAATTGTTCGCAGATTACGGCGAATATAAAGTCCGTATGGTATGCGGGGATGATACGCGGCAGGCCCAGGCCAAGTCCCAGGCCCCAAAGCCCGCCGGAACCGATAGCCATCAGCGCTTGTATGATTTGGTAGCCGGAGCCCAGCGCCGTGTCCCACGGATTTCTCCAAATGGCCACCCGCACCCTGACGTAGGCAAAGCCCGGTATGTGATAGGCCACCACAGCCGACACCGCGGCCCCCACCAGTCCCAGCAAACTTATCAGCCCGTTGCCGGTGGATACAAAGTACATGGCTAGTGCGGTAAGGTAGTACATCAATGCGGTGCCCAGGTCGCGTTGCAGCAGCAATACGCCTAGGCATGCCGCCACAAACAGCAGGGCGGGCAGCTTGCGCCGTATGCCCCGCCGTTGGGAAAAGAAGTGGGCCAGCACCAGCATCGCCATCAGTTTGACGATTTCTGATGGCTGAAAGTTCCCAAACCAACGCATCGCTATGATGTTTTTTACATCGTTGTTCCACACCCCAACTGCGATGGGCAACAGCAGCAGGCCGATGCTGGCGGGTATCATCAGCCAGCAAAGGGTTTTCCAATTCCGTATCCAGCGCACAAAAAGCACGCCAGCCATCATGGCCCCCAACCCTAGGGCAAAAAGCAGAGCTTGCCGCAGCCCACGTTCCGGCACGATGCTGTACAAAATGATGATGCCTACCCCGCACAAAAAGTTGGTGAGAGCCATCAAAAGCTGATCCATGGGCACAAACTTGGGCAGCAGGATGGTAGAGATCCAACACAGCAGCGGCAGCGCCACCGCCAGCATCAGGGCTTCGGTATTCAGAAAGGGCGGCTTGATGGCAATCAGCAGCAGCGTAATGGCCTCAAACAGCACGATGGCGCTTACAAGCAGCCGGATGGGGCTTTCGTTTTTTGTTGACTTCATGCCCTTTCCCCCTTTGCGGGCTCCGGTTCGGGCTCAAATGCCGTGATCGCCTGCACCCCCGCAAATAGCCGCAGTTGCAGCATTACACCGCCTAGGGTTAGGATGGCGCCATGGTTTAATATGGCCTCGCAGCCCTGGGGCAGCGGATGGCCGTCTACCTGCAGGCGTTCGTCGCGATAGGGGCGCAAGTGCAGGCCATCGGTACGAAACTCAAACATGGCGTGCCGCCGGGACACAGTGGGATGGAGCACGCGCACGTCGCAGCCCGCACCGCAGCCCAGCAGGCCCTCGGTGGGCAGGGGCAGGGAGTCGTCCGGGCTCAGGTGCTTGCTTTGGCCTTCCATTACGTACAGGGTACCGATATAACCGGCGTCGGGCAGGGCGCTCATCACCCATCTGCGCTGGCGGTAATCCTGGCGCAACCAGCGCGTTGCCCGCCATACCACAATCACGCCAAGCAACGCAAACACATACCGTGCGGCCAGCACCAGCAATTCGTAGTATTCCTGAGACAAGCGCCTCTCCCCCTTCCGCCCTATTTCGCACCACGAAGATAATTATACCATATAAATCGGCAAATATAAAATGGAATTAATATAGTTCTTAAGCAAAAAGCGGCAAGACTTAAGGTTGGATGACTTGCAAAAGTCGCAAATATTTCGTACAATTGTCACAACTAGGAGCAAAATAGAAACAAATGAGACGTAAATACGTAAGAAAGGATGCCTTTACAAGATGATGAACATATCTGCGACCACAACTGCCTCTGTGGCCTCTATGAATGTAAAAACCGCGCACAAGGTGCTTCAGCGCGCCCTCCAAGTACTGCTTGCGGTGGTTGCGCTGCTTATCGCTTTCCTGGTTCAATCGGTTCGAGCAAATGTATTGGCTGCGGAAAACGCCCTCCCCACTTCCGAACTAATCCGCCTGGTGAATGAGGAGCGTGGGGAAGCCAACCAACTCAGTACCGGCGGCCTGTACACCCGCGAGGAAGCCCAGCGCCTCTCTCATACCCGGCCCGACGGCCGCAGATGGCTTCCCCCGTTTTTTGAGATGGAGAACACTGCTCTCCGGGCCGATTAATTTATAAACATAATTTATTAAGCATTTCTTATAAATTAATTAATCTCCACCTGTTGATTCTTACCATAGACTTAAGATCCTAATGTATTGACATGCTAACCTATCTATTTTATGATAGTTGCCTGATGCGGGGCGGCTAGGCCGCAAATCATACGTAGCAGATCCTTGATAACCGTACAGCGCACCAGCCTTTTCTTATTTCGAGAAGCTGCATGACTAACCTAGCTATTACAAAAGGAACCTACCTATTAGGATAGATGCCAAGAACACACCCGACGAAACACGACCCTAGAACACCCTTCGCAAATACCACGCCAAAGCACAAACTGACTAGCTATTGAAAGGAAGATATTTCAATGTACATCATTGATTTTGCTTCTGGAAAGCTAGGTCGCATGCTTCAGGTTATTTCCGCCGCCGCCGCTTTGTTGGTTGCTTGCGTAGGTATGCTGCTGCTGCTTACCGCCACCGCCCAAGCGAACGGTTCGTATACCAATGAGGTGATTCGCCTGGTAAACGAAGAGCGCAGCAAAGTAGGCGCTCCCGCACTGCGGCAGCACAAGGATTTGGATTCAGCCGCCGATGTGCGCGCCGAAGAGGCTGCCCGCAAATTCTCCCATACCCGCCCCAACGGCAGCAAGTGGAGAACGGTTTTTGACGAATTTAAGATTCGGTCTTCTTTCCGTGGCGAGAACTTGGCTTACGGCCAGCCATCGCCCAGGGTGGTTGTAAACGATTGGATGGCCAGCCCGGAGCATCGCAAAAACATCCTCAACACTGAATTCGATTACATTGCCGTGGGCCTATACGAAAAAGCAGGCGTACTCTACTGGAGTCAGCTCTTTATACAGTCTTCTGATGATTCTGCGAGCGCCGTGGCGGGCGTTGAAGACAGTGTAAAGGCGCGGGTGTGCGTAGGCAGTTTGGCCCGCGTGGTGGATGTGAATTTGAATGTGCGCGCCTCCGCCAGCAGCAAAGCAAGAATCGTGGCCGTTGCCGAAATGGGCACCGAGTTGATGGTGCTCGAAATCCAGAAGGACTGGGCCTATGTGGAAACGAGCGACGGAATCTTTGGGTGGGTGAGCATGAAGTATATTGCGGCGCACGGTGAGGATTAGCAAACGCCCTACTTGGCGCCCTGGGGATTGTCTTTCCATAGACCCTTGGACTGCAATGATTGCTTGACCTGAGATTGTACCTCAGTGGCAGGCCTTTTCTTTTTATTCTTTTTTGGCGATTTGGACATACAAACACCTCCCTGGCCAAACGGATACTGATTGCAGTTTGGCCGGGGAGGTGTTTGCTTATGTGCTATTCTACAAAAACTGCCGCGTACCAATTTTGTTCCTGATCCGGGGTGAGCAGCGGTTCCAGCGGCAGGCCTAGCTTTTGTGCCGTGGCGAATACGTCGATGCCCACGCTATGGAAGGCCGGGCGCGCTTGTTTGGTGTTGCGGCAGGGTTCGTCCATATGACCTGCGCAGGTTTTGCATAGGGCGCAATCGCTTAGGGAAAAAGCCAGCGGATACCCGGCCAGATAGGCCAAACGCTCCAGCTCATAACTAATTTTTTGCGCGGCGTGTTTGTCGTGGGTATGCACGATGATCCCCCAACTGTAGCGACTGAACATATCGTGGTACTCGGCCATGGTGGGGCTGCCGGGGCGGGAGGGGCAGGTGTGCAGCTTGCCCCAATCCGGGCAGCCGTACATACACTTAAGCAGGGTGCGGGGATCAAACACAATATCGCGCAATGCAAAAGGCACGGCGTCTGCCGCGCCCATCTCCAGCGCCAGATGGACCCATCCCTCGCGTAACGCTTCACTCTCTGTCATACATTCAACCCCTTGAGCGCCCGATGTTCCGGGCCCAATCCACCACACGATGGCCGATCTTTTGGCTCTCCCGCGCCGCTACGTAGGCTTTGAGGGCGCCCATGCGGAAGTTGGTATTCTCCGGATCAAAACGGACGGCCTGGCGGTAACTTTGGTGCGCCCGGTCATATTGGCCTTGTTCGTGCAGCGCGCGGCCGTGCAAGGAGTACCAGGTTGCGTCCCGCTGGGGGCAGCGCTCCAGCGCCCGCTGGGCCGACGCGGCCATACGCCGGGCCAGCAAACGGTTGGCCAGGCGCAATGAATCATCTAGCGTAACGGGGGAGATGCGTACCTGGGGCCTGCAGGCAAACCGCAATGCTTCTTCATAGGCCAGATTGAGTGCGATCATCCGCTCTTGGGCCTGCTGCTTTTGCGCTTCACCTTGTACAATATCGGGATGGCAAAGTTTTACAAGCTTGTGGTATGCATCGCGTACCGCCCGCGTATCCGAGGTGGCCGGTATGCCCAGCGTTAGAAAGGGGTTTTGCATGAACCGCCCTCCTACATCATACATGTGCATGGAATTAGAAAGATTGTAGCATGTGTGCAACGTTTTGACAAGCGAACACTATATCTAGTGTGCGACACATTTTTGTAACAACTTTCGGTCTAAAAAAGGCGAAACGCTTGGTAACGTCTCGCCCGAAAACAGGCCGTATCAAACCGATGCGTTGGGATGTTCCACGCGCTCAATCAGCGCACCCACATTGCGCAGCTTGGTTTCGACGTGTTCGTACCCCCTGTCGATGTGGCCGGGCAAATCTTCTACCACGGTTTCCCCGTGGGCGGCCAGTCCCGCCAATAGCAACGCCGCGCCTGCCCGCAGATCGGTGCACTGCACCCGCGCGCCCTCCAGCGCAGTAGCGCCCTCCACCACGGCCATACGGTCTTCCACGCGAATGTTGGCGCCCATACGCCGCAATTCCCCCGCGTGCATGTACCGGTTTTCAAACACCGTTTCCATAAATACCGAGGTGCCCGGCGTAGTGCAAGCCAGCACCATCATGGGGGCCTGCAGGTCGGTAGGGAAGCCGGGATAGGCCATGGTGCGGATCTCCATGGGTTCGTGCACCCGGCCCCGGATCCTTAGCCCGCCTGGGTAATCCATCACCTCCACGCCGGACTCATGCAGCTTAAACAGCAGCGCCCGCAGGTGGTCGGCCCGTGCGCCGCGCAGCAGCAGGTTCCCGCCGGTGATGGCTGCCGCGCAGGCCATGGTGCCCGCCTCGATGCGATCGGTGATGGGCAGGTAGTGGGTGCCTTGCAGCGCCTCTACGCCATCCACCACGATGGTACTGCTGCCCGCGCCGCTGATATGGGCCCCCATCATCGTAAGGCAATTGGCTAGATCGATGATCTCGGGCTCTTTGGCGGCATTTTCGATGCGGGTGGCGCCCTTGGCAAGGGTGGCGGCCATCATCACGTTTTCGGTAGCGCCTACGCTAGGCGTATCCAAGTACACCACCGCGCCCCGCAGCGTACCGCTGAGCTCCACGGCGCCCTGATGCAGTGTGACCTGAGCTCCCAACGCCGACATACCCTTTAGGTGCAGATCGATGGGTCGCTGGCCGATGGCGCATCCGCCGGGCAACGCCACCCGCGCCCGCCCGGTGCGGGCCAGCAGCGGACCCATCACCAGCACCGAGGCGCGCATGCGGCGCATGGCATCTTCCACCGTGGGGCTCACCAATTCCGCCGCCTCAATGCAAAGCTGATCTTGCTCTTTCCACACCCGGCCGCCGCAGCTTTCCACCACTTGGCACAGCATTTCTACATCACTGAGGGCCGGTGGGCGGTCGATGCGCATGGTTTCGCCGGTGAGCAGCGACGCGGCGATGAGGGGCAGCACGGCATTTTTGGAGGAACCAATCTCTATCTCGCCGATCAATGGTGGACTCGGTTGTACCACAAAGATCGCCAAGGCCTCGCCTCCTTTCTTTTTTCGAATTTTGCTTTGGTGCTCTGGGCATCTTATGTTAATAATCCATCATTACGAACGGGAAGCCAAAAAACGCCATGGCTCCGGCCTCGTCTTTGCGCAGGGCCACCTGGGCACGCTCGCCGGTAAGGCTCACCAGCCCGGCCTCCCGCAATGCCTGGTGGGGCGAATCATCCAACGCCAATAGCGCCCGCTCGGCCACTGCGGCCAAATCATGGTCGTTTATCCGGCCTGTAAGGCAGATGGATACCCGCGCCCCATAACCCAGCAACATGCGCATGCGCCTTTCGATGGCCTGGGCCCGGCTCGCATCCGGCGGGCAGGTTGCCGCCAGCGTCACCCGCTCGAGTTCGCCTACTGGGATCGAAGTAGCTTCGCCCACCGGCCATTCGCGCACCGCTTGCTCCGCAAGGCGCATCACGGCTTGAGCTTGGCTGCGGGGCAGGGTGGCGGAGGCTTCGATATAAAAGGCGTGGGCCTGTACCTGGCAAGCGGTCGCGGCGTCCAGCAGGCGCGTTTGTGCGGGCGCTTCCCAGCGGGCTACGGGCGCCAGGGTGCATCCCAAAAAACAGCCAATAAACACAATTGCCAAGATACGCCATCGCCTCACGAGCTCACCGACCCTTTCCCACCACTCCATTTTGTCCGCCAGCAAAGGGTTTATGCGCGGCTTATCGCCTCGCCCGGCGAGCAAATCCAATGCTTTTGCGGATTCCATGGCAGGGCGCGCCGCCCGATCCGCCGTGCTGCCGCAAAAATCGCCATGATCACTGGCGGGCATTGGCTTTCAAAAAATCTCCATCAATTGATTTACATTGATTTCAAATCGACATTTTGTCCCAACAACGTTCGTGACTTTATTCCCCTGTGTATGTTATAATCATCGATAGCTTCATGCTTTCAAATTTGACACAAATGAAAGATGGTGAACTCATTATGAGGACAAAACGAGGTAACAGCTCAGTATGGTTGGAAGACCTTCCGCAACCATGCTGAGTGTAAAGAATTAAGGTGCGGAAAGGCTCAACCATACCCTCCAATTTTATTTCGAAAAATAAATGCAAAAAGAGGAGAATGGTTGTGAAACACTTAAAAACAGTAGCAGGAAAACACAAGGCTCTTGTGGCCATGTTTATCTTTATGGGGTTGCTTTGGACATTTTTACAGAATTTTGCCCCTCTATACTTTCAAACCGTCGTAGATCATTTCGCGGGCGGTACTTTATCGGTGACAAATATCGCCGTTTACGGTATTGCTTTAATTTCCCTTTACATCATGAGCTACCTAATCAATTATCCGTGGTATAAGCTGTCGCGCAGTATAGAACAAAGCCTAAAACTCACCGCATTGCGCAAAATATCCGCAATTGATTACCAAGCCTACGCAAAGCTCGGTACAGGCTCGCTCATTCAGCGGATAGAAAACGGCTCGTCTGCCGGCAAGCGTATTCTTTTTGATTTTTATTTGCGGCTTGTGGGCGAGTTGTTGCCATCTGTGATTTTTAGCATTGTTTTTGTTTTCTTCATTAATCGAACGGTTATGGCCGTAATGGTACTGGGGTACATTGTTGTTTTCGCTGTGTCCAATCTTTTGTTGAAGGCCTTGTATAAAGCGAAGGAACGTATTCTTGTGAACGAGGAAAAGTTTAACCATTTCCTTGTGCGTGGATTTATGGAAATGGTTACATTCCGAATCAACCGCCGCTTTGCAAGAGAGATACAAAAAACGCAAGAAGCATCAAAAGAAATCGTATCATCAGCAGTAAAGATACGAATGGCACACGAGGCCTTCTTTACAATTTTTGCAATCCTTGTAGGGTTTGTAAAAATCGGAATCATCATGTACGGGTGGGCGACAGGCGCATTGACGATTGGGCAGATTGTGGCGTTGCTTTTGCTTGTGGACAACGCATATCAACCGATTGCCATTTTCAACGTGGATTATGTCGCTTACAAACTGGATAAAATCGCTTTTGCTCGTTACGCAGAATTTCTTGACGGCAAAGAAGATGACCGGCTTTCACAAGGCGAAACCGTTTCGCAGTTAGAGGGGAATATTTTGTTCTCGCAAATTGGATTTTGTTATGGCGAGCGTGAAATATTGAATGACTTCAACCTAAGCATTCAAAACGGCAAAACCATAGCATTTGTAGGTGAGAGCGGTTCGGGAAAATCAACCGCAGTAAAATTACTGGTAGGATTATTGCAACCCGACAAAGGCATTGTTTCTGTGGATCGTTTTGATTTAAGTAAAATCAACCTCAGCGGTTATTACAAGCATATAGCCTATCTTTCACAAGAACCGTCTGTATTCGATGGAACGCTACGGGAGAATCTTGTGTTTGACGAGTTGGTTGACGATGCCGCATTAATGAATGCCATTACAAACGCAGGTTTGGACGGGTTGTTTTCTAAATTTGATAAGGGGCTTGATACGCCATTAGGCGAAAGGGGTATCAGTTTATCAGGTGGGGAACGTCAGCAACTTGCCCTAGCTCGGTTGTGGTTCTCAAATGCTCAAATAATTGTTTTAGATGAAGCGACATCAGCCATTGATAATTTAACGGAAGAATCCGTAATGAAAAATGTTATGGCTTTACTTAAAGGAAAAACGGTTATCGCTGTTGCTCATCGGTTGGATTCAATCAAGTCATTTGATAACATTATCCTATTCCAAGATGGACGGATAGCCGAACAAGGTCAATTTGCAGATTTGATTAAAAAGCGTCAATTGTTCTACGAATTGTACAAACGGTGTTGCTGCCCCGCGAAGGCAAAAACGTAGGGGCGGATTCCATATCCGCCCGCAAATTCAGGGCAGGGCGAAAATGGATTTCGCTCCTACATGATTCGTATGATCACCCTCTCGGCAGCAACCCAATCTTTTTATACACCTTAGCTAGCGTACGCGCGGCCAAACGCGCCGCGCCCTGCGCACCCTCGTCCATCAGTTGCATCAGGCGCTCTTTGTCCTGTATCAGGGCGTCGAATTGGGCTTGGACGGGGGAGAGGGTTGTGATCACGGCCTCGGCGGTGGCTTCTTTGAGTGCGCCGTAGCCTTGGCCCGCCAGAGAATCCACGCATGCTTCTATCGAGCGCCCGGTGAGTACCGCCAGGATGCTTAGCAGGTTGGAAACGCCGGGTTTGTTTTCTTCATCATAACGAATCTCGCCTTCGCTGTCGGTCACTGCGCGTTTGATCTTGCGGCGTATCACATCGGGGCGGTCCAGCAGGCTGATATAGGTCTCCTCCGGATCGGATTTGGACATCTTGCTGGTGGGATCACTCAGGCTCATGATCCGCGCGCCCACCTTGGGGATCCGATGCTCCGGGATCACAAATACGTCGCCGTATACCTTGTTGAAGCGCTCGGCTACATCCCGTGTTAGTTCCAGATGCTGCTTTTGATCTGCCCCTACCGGCACCAAGGCGGCTTGATAGAGCAGTATGTCCGCCGCCTGGAGCACGGGGTAGGTAAACAGGCCTGCGTTGATGTTTTCGTCGTGTTTGGCGGATTTTTCTTTAAACTGCACCATGCGCGATAGCTCGCCCATGTAGGTGTAGCAGCTAAGAATCCAGGCCAGCTCGGCATGGGCCGGTACATGGGACTGCACAAACAGCAGGCTCTTGGTGGGATCCAGGCCCACGGCCAGCAGCAGCGCGTAGGCCTGCATGGTGCTGCGGCGCAGCTCGGCCGGGTCTTGCCGAATGGTGAGGCTGTGCAGATCCACCAGGCAATACAGGCAGCGGTAGTCATCCTCCAGAAGTTTCCAGTTGCGCCATGCGCCGATGTAGTTGCCCAGGTGGGGCACGCCGGTGGGCTGTATGCCGGAGAATATGACGGGTTTTTGTTGTTGTGCTTCCTGCATGTTGGTAACCTCCTTGTGATCGGTGTATGTTCGCGCTTTATAACTGTCGAATTTTGTATTGTCCTGGCTGTGCGGCCTTGCGCAAGGTTAATCGCTGAGATACGGAAAGCGGCCACAGTGTTAACGCACCGCAACCGCATGTAGCTTCGGGCTACAACACGCTAAAGCCCATCCGCTTCTACCTGTATTATACTGCGCTATGGCGGGTGTGTCAACTTCCGCAAAAGCAAATAAATCGAATCATAAAGAAACAAATCAAAACAGTGGATCGTCTTATACACAGTGTGGTATAATAGCCAAGGAATAAACACAAAAAGCAGCAATGAGAAGGAGGACACCCATGCCAACCAGACGTTCGGCCCAACCCGCGACCCGGCGCGGCGGCTCTGTTCCGTCCAGGGGCGCCCCCCTGTTGCTGGTGGCTTTTGCCGCGTTTTTGCTGTTTATGCTTATCGTAGCCCCCAATGCCCCTTTGTCGACCGCGGCCTCCAGCACCGATACCGAAGGCAATGTGCTGCCCTCCGCCCTGCACATCACCGAGGTGATGGCTTCCAATAAAATCACCCTGCCCGACGAAAACGGGAGATTCAACGACTGGATTGAACTAACCAACGAGAGCGATGTTACGATTAGCCTAGAAGGCTATGGGCTCTCCAACCGGGCGGACAAGATTCGTTTTACCTTCCCCCGGGGCGCGGCGCTGAGCCCCGGCGGACGTGTGATTGTATTTGCCAGCAAAACTTCGCAGTCGATGCTCGGCAGGCCGTATCATGCCAATTTCGGCATCTCTTCCGTGGGTTGTACCCTGTACTTGTTCGATGGTTCGGGGCGGATCGTGGAAGAGATCCGTGTGCCTACATTGGGGCCCGACTTGGTGTATGCCAAGACCTTGGGCGGCTGGATCATTTCCGACGCGCCCACGCCGGGCTACGACAATACCCAGGAGGGCCGCGCGGCTTTCCTGAACGACTACCGGCTGCTTCCGGGTACGCTGATGCTCAACGAAGTGGCGCCATCCAACCGTACCTCTTTGATGGATGAAGACGGCGACTACGTCCCGTGGCTTGAACTCTACAATAACAGCCAGCACGCCATCGATCTGTACGGCTACGCGTTGAGCAACAATCCCTCCAATCCGATCAAGTGGCGCTTTCCGGAGGGGGCGGTGATTCAGCCGGGCGAGTACTATGTGGTGTTCTGCTCCCGCAAAAACCGGCCGGGCGGCGGCGGCCTGCGCCCCCATGCCAGCTTCAATCTGCGCTCCGAAAAGGGGGCGGTGCTGCTCACCGACATACGCGGCAGGCTGGTGGACATGACCACCTGGGAGGTGATCCCCACCGATACGTCCTGGGGCCGCCGGGAGAGCGGGGACCGGGACTGGATGATATTGAACCAGTCCACGCCGGGTCTGCCCAACAACCGCGAGGGCGCGCGGGAGATGGATCGCCGTATGCTGGCGGTCAACACTTCCGGCGTGGCCATTACCGAGGTGATGTCTTCCAACGCCACCACGGCGCTGCCCATCGGCGCGCCTGCCAGAAAAGCGCCCGGCAAAACCACCACCAGCGCTTCCGACTGGGTGGAGCTGTTTAACTTTGGGCGGGAGCCGGTGAACCTGCACGGTTACGGGCTTTCGGACAGTGTGTCCCGCCCGCGAAAATGGCAGTTTCCCGATGTGACCATCATGCCCGGCCAATACCTGGTGGTGTATTGTGACGGCAGGGATATGGTGGGCCAGGGGGGCAGCATCCACACCAACTTTAAAATATCCAGTGCCGGAGAGACCATCTTGTTCAGCGATCCCAGTGGCCGCCCTCTGGACAAGCTGACGGTCCCACAGCTTTTCCCGGACATTTCCTTCGGCAGGACGCCGGGCCAAGACGGCCTTTTTTATTATGACACCCCCACCCCCGGCGCTGCTAATTTTGACGGCTTCCTCGGTTTTGCCGACGCCCCTGTTTTTGTGACAACCGGCGGGATGTACCGGCGCTCGATAGAGGTGGAGATAGACGTGCCCGAGGGTACGGTGGTGCGTTATACCCTGGATAGCACCGAACCCAACGAGTCTTCAACCGTGTACAACGGGCCCTTTGAGGTTTCCTCTGTCCAGATTGTGCGGGCGCGCAGCTTTCACAGCGGCCTGCGCCCCTCGCCGGTGGTGACACAGTCCTTTATGATATCGGTGTACCATACGATGCCGGTGATCTCCTTGGTTACCGACCCGTGGAATGTGTGGAACGATGACACCGGCATGCTGGCCGACGGGCCCTATTTAAACCGGGCCGAGTGGGCGACGCCCTGGTTTGCACCCAATAGAAGGCAGTCGCACGAGTTTGCTACTTACGGCAAAAAGCTGCACTACGATGGACATTTGGAGATGTTTGACATCGACGGCAACCAACTGCTGAGCCAGGGCATGAGCTTCCGCGTGATGGGCCAGTTCTCCCTGGACATGCCGCAAAAGTCCTTCTGTATCAATGGCAAAACACGCTACGGCAAGTACTTTGAATATCCCCTGTTTGAAGAACGCCCCTTTACCCAATACAAGGCCTTTGTTCTGCGCAACGGTGGGCAAGACGGCATGTATACCCGTGTGCTGGACGGCCTGCATGCTCGCCTGGGCGCCAGCTTCCCCGGCACCACGGTGATGGGCCAAGCGTGGCGGCCGGTGATTGTGTATCTCAACGGCGCGTACTGGGGCCATTACAACATGCGGGAGCGGGTCAACCGCCACATGGTGGCCCAACACGAGGGATGGAGCGATCCCGACGCCATGGATCTGCTACAGGCTAGCGGCACAAGGAGCACTCATGTCAAGTGGGGGAGCAATGCTGATTGGGTTTCGCTGATGAACTACCTGGAGGCCAACGATCTGCGCGATCCCGCCGCCATGGCCTACGTGGCCGAACGCATTGACATCGACAACATGTTCGACTATTTCATTTTGCGAATGTACATCGGTGATCAAGATCCGGGCAATATCCGCTTCTACAAAAAGCACGGCGAGGGTGAAAAGTGGCGCTGGATTTGGTTTGATATGGATTGGGGCTTTTTTCATTCTCAGAACGGCGGCGTGGCCTTTATGCTTAACCCGCGGGGTATGGGTAGCTTCCGTATCAACAATCTGTACATCCGTAAGATATTGGAGAACCCCGAGATGCAGGACAAATTCCTGCGGCGGATGGGCGAGCTGTTTCAAACCGTGTTTACGCCGGAAAACATCATCCCTTTGTTTGAAGAGATGATTAAGGAAATCCAGCCGGAGATGCAGATGCACCATGAGCGCTGGGCCGATGAGATGCACCCCAAGATAAGCTTTGAAGTGCCCAAGAATCCCATCGGCGCGTACAACTACTGGTTGCAACGGGCCGAGCGCACGTACGACGTTATCAACTGGCGTCCCCATACTTTCTGGGGCATGGTGCAGGATCATTTTGGCCTGAGCGACGCAAAAATGATTGAGTACTTTGGCCCCAGACCGCCGACGACCAGACCGTAATCCCGCATTCTAAACCCATGCATAAGGAGGAACTACCCCTATGAGAAACAGCATCATCGCAGGCGACAGCGGCTTATTGGATTTTTTTGAGCTGCAATTCCAAAGTCTTACCCCACTGAAAGTACTCATCGCGCTGGCGATGGGGCTGGTGGTTGGCCTGATTGTTGCGCTGGTATACCGCAAGGCCTTCCGTGGGGTGCTGTTTAGCCCCAATTTTGCCACCACGCTGGTGATGCTTACGCTGATCACCACCCCGGTGGTAATGGCCATCAAATCCAACATCTCACTCTCCATGGGCATGGTGGGCGCGCTTTCGATTGTGCGCTTCCGCACCGCCGTTAAGGATCCCCTGGACACCGCGTATATGTTCTGGGCGCTTACCATGGGCATCCTGCTGGGCGCGGAGCTTTATATCATCGCCCTGGTGGTGGTGGTGGGCATATCGGTGGCCATGCTGCTGCTTTCCTACTTCCGGCTTAAGGCCCCCAACTCCTACCTGTTGGTGGTTCATTACGACGAGGTGGTGGAGCCCGACATCGAAGCCCTGCTGGCCCGCATCCGCAACCGCCGCCTGCGCTCCAAAACCGTAAGCCGGGGCGGGGCCGAACTCACCGTGGAGATGCAGCTCAACGAACGCTACGATATTGTAAACCGCATGTTGGATATCGAGGGCGTGTATAATGCGACGCTCATCGCCTGCCAGTCCGAGGCAGGGAATTAGGGTATAGTGAATGTAGGGCGCGACGCCCCGGCGCGCCGCCGAATTGCGGCAAAGGCACGTTCATTTGGGCGAATCACGGCGCGCCGAGGGCGTCGCGCCCTACGCTTGTTTCCCGCTATCAACGAAAACGAGAAGGAATAACTATGGAAATAACCCATATCCCATTACGACACGAATTCAAGTACCACATCAACCAGGGCGAGTTGCAATACTTGCGCGGGGTGATTGGCGCGCTGCTTAGGCGTGATGAAAACGGCGACGAGCACAATGAGTACCATATCCGCTCGTTGTATTTTGATACCATTCGTAACGATGCCCTCAACGAAAAAATCGCCGGGTACGACCGGCGCAAAAAATACCGCATGCGCATTTATAAACTATCGGACAGCAACATCCGCCTAGAATGCAAATCCAAGTACAACGACCTGATCTCCAAACAATCCATCAAAATTCCACGGGATTTGGCGGAGCAGCTGATTGCCGGCGACCCAAGCGGCTTGCAGTTTATGCGCCACCCCCTGTTTCACGACATGTACCAGGAGATGCGCCTGAACCTGCTGCGCCCGGTGGTGATCGTGGACTATATCCGCGAGGCCTACATCCACGAGGCCGAGGATGTGCGCATTACCTTTGATAAGCAGTTGCGCACCGGCCTGAACAGTGTGGACATGTTTAACCCCCACATCCCAACGGTTTCGCCTTTTTACGATTGCCCGTGGGAGGTGCTGGAGGTGAAATACAACCGCTTTTTGCCCACCTATATCCAAGCCGCCCTCAGCGGCGCGGGCGCCCTTCGTTCGGCGGTATCGAAGTATGTGTGGTGCAGGCGGTTTGAGGGGTTGGAGTTTTAGTGATATTAAAGAAAATGGCCCTTTTACTTATTCTTTTTCAATTGTTTTTGCAACCCCCCATTGCTCTTTTATTGCTCCCAGAAAAAAGCGTGAATCCATCTTTTTCGTTTCCAAGAAATATGGATCAAGGAACGATCTATCGGCTGGCTGATCACACCAGATTCGGGTGGGATAGGCTGGAGGTGCATTTTGGGAGTTCTAGTGAGCTTGCGGCAATACATAATGCAATAAAGGAAATAAATCCGGATTTCTCCATCCTTGGGAAGGCAGAGATGGTGCTCGTTTTCTACAAAGATGGAGCAATCGTTTATGCTATGAAAGATAGAAGCCAAACAATCAGGAATCCTCAAGCAGAAGCCATGCCATGGGGACTTGAGTTTACAAGGGAAGAAGCGGTTTTTATTGTTGGGAATAGAGAGCTATGGGGGTATGTATTGATCCCCTGCAATCTTTTACAAGACCCCGATGCCTTTTTGTCAACTGTGAAAAAAAGAGTGAATCCGTCTTTTTCGTTTCCACGAAATATGGAGCCTGGAACGATCTATCGGCTGGCCGATCACACCAATTTTGAATGGGATAAGCTGGGAGTGTATTTGGGGTTTTCTGACAAGCTTGTGGAAGCATATTACACAATTAGGGAAGATAATCCGGGTTTCTCCATTTTTCGAGATATACCGATGGTGCTCGTTTTCTATAAAGACGGGGCAATCGTATATGCCATGGTAGATGGAGAGCGTAAAATTTGGGACCCTCAAGCAGAATCCGTACCATGGGAACTAGAATTTACAAGAGAAGAGGCGGTTTTTACTGCTAGGGAAGTACGTGGACCAGAGCGCTATTATTTGATTCCTTATAGTCCATAATACTTATTCACTCTCCAGATTAATCCTCTGGCCGATCCAAAGGGCCAGCGCGCACAGCGCCGACGCCAGTATAAAGGGCAGTATGCGGTTGATGCCGGACAGCAAGCCGCCCACCGCGCCCAGGGGCGAGGTGATCAGCAGCATAATCGCAAAAAACAGCCCCAGCATTTGCGCCCGGCGGTGGGGGTCCATACACAACATCTGCAACGATGCGGTGAGGGGATTGAGCAGCGAGAACGAAAACGCTTCCATCGCCAGGGTGACCCATAGCAGCCAGAGCGCGCCGGGGGGCGCGGAGATCAGCAGCAGCTTGGCGGCGATTTGCATGGCAAAACACAATGCCAGTGGGCGCTTGAGGCGCTCCATGGACATGCGTGGTGAGATGACCAAAAAACATACCAGCATAATGACCGACCTGGCCGCCGAGAAAAACGCCAGGCTGGCTTCGGGTATACCCATGCGCTCCACCACCAGCAGGGGCCAGAAGGTGTCGGTAAGGGTGTTGCTGCCAGAAAAGCAGGCCAGCAGGCCGATGGTCCACATCACTTTGGGCGAGCGGATCATACGCAGCAGCATCTCTTTATTTTCTTTGAGCAGCGACCAAGGGGAACGCCCCCGGGTTTCTTCCATGCGCCGGTGGCCGTTGCGGGTTTCGCGGCTGAACCAGTACGTTAGGATGAATTTGGCGGTCATGCTCACAAAGGCGAACACATAGATGCCACGCACCGTGGGGATCAGCCCATAACGCTGCACCAACGGATGGGAGAGTAACACGGCAAAGGCCGACAGATTGGCGGCGATATTGATCAGCGCAAACAGCTTGACCAGCACGCCGTCGTCTTCGTCTTCCACCAGCAGCAGTTGCCAGGAGTTGGCGGTGATGCGCATGGCCCCGTTAAACACCGCCGCCCCCACAAACCACCATACGTTTTGGGCCAGCGCCCATAACAACGCAGGGATGCTCCACGACACCA
>WQXF01000034.1 GCA_009784985.1 Clostridia bacterium | reverse complement strand
TAAGTAGTTCATCAATGTGCGCCCAACGCGGCCATTTCCATCGGCAAAGGGATGGATGTACTCAAAGCGCGCATGAAAGTATGCCGCGGCTTTGAGTATATCAACTTCCCCATACTCCTCCAATTCAGCGAGCAAATCTTTTAGATCGGACTCCACATCGCCGGGAAGGGAACCTACCTCTTCGCGCCCGATTACATAATCATGTTTTTTGAATGCGCCGGGCCTCTCACCAAGCTGGATAAACCTGCGCTCATCATATGTACCGCTGGTTAGGATGTTATGAACCTCCAGAATGAACGATATAGACAGTGGCTCCCTTGCAGCGATTTTCTTTTTCAAAAACTCATAGCATAGCTTTTGATTTTCTTGCTCAAACAAAGTACGCGTATCACCAGTGTAATTCAATATCTGCCCATTCTCGAATATTTCTTGCGTGTCGTGATAAGAGATGCGGTCATTTTCAATCTTTCCGGAATTGTAGGCAAAAAGAATGCGGAAACTGTGCAGCCGCAAATCAATATCCGCCTCGGTTTGTACGTTAAAGCCCTGCCACATGGCTACGATCCGCTCATAGGTATTCATGCTCGCCCGTCCTTTCAAGGGATATGGATATAGTATACCATATTGCTTTTGCGTGCGCCTTCCTGTAAAATACCATTCATAAAAGGCAAACAAGGAGATCACACATAATGAAAAAAACCGCACTCGTTATGGCCGGCGGGCGGGGCGAACGCTTCTGGCCCTATAGCCGCCGAAACCGGCCCAAACAATTCCTCTCCCTAACGCCGGACGGGAAAACGCTGCTCCAACTTGCGGTAGAGCGTATTCTCCCCCTTGTGAATATAGAGGATATTTATGTCGGTACCCATGCCGATTACCGGGGATTGGTGCGGCACCAGCTTCCCGATTTGCCGCAAGAGAATATACTCTGCGAACCCGTGGGCCGCAACACCGCCCCTTGCATCGGCCTGGGCGCCATGCACATTGCCCGGAAGCACCAGGATGCCCTGATGCTCGTGCTGTCCTCAGATCACCTGGCCAAGTACGCGCCAATCTTTCGGGATACGCTTAGTGAGGCCTGCCAGATCGCCATGAAAGGCGACAACCTGGTGACCCTGGGCATCCCGCCGGATTACCCGGAAACCGGCTACGGCTATATCAAATTCAACAGCGAGATATCCCAGGGCCACGCTTTCTCCGTGGATCATTTTGTGGAAAAGCCAGATCTGGAGACCGCCAAACAATACTTGCGTTCGGCGGAATACCTGTGGAACAGCGGCATGTTTATATGGAAAGTCTCTTCGATCTTGAGTCGGTTCCGGCAGTTGATGCCCGAACTGTACGCGGGCCTGCTGCGCATCCAAGCTGCCATCGGCACCGAAAGCCAGACCCGGACGCTCCAGCACGAGTTTGCCCAATTCGAATCCGTGTCCATCGACTATGGCATCATGGAAAAGGCATCCAATATCTATGTGTTGCCCAGCTCCTTTGGCTGGGACGATGTGGGCTCCTGGCTGGCCATGGAGCGAACCCATGCCACCAACGAATCCGGCAATGTGGTGAGAGGAAATTTCGTTACCATTTCCACGCAAAACTGCATTCTGCAAGGTGGCGACAAACTGATCGCCACGGTGGGGTTAAAGAACCTGATCGTGGTGGATACCCAGGACACGCTGCTCATCTGCGATAAAGAAAACGCACAGGACATCAAAAAGGTGCTGGAAAACCTGCGCATCTGCAACCGCACCGAATATATGTAGAAAGGATTCATCAAATGCAGTATAAAGCAGCCTATCAAGCCTGGCGCGAGCGGACGATAGGCGATAGTGAACTAAGCGCGGAACTGGCTTCTATCGAGGGACAGCCCGGGGAAATAGAAGACCGGTTTTATCGGGAACTTTCCTTTGGCACGGGTGGTTTGCGGGGTGTGATCGGCGCGGGCCCCAACCGAATGAACGTGTACACCGTGGGCAAGGCCACCCAAGGGCTGTGCGATTATCTGAATAAGCGATGTTCAAAGCGATACCCCGCGCCAAGCGTAGCTATCGCTTATGACAGCCGCAACAAATCCCAACTGTTTGCCCATACCGCCGCCGGTGTGTTTGCGGCCAACGGCATACGGGTGTTCCTCTATGGGCAACTGATGCCCACACCCGCCCTTTCCTTTGCGGTGCGCAAACTGGGCTGCAGCGGCGGCGTGGTGATTACCGCCAGCCATAACCCGGCCCAGTACAATGGCTTTAAAGTATACGGAGAAAACGGCTGCCAAATTACGAATGAGGCCGCCGAGGATATCCTGGCCCATATCAGCGCCACAGACGTTTTTGATGGGGTATCTTTTTTGCCATTTGAGGAAGGTCTTGCATCGGGTCAGATCAGTTGGATCGACCAGGAGGTAACGCACGCCTATCTGGATGCTGTGTCCACCCAATCCGTGCTGGGAGCCGATGTTGACCGGGATTTTTCCATCGTGTATACGCCCCTGAACGGAGCGGGCATCAGTTGCGTGCCCGAATGCCTGCGCCGCAACGGGTTCACACGTATCGTAATCCCCCCAGAGCAAAAGGAACCTAACGGGGACTTCCCCACCTGCCCCTTCCCCAACCCGGAGATTCGTGAGGCGCTGGAGGTGGGGCTGGCCTGCGCGGCACAGAACCAAAGCGACTTGCTATTGGCCACCGATCCGGACTGTGACCGGGTGGGCGTGGCTATACGCGATGGAGATGGATATACGCTGCTCAACGGGAACCAAATCGGCGTGCTGCTGCTTGACTTTATTTGCAAACAACGCAAACAAAAGGGCGCCATGCCCCATCGGCCCCTGGCCGTCAAAACCATCGTTACCACCCCCATGGCAAAAAAGATTGCTGAGGCGCATGGTGTGGAACTCATGGACGTGCTTACAGGCTTTAAGTACATTGGGGAGCAGATCGGCCTGCTGGAAAAACGGGGAGAGGCTGAGCGCTTCATCTTTGGCTTTGAAGAGAGTTACGGTTATTTAAGCGGCCCCTTTGTACGGGATAAGGACGCCGTGAACGCCTCACTGCTGATCTGCGAGATGTTCGCCTATTATCGTTGCAAAGAGAAAATATCCCTTGCGCAAGCATTGGACAATCTGTATACTGCGTATGGCGCTTATGCCGAGCGCCTTGAATCCTACACATTTGAAGGCGCCCAGGGTTTTGCGGCCATGGGCAGGGCCATGCAATCGTTGCGCGATGCCCCCCCCACAGAAATTGGCGGCGTGCCGATAACGTGCATCACCGATTATCTGCAGCCCACCAACCTACCCAAATCCGATGTGGTAAAGTTGGCGCTGCAAAACGGATCGTCCGCAGTGATCCGGCCTTCGGGCACCGAACCCAAGCTCAAAATCTATTTTTTTGCTCAGGGGGAAGGGCAAGGAGTTCTCGAAGCAATGGCGTGCTATTTTGATGTATGGGTAAGGGGTTTTGAGTAACGCCAGGTGTAGGGCGCGACGCCCCGGCGCGCCGAGGGCGTCGCGCCCTACAACAATCTGATATAACAAAGCAAGACTAGGAGGAATTAATCCAATGAAAAAAGCGTTGATCACCGGCATCACAGGGCAAGACGGTTCCTTTCTGGCGGAATTGCTGCTGCAAAAAGGGTATGAGGTGTATGGCCTGGTGCGCCGCAAGAGCGAGCTAACCTACGGCAACGCCGAGCATCTTGTTGGCAAAGTCATTTTTGTGGACGGCGACATGACCGACCCGGCCAGCCTGATCCGCGCCATGCAACAATCCGATGCGGATGAGGTATACAACCTAGCCGCACAAAGCTTTGTGGCCGCAAGCTGGACGCAGCCCATCTACACCGGCCAATGCGATGCCCTGGGCTGTACGAATCTGCTGGAGGCTATCCGTTTCGTAAAACCAACCGCCCGCTTTTATCAGGCATCCACCAGCGAGATGTTTGGCCTTGTGCAAGAGATCCCCCAAAGGGAAACCACGCCTTTTTATCCGCGCAGCCCCTACGGCGTAGCCAAATTGTACGCCCATTGGCTCACGAAAAACTACCGCGAGAGCTTTGGCATGTACGCCTGCTCCGGCATTTTGTTTAACCATGAATCCGAGCGGCGAGGCCTGGAATTTGTTACGCGCAAAATCACCCATTCCGTAGCCCGCATCCTAAAGGGCGAACTGGACTGCCTGGAGCTGGGCAACATGGACGCCAAGCGGGACTGGGGCCATAGCGAAGACTATGTTAACGCCATGTGGCTTATGCTGCAGCAGGATAAGCCCGAAGACTATGTGATCGCCACCGGCGAAACGCGCACTGTGCGCGAGTTTGTGGAGCGGGCCTTTGGTGTGGCGGGGATCACGCTGGCATGGCGCGGTTCCGGCATGGATGAAACGGCCAGCGATCAAATGACCGGCAAGGTTGTGGTAAAGGTCAACCCCAAATTTTTCCGGCCTGCCGAGGTGGAGTTGCTGCTGGGCTGCCCAGAGAAAGCCGAACGTGAGCTTGGATGGAAACGCAACGTAAGCTTTGATGATTTGGTGGAACGTATGGTAAAGCATGATCTGGCGTTAGAGGGGTTAACGGTTTCATAACGCAAATCAAGCGTAGGGCGGGACGCCTCGGCGCGCCGGGGGCGTCGCGCCCTACATTTAGCAAAAAGCCGAAGAGCCGCCCTGCTTGGCGGCTCTCGGTCTGTGGTCCTGCGGTATGGTCAATTCGCAGAGTTTGCAGCAAACATGGCGGCGGCGCCATCACGGGGTTGTACCCGCAGCCAGCGATAGAAGTCCGTCTTTGCTTCCTTGGATGTCAACAAGTAACGATCCTGCAGCACGATCTGTCGGGCGTCGGAATCGGCCCGCAGGTGGTGATCGCCCTGGAAGTTGCCATCGGTAATCCGCACAAACACCTCGTTGTTGGTGGCCTGCTCCAGCGGATAGGAGCCCCAATAGAAACGCTCGGTGTAGTGGGCGAAGGTGGTGGTGTTCAGCAGCGTGGCGCTTTGGCTGGATACGCACTCCAACAGATGTTCGTCCAGCATGTAGGCCACCAGAGTATTGTCTTGCACGCCCCTTACCACAAACGCACGGTCAATGTCGATGGTGGTGAGGGTGTTCTGGCACCGGAATGACGTGAACAGACCATTTAAGCTCAAGTCAAACCAGGATGTATCTTTTGTGTTCAGCATGGTCACCAGTTCCATGGCTATGGTGTCGATCAGCAGCATGTTTTGGGTGGTTTTGCCCATTGCCGGATCCCACACGGCAGCCATCATCACATCGCCGTTTTCGCCGGGGATCACGATGAGTGCATCATTGGTAAAGGTGCGCTCACTTTCAAAGTACGGGCCCACGTCAATGGCCTTTAGCACCGTATAAAAACCCGCGGCGTCGCTGATGTAGGCAATAATGTTTAGGTCCTCAAATACCGTCCAGCCAGCTTGGCGCTCCTCGTGGTACGTAAGCCATGGCATGTTGGCGCCCAGCAGTTCAGCCCTGGCTTGGGCTTTGCCAATGGGGCCCATGGGCAGGAAGGACATGGGGAACCCAGGCTTTTGGGATAAGTCGTACAGCAGGGTGTCGCCGCTGTGGGGCGGGTCGCCAGCGCCTAATACGCCGCCGCCGTTGCCGCCTCGGCCACGATTGCCGCCTCCGCCACGGTTACCGCCGCCATTGCCGCCACCACCGCCTCCGCCATTACCTCCGCCGCCGCCTCCACCATCGCCGGGGCCGGGGATAATTTCGAAATAGTACACATCCTCATCCTTGCCGGAATCCAGCACGTTGTTTGGGCCATTGGCAATAATTCTTATCCTGTATCTGCCGGGCCTGCCAATTGTGCCGGGCGGCACCCATTCCCCATCTTCATTTTCCCATTCCACGATCAATTCGTAATCCTGGCCGGGTTTTACCTCGCTGCCGTCTTTTGAACCAACGTCAACCAGGGGATCGGGGAGTTTGTCGCCTTCTTTGTAGGGATCATCGCTTGTGTTGTCATCGGTAGTGATTCTGCGCGGCTCAATTTCAAAGGTTTTCATCGAATCCGTGAGCGCGTAGTTTCCATTGTTAACCTTAACTGCAATTGAATACTTTCCTACGTCTGTGAAACTCAAGTCAATCACGCCGCCGGTTTTACTTGCGTCCACCGTATAAAGGACTGCCCCATTGCGGGACACGGTCACCACCACGGCAAGGTTGATGTTGCTGTGGCCAAAGGGCAACGGATCGGAACCTAGGCCCAACTTTGCGGCGGCACTAGCCGTGGCGTGCAAGTCGATGCTCTGGGTATAGGGGCTGCCTTTGTACGTGGCTTTGGTCGGCAGGTTCCATCCGTAGGTTACGGGGCAGGGTTCGACCACAAGCTTTCCGCCCTGGGCCGGGTTGGGTTTGTAGTAGTGCACATTTTTGTCCCGGATGGTGATCACATCGTTGTAGGTTTTTGCTATGATACCAGGATCGGCCACGCCGGCAACCCATTCCGAATCCTTCCATTCAACGATAAGTGATTCTTTAATTCCAAATCCTAAGGGTACCAGGCTGGCGAGTATGGAAGGCACCATTTGATTTTCGGTTATGTCTACATCATTTACAATGGGCGCATGGAACTGATTGACATTCGGCAGCTTTTCACCATAGATGATGCGCAGGTCATTCACATAACTTATGCGGACGCCCTGGGGCCGATATTCCAGATTCTCAATGGGGAATACCCACAAATCGCCGTTTCTTTTGCCGAAGCGGAAATTATTGTAGTCGTACAAATCGCTCAGCGTGGCAGAGATATGGTAATTCATCTTGTTCCCATGCATGTGGATATCCGGGTTTACCGGCGCAAGCGGGCGACCGTTTGGATGCCAATTTGCGAACGTAAATGCAGGGCCGTCGCTCGCCATCTTTCCTTCCGGAGCCCATTTGTTCGATCCCCCGAAGCTCATGTTCGTAATATTTGTGCCGAAATACATCGGCTCGATGATCAGTTTTTTCAGAAAGTCTTTCACCGCTTCTTCCTCGCCCGCTATGGGTATTCCAATACTGAGCAGAGCGGCGTCCATGGGGGCAAAAGCCGTCATTGGCGCAAAAAGGCTTTCTTCCACCGCCCAACCGACGGTGAGGGTCACGTCTCCATTTTTCGCTACAGCAACATAAGCATCGCCAACACTGTAGGCGAAGAGGTCACCACTCCAAGCCCAGTCGCCTGCATCATCGGGGTAGGAGGCGACCACGCTTCCATCCACATCGTCGACCACTTGGAACTCGGGCGTAACCAACTGCCCGGTATACATATAGACGGTACCTTCGGGCATTACCTTCAAGCGATAGCTGACACCCTCGTCAACCGGCACATCTTCAGGCGCCACGATCTCTTCTTCTGCTTCAACTTCGACTTCAATATCATTAGTTACTAGGTCGGCAGGCGGAGCGGCAAGCGCAAAGTCGTCTTCCGGCAGCAATACGTCTACTTCATCTTCTATATTCTCGTAGAAATCATAAGCGCCATCTTCATCCTCGCTCCAGGTTTCATCAAAAGGTTCTGCATCTTCTTTGATTAAACCATCTTGCGGTTTATCTTCGGTTTCATCTTCAACAGTTGTAACTGTTTCGGCTTCGGCGGCCTCATCAATATCACTTATGCCGCTTGCAAAGCCAAGCAGGCTCTCATCATCGTCTTCATCGTCAATAAAGAATTGTACTTCCGTCTGGGGCCCGCCGACAACAACACCTGTGTCATCGCTTACGCCGCCAGCTTTGTAAATATTGTACTCCTGGGCTTGGCTGGCTGCTTCTTTCTGCGCGTTTGCGTTTGCCTGAGCGTAGGCTTCAAAATATTGCAGAAAAAACGCGTCATCCAAAAACTCTTCTTCGCCGGTAAGCCCCTGCTGGCGCAGCACCCAGGCCCTTAGCTCCTCGGTTACCACCGGCGCATCATTCTGTACAGTTTCGGTTTCCTCTGTTGGTTCCACTTCAAAAGCGAATCCATGGGCCGGCAACGCGGAGCCAGCCAACAATAGGATCAGTACCATCGAAACGAAACGCTTGAAAAACAACCACTTCACGTTTTAGACCCCCTTGTACTTTGCGAATTTTGTGACCATACCACGATATCTATCTGAATGAACCGGCTGAAGAACGCGACACCGCGCTCCCACAGAAATCAGCGGCTCAATATTTTTCGGATTTGCGAAGATAATGTTACTGAATATGCTCAATGTTCTTCCATAATTGTGTCATTTGTTTCTATTGTGTTACAAAAATACCACATTTCCCTGGCTTTGTCAAGGGATATTTCGACTTTTTTTTGAAAAATATTTGAAATTTATCAAAACTTCCGATATAATGTACAAAAAAGAAACAAGGAGCGCCTTTATGCAGAGTTTCCGGCCCATCCTAAAAAGTTATGTGAGCGTTTTCTTGTGTTTTTTTTTGATATGCTCTTCGGCAATAGCCGCCTCCATGTCTCATCAGGAGGCTCCCACCCGCAAAAGATATCACCGGGGCTACCTTGCCCAGGAAACCTGGGTAGATGCCCACGGCAACCGGATAATGAACGATCAGGAGTATTCCTACTATATAATCAACTACAATACGCGCTTTAGGCCCCTGTCTATCACCTACTACGATACCCAGGGCAATTTGGCGGTGAACAAAGCTGGGTATGCCATCGAGCGGCACACCTACGACGGCAGCGGCCGCACCCTGTCCACCAGCTATTGGCTTGACGAGCGCACGCCGGTGATCGGGCCCCATGGCTACGCGCGCCTGCAGTTAACCTATGTATCGCGCAACCTAGGGAGCGTGGAATACTTTGATCAATACGGGGCCTATATCGTTGTAGAAGGCGGCTTCGCCAAAAAAGTCATCACCTACGATAAAAACGGACGCCCCGCCCGTGAAGAGCACTTTGGCGCAGACGGCCAGTTGATCAACCTGCCCGAAGGCCACGCCTTTGTGCTTCTTGAACGCGGCGACAGGGGGATGCTCTACAACGAAGCCTTTTTTGACACCAACGGCCTGCCGGTGGTCAACGCCAAAAAAGGCTACGCCTCCCTCACGCAAACTTATGCGGGATACGCGCGCCTGCTTTCCAGCGAATACCGGGATGAGCACGGCAACCTAATGGCACAAAGCGATGGGTACGCCCGGGTGGAATACAAGTACGCAAGCCTTCGAAAAAACCAACTTGCATCCGAAGCCTATTTTGGCGAAAACGGCGCGCCCGTGCTGATCAACGACGGCTATGCATCCAAACGATACGCGTATCATAGCAACGATTTACTGCATCAAGTGCGGTACTTTGGCGTAGACGGAGCGCCCATCCTGATCCCCGGCGGTTATGCCGTGGCCGAACACTACTATAGAAGCGGCCGAAAGTCCGCAGATCGTTTTCTGGGCCTTGAGGATGAGCGTGTACTCAACGACCGGGGATTCTTTATGATACGCTACACCTACTGCCGCTACAATTTCCCCCGCACCGAAATCTACTATGATATAGACGAAAATCCCATTGTGCCCAATGATTTGGACTATGCCGGCATCCGCTACACCCATACCCCCAGGGGCGTACACACCAAAACAGAGCACCTGAACACAGCAAACAGGCCCACGATGACCGATCAGGGATTTGCCGTATGCAAGTATGAATACAACCGGGCCGGCCAACTGATCCGGGAGAGTTATTTTGACGCCAACGACCAACCGGTGATCATAAACGAAGGCTACGCCATAGTAAGCAAAGCCTATGATGACGCCGGCAATGTATCCAGGGAAACCTATCTGGACACCTACGGCAACCCCATCCTCCTCGAAGAAAAAGGCTATGCTGAAGTGCGCCGTGAGTATAACGCAGACAATCGTTTGGTGCGGGAATCGTACTTTGGCGCGTCCTTGCTCCCCGTAAGGATCGAGGCGGGTTATGCCAGCCTGGCGCGAAGATACGATGTAGCAAAAAACCTGATCCAGGAGTCCTACTACAGCGAAGGCGGCTACCCCATACGCAACAGCCAGGATTACGCCATCCTGCGCCGGGAGTACGACGCCAGGCGCAGGCCCATCGCCGAAAGCTATTACGACGAGGTGGGCGCGCCGGTGATCAGCGGCGCCGGTTACGCCCGGCAAACCCGGGCCTACGACGGCCAAGGGAATGTAACACGCATCGCTTACTACGATACGGATGGAAACCTGCTGCAACAAAGAAACGGATTTGCCGTACGCGTACGGGAGTATGACGCAAACAAAAGAATCATATTTGAAGGGTTCTTAAACGAACACGAGCAACCGGCCATGCTCCGGGCCGGTTACGCCATGCTGCGGCGCAAATGGGATGCCCAGGGCAATCTGGCCGTTGAAACATTCTACGACGAAAGCGGCGTGCTCACCGACAGGCGCGACGGTTTCGCCCGAATCGAACGGACATACAATGCCGCCGGGGATATCGTGCGCGAGGTATATTTTGACCGTTTGGGGCAACCAACGCTACATGCCGATGGATTTGCGGAAAAACAATGGATCTACGGCAGCAATCAAGCCTTGATCGAAGAGATCCGATTGGATTTGGACGGGAACCGGGTGGAAACGAAATAAACAAATAGGGCGGCCACACAGGGCCGCCCCTACAGAATACATCGCCTTTTTTACGGCCTGCTCGGCGCATTACAGGTTGTACACGGGCTTAGATTCCTTTGCGGCGACCTGTTTATGTTGCCATAGGTAAAGCTCTTGAGCGGGAAAAATTTGGGGTTAACCGACTTGCACTTTGCTTCCAAATGATAGAATTCTCCACCCCTGGCATTGTAATAGAGCTTTAGGTTGGATTTGGGTTTGGCTGTGGGTTTGGGTGTAGGCGTGGGCTGCTCCGTAGCCGCCGCCACCATCGCCTCCCCCGGGGCGGGAGTGGCAACATCCACCCGGGTTCCGTTCATCAGCGAATTTGGGTCTACCAACCATTCCCCGTTTTCGTTCAAAATCAGCGCTTGGAACGTAACGATCCTAGGCTCATCCTTCTGTATCAAGTTGCACGTTACGGTGATGGAGCGGGAGGTGTTGTTTTCAGTGCCGGTAGGCTCGCCCATTTCGTAAGAAACCAACCTTCTGCCACTGATCTGCGCGTATAGCGACTGCTCGGCGCCGTTGTGTATGTAATTGGCTTTTGTTTGCCAGCTGTGGGCGGTAAGGGGCACCATGTCGGCCACCATGCCACCTCTCCAGTACTCCAAAAATTGGGTTAGCACCTGCTGGCAAGCGGTGTTGGCGCTTCGGCTCGCCATACTTGGCATGATATCCCCCGGCTCTGCCCCCCCACCCTCAGCCTCGATGGCAAGAGAGGAACCTATCGCGGCCGCCTGGATGTTTGCGGGCGTTGGGGCGGGGGCATTTTCCTGCACACCCGCCTGTATGGGCGGCATTGTAGACCGGGGAGACGAAACGGAAGGCCCGCTGCTCCCTTGCAGCAGCGAGGTAAGCACAACCACCGCAAATACCGCGTACAGCGCCGTCATGCTCAGCCTACCCCGGGCGGTAAAACCTTTTTTGAGCCAAAGCAACGAAACTGTGCCCAATATCCCCAAAAACACCAGCCATAAAAAGCCGGTTAGCATCAAAGAAATAATCCACAAAAACGGGATTACGATAAAAAACAGCAGCATCAGCAAGCGATCATAATTTACGATGTCCGTCGACCGGGGGGCCGCAGCCGGTTGCTGCGGGGCATATACCAAGCTCCCCTGGGCAGGCGTAAAATGGAAGTTTGTGCGGTTGCGTATGGTTTTCACCTCCCGTTTAGCCAACATCCAACGCAATCATTCTTTATTATACCCCATTTTCAGTATATAATCAACCTTGCGCCCATCATCAACCTATCGTATAATGATTAGGAAGGCAGGAGGTAGCCATGTACTTTCAAGAAGATACCATCCTTCGCATGATCGAGCAGTTGGGCGCGGCCTATCGTCAGCTGATGCGCCTGCTCAACGACCTGGAGGCCGAAGGCGAATTAAATAAAGTTTTCCAGCAACTTACCGGCCTAGATCGCAACACAGCCAAGTTGCTGCCGGTGGATTCCCTCACCGATATGCTTACGCCGGAGCGCCGCATGGCCCTGTGCGAGCTGATGCTGATGGAGGCAGACCGGTTTGCCCACCGTTTGGATACCGACGAAATACAAACCATGCGCCACCGTGCCCTGATGCTGCTATGCGGCATCGACATCGACGAGATCGCCATTTTGCGCGCTCCCCTGGCCAAGCAGCTATTCGATCAATGCGCCGATGTTTGTACATGCGGGGATACTGTTTCCCTGCTGTGCTTTTTGCGGATAGGCGGCGCTTATGCCACCGCCGAAGACGTGCTTTTTTTGCAGCTGGAGGCTTTTGCCCGGCCTGAAGATATCCGCACACTCTTGGCCGAGGGCGAGGCCTTTTATTCGCTGCTCCTTGCCGAACCCGATGACGGTTTGGTGAAGGGCGGCCTTCCACGAGAGGAAGTGCTGCAGGGCCAAGCAGCCCTTAAATCACATGGGAGAGGCGGCCCATGATCATCCTTTCGGTACAGGGCGTCCGCAAAGCCTTTGGCGCAAACGAGGTGCTCAAGAGCGTCAGTTTTACGCTGCAGCAAGGCCAGCGGATGGGCCTAGTGGGCGTAAACGGCAGCGGCAAAACCACCCTTTTGCGCATATTGGCCGGTGACGATCAATCGGACGCCGGGCAGATACACATAACCCGGGGTTTGCGCGTGGGGTATTTGGCCCAGCAGGGCGCCGCCGACCCAAACAACACCGTGTGGCAAGAGCTGGAGCTGGTATTTGCCCCATTGATGGAAATCGAGGAGCGCATGCGGGTACTGGAGCACGATATGGCCGAGGCCCATGGAAACGAAGCGGCCTTTGCCAAGATATCGGCCGAGTACACGCGGCTCAACGATGCCTTTGAGCAGGGCGATGGTTATGCGTGGCGCAGCGCCATTCAGGGCGTGCTGAGCGGCCTGGGTTTTTCGCCGTCCCAATGGGAACAGCCGGTGGCCCAACTGAGCGGAGGCGAACGCACCCGGCTGTGTTTGGCGCGCCTGCTACTGCAAAAGCCGGATTTGCTGTTGCTGGACGAACCCACCAACCACCTGGATCTGGAGGCCTCCCAATGGTTGGAGACCACGCTACAAAACTACAGGGGCACAGTGCTTGTGATCTCTCATGACCGCTACTTTTTGGACGCGGTATGCACCTGCCTAACGGAGCTGCTTATGGGCACAGCGGAGCAGTACAACGGCAACTACACCCAGGCCATGCGCCAGCGCGAGGAACAATTTGAGATACGCCTAAAGGCCTACAACCTGCAACAGAAAGAAATCGAGCGACAGCAGGCCATCATTGCCCGCTACCGCATGTTTAATCGGGAAAAATCCGTGCGCGCCGCCCGCAGCCGGGAAAAAGCCCTGGCCCGCATGGAGAAAGTAGAAGCGCCACAAGACGAGCGGGCCATTCGTTTTCGTTTTCACGCCCGCCGCCGTACCGGCGAAGATGTGCTGCGCCTGCGCGGGTTAAGCAAATCCTTTGGCCCGCGCACACTTTTTCAGGCCATGGACCTGCACCTGCGCGCTGGCGACCGGGTGGCCATCATCGGTCCCAATGGCGTTGGCAAATCTACACTACTCAAGCTGATCACCGGCCAGGAATTACCGGACGATGGCGCCGTACGCTTTGGCAGCAATGTGGACATCGGCTACTACGATCAGCACCAGGCCGGGCTGCATCCCAATAAAACCGTGTTGGACGAAGTGTGGGATCGTTTCCCACGTTTAGAGCAAACCGATATTCGCAATGCCTTGGGTTTGTTTTTGTTTACCGGCGAGGATGTGTTCCAGCCCATCCACACCCTGAGCGGCGGCGAAAAGGGGCGGGTGGCCCTTACCGAGCTGATGCTGCGGGGGGACAACCTGCTGCTGCTGGACGAACCCACCAACCACCTGGACATGGACTCCTGCGAGGTGCTGGAAGCGGCGCTGGCGGATTTCCCCGGCGCGATTCTGGCCATCTCCCATGATCGTTACTTTATCAATCGTATCGCCGACCGGGTGGTGGAAATGCGTGCCGACGGCATCACCGAATACCTGGGCAACTATGATGATTACTATGAGCGAAAGCACCGGCCCGCGGATACCGAAGAAACCGCCCCCCAGCGCACCCGCACCGAGATCGGCAAGGAACGCAAGCGGGAGCGGCTGAACCGGGAGCAGGCTCGAGCCCTTCGCGCGCGGGTAGCGGAGCTTGAACGGACTATCGAAGCACGGGAAGCAGAAGTAACGGACATCGAAGCGCAAATGGCCGATCCTACTGTATGCGCCGATGCAACGGCAATCGCCGAGCTATCCCACAACTACCAGGCCGCCAAAGACGTCCTGGCAACACTGTACGAGGACTGGACCATAGCAGCAGAGGAATTGGAGGGGTAAGAATCCCTTTGTAGGAGCGACCCTGTGTGGTCGCCCTGACCCTATGTGATCGCCCTATTCGCCCGCCACAAAACCCTGCATAACCTCAGGCGGCAACGCGGCAAGGAAAAACATGCTCAGCCGGAAGGGAACGGCGGTAACCGCGGCCATCACCTCGCCCGTTTGCGCATCGGTTAAAGCGCTCAGGTCGTACACCTGGCCCACATCCTCCCACGGTACCGAAACATACTCGCTGGAGCCGATTTCGTAACGCACCGTAAGGCTCATGACGCCCACAAGGTCGATGTCGATCACCGTAGAATGGGCAAAGTCCAGCTCACCCACCGGCTTGGTTTCGCCATGGGCGGTTTTTTCGAAATGGAAGTGCTCCTCTTGCCCATCTTCGGCAAAAAACACATCGATTACCAACCGGCTATCGCAAGTATCCAAATCGGTTTGCGCCAAATGCAAATCCTGCTGCGTGGTAATCAAACGGAACTCCCCGTTGGCGGCGGCATCGGTATACACAAGGCCAATCGCCATTTCGTCCTGGCGCATATCATCGATATTTTCGCCGTAGGTAATTTGCAAATCGCCGGAAAGGGACCGGCCTTCGCCAAACAACATCTGGCCCTGAGCGGCATGGCGCACATCGTCCATGTTGGTCTTTCTGCTGTAGGTAAGGGAACCCTCCTCAAAAAAGAAGGGATCCAAAAGAGCAGGCATCACGCCGTCAAAGCCTATGACATCGCCCTCATCGTCGTAGAAAAAGGCAAACTCGGTGGCGGCGTCGGTTACCTCCAACTGGTGGGCAATAAGCAGGGGCAACTCATCGGCCCAGCGGCGTACATCCGCCTGGGTCACGCCCAGGGGCTGGAGGAGATTGGCCAGGGCCTGCTGGGAAACTTCGTCGATATAAAAGGTATCGGCCAGGTTACGCAATAACGGCTTAAAGTGCTCCGAACGCACCCGGGAGCGCTGGATCCGCTCGACGGCGTCCCGGGTATCGGTATCTTCGCTTTCTTCCAGAAACTCGTGGACGTATAGGTCTTCAGTTTCGCTTTCAGTCTCTGAAACCCAGGCGGCGATCCGCGCAAAGTAGGTAAGGTACGCGGCGGCTACCAGCATCACCACATCCTCATTTTCCATAAAGCTTTGGCCGCTCAAGGATTCTGCGGGCAGGGAAAAGGTCATGCCCGGCAGCAAGTTACTGGTAACGCGCAGGCTTTGGGCATCCTCGCGCACATGAAAGGCGGCCACTTCCCGCCCCGCAGCGAACAGGGCCAGGGAGTACAGCTTTTGATCGTAGTCATCCACAGCAGAAAAGCGCAGTTCCAAACCGCCGATCAGCTCTGCGGCCACCTCTTCCAGCCCTTTCAATTCATCATTTAGAAAGGGCAATGCGTTGGCCTGCAGGGTGATCCTTCCCTCAATGAGCCTGCCGCCTTCAAAGGTCTCTTCCAACAGCGTGGCATACAGCGTGCCCGGATCAAAATCCGGCTCAGCCCACACCGCCAAGGGCATAAACGCCAGCAGCAAAACCAACGCCAGTGCGGTTCCCTTGCAAAAAACACGGTTCATGATTTGTACCTCCCCTATTTCAACCAAATTCCGTTACGTGTGTCCGTATCCAAGCCTGCCATCAGCTTACCGGCAATCTGCCTGCGCATCAGCCCGCGCCAAACCTCTAACTGTGCTTGCTCCTCAACCCCAAGGCGCTCCCACATTAGGAGGGCTTGGGGCGCCTCACTCGTAGGATGCTCCCAGGCGCTGGCCCGGAACGCGATCCCTGTAGAGAGAAAGTCCCTGCGCGAGCGTGTCATCGTCAGCGATACATTTCCCTCCAAAGAGGCTGGAGACGCTGGCGATGAGGCAGCCGCCTCAGTGCGCATCGTGCCCTTTACGCCCAATGTTATCTTCCACTCGTCCAGCCCCAGGTGCGCTAGCGCGGGTTCACGCCCCCGCCAATCCAACGAATAACTTCCATCGATTTGTTCCACCAAAGTAGCCCCGTCCCATAAAAAACGATTGTTGAGGGTTCCATTCAGGCGCAGCTCTACGGTATGGCCGTTGAGCCTTCCGTTGCAGGTGATTTTTACAGCCTGTCGCAAGCGGTCTTTTGCTTGCTCTGTAACCACAATCGACGCGGTTAGCTTAAAGGTATTGTTTTTGTCCCGATGCAGGGTCACGTCCAGCTTATGATCGTATTGACGCCTTCCGGGCCCTTGGCTCCCCTTGCATTCCAGGGTCCAAATGTGCCCGTCGGGGCCCATCACACTGGTACTCAGTTGAAAGGAGGCCAAACGCCCCCGCTCGTCCAATTTGTGGGATACTCGCACGGTAGCGGCTACCCGCCAGCCCGAGATCAACGAATGCAGCAATGGCCCGTAGGCCGGATCGCGCCGCCACACATCCAGCGCGCGGTTTGCCAATTCGGGGGCAAGCACAAAGTCCGATCCCCCCGCCGCCTCCATCAGGCGCTGAAGGGGCAAAAGTTCTTCTGCGTTCTGTGCAGCCAGGCTAGGAGGCAAAGCAAACACCGACTCGCCCAACACGGCCTGCCCCAGCAGCTCCGCAAATACATTAAGCTCCATGGGTGTGGATATGGTTTCGGGCAGCAGTTGGGGGCAACTCCACAAGCGGCGGTTCTCCTCCACGCGATGGACAAGGGACAAAACCGGCTCCCCCACCGCCCAGATTTGCAGGCGCTGTTCGCACTCCTCCCCCACACCCCGTTGCAAATACCCAAACTGGGCGCCGGTGAGCATTTGCCGCAGCGCATTGGCCGCGTCGCGGTCGGCGATGGGCAGGTAACCGGGCGCTACGGTAAACAAAGCGCTCAGGGCATGCCCGCCTTGTAATTGCCCGGCCATTCGATCAAGGCCAAGAACAAAGTGCTCCAAGGTGGGCTGTATGGGGAGCGCCTCGCCAAAGCAGGGCAGGGGCAACAGGGCCAGCGCTAACAGCAGTGCTGCGAGACGAATCCCCCCGCCACTGCGGCGGCCCTCCCCCCCTTGGCAAGGGGGGTATGGGGTTTTAGCGAAGTCTTCATTCCTAACCCCTACGTCCCTTGCTAAAGGGAGGGGAACCGCCGCAGCGGTGGAAGGATTCTGCACGGCAGTTTGTTCCATAATAAGTTTATTGGAAAAAATTATACTCAAATGCTGTTGCCCATCCCCTCTCCCCCGGCACTGGAGAGCCGGGTGTGGTTGAGCAGGCCACCGGCCAGCACGATGTCCCGAAGCCGCGGGGACAGCGCCAGCTTTGCAGGGAACTCAAAATCGGCCGTGTCGTTGCGCAAAATCAGGGTATCTCCTCCGGCGATCTGCGACCGGGCGTGGGCTAACACCAGGGCATCGCCCTGCCCGATCCTGTCGTAATCCGCCTCATCCACAAAGGTCAGAGGCAAAATGCCGGAGTTGAGCAAGTTGGCCTGGTGGATCCGCGCAAAGGATTTTGCCACCACACCACGGATCCCCAATTGAAGCGGCGCCAGGGCCGCATGCTCCCGGCTGGAACCCTGGCCGTAATTATGCCCCGCCACCAAAAAACCGCCGCCTGATGCCTTAGCCCGAGCAGGAAATTCCTGATCCACAGGCGTTAGGCAATACTCCGCAAGGTAGGGCACATTGCTGCGAAAGGGCAACAGCTTGGCGTTGGAAGGCATGATATGGTCGGTGGTGATATTGTCTTCCATTTTAAGCAACACCTCGCCCCTCACCAGGTTGGGCAGCTCCACATTCACCGGGAAAGGCTTGATGTTAGGGCCGCGCACCACTTCCCCACCCCCATCGGTTGCGGGCGGGATGATCAGGTTGTCGTTGATCACAAAACGTTCGGGCATCGCCACGGCCAAATCCACATCAAGGGTACGCGGATCGGTAAGCACGCCAGTCAGCGCCGTGGCCGCAGCGGTCTCGCAACTGGCGAGGTATACCTGGGCGCTTTCGGTGCCGGAGCGGGCGTAAAAGTTGCGGTTGATGGTGCGCACCGACACCGCGTTGCTGCAAGGCGCTTGCCCCATGCCGATGCAAAACCCGCAGGCCGCCTCCAATATACGGGCCCCCGCGTCAATCATATCGGCCAGCGCGCCGTTTTCCGCCAGCATGGTAAGCACCTGCTTACTGCCCGGTGCGATCACCAGCGATACATGGGGGTGCACGGTGCGGCCCCGGAGGATGACGGCTGTACGCATCATATCCAAGTACGAGGCATTTGTACAGCTGCCGATGCACACCTGATCCACACGAATCGGCCCTACTTCAGCCAAGGTGGCCACATTGTCCGGCATGTGGGGGCAGGCTGCCAAGGGCTCCAGGGCATCCAAGTCAATGGTCAGCGCCTCGTCGTAAGTGCAGCCGGCATCGGCCTCCAAAGGCGAGAAATCTGCCTCCCGGCCCTGGGCACGCAAAAAGGCACAGGTCACCTCATCGCTGGGAAAGATGGACGACGTAGCGCCCAACTCCGCGCACATGTTGGTGATGGTGGCACGCTCGGGCACCGAAAGAGTAGCGACCCCCGGGCCCATGTACTCGATCACCTTGCCCACGCCACCCTTTACGCTCAGGCGGCGAAGCACCTCTAATATAATGTCCTTTGCGGCCACCCCGGGCGGTCGAGCCCCCGTAAGGGTAACACCCACCACCTTGGGCATGGGCAGATAATAAGCGCCGCCACCCATGGCCACCGCCACATCCAGCCCGCCCGCGCCGATGGCCAGCATGCCGATGCCGCCACAGGTGGGCGTATGGCTGTCCGAACCAAGGAGCGTCCAGCCCGGCACACCAAAGCGCTCCAGGTGCACCTGGTGACAGATGCCATTGCCCGGCTTGGAGCAATAGATGCCGTGCTTGTGTGCCACGGTTTGGATATACTTATGATCGTCGGCATTTTCAAAACCGGCTTGCAGTGTATTATGGTCGATATAGGCCACCGAGCGCCGGGTGCGCACCCGATCAATGCCCATGGCTTCGAACTGCAGGTAAGCCATGGTGCCAGTGCTGTCTTGGGTTAGGGTTTGATCGATACGCAGCGCGATCTCCTGGCCAGGCACCATTTCTCCAGCCGCCAGGTGCCGGGCAATGATCTTCTGCGTTACGTTTTGCTGCATGGCTTTTCCTCCGTCTTTTTGCGCCCAAATATGTTTTCTTATTATAACGTTGATGGCAAAAGACTGTCAAGCAAGCACTTGACAAATCCGCCAATCAATGATATCATTCCACCTTGTTGGCGGTAAGCCGAAGGGGCAGGGCTAAGCTTGCGCCTGTAGCTCAGTAGGATAGAGCAACGGCCTTCTAAGCCGTGGGTCAGGGGTTCGAATCCCTTCAGGCGCGCCATGTGGTGGGTGTAGTTCAGCGGTTAGAGCGTCAGATTGTGGCTCTGAAAGTCGTGGGTTCGATTCCCATCACCCACCCCACTTTTTCTTTAGCCAATGGGGTGTCGCCAAGCGGTAAGGCACGGGACTTTGACTCCCGCATGCGTAGGTTCGAATCCTGCCACCCCAGTCAGAATTTAAAATACCAAAAGCGGACAAGCCATTGTGATAGAGGGCTTGTCCGTTTTAATTCCCAGTTAATCCTGCGGCTCCACGCTTACGCTGTCCTTGCCGTAATAGTTGGCAGTGATCGCGTTCATCCAATCGGTGGTATCGGTCACCATTCCGGTCCATTTGAGCACATAGGGCTTTGCCGGCAATGGAGGAACCACCGCGTCTCGCACGGTCTCATCCTCGAAAACCGCTATGCGCTCCGCCAGGGCCTCGCCATAGCGCCGCGCGCGGCCGTCGGCTAGGTTTACGGCAGCGCTTACGCCACTGATTGCGTCGGGCCTGCGCAGGGCGGTCACAGTGCAGGTAAGCATCAGCATCACAGCCGCTCCCACTGCTACCCATCGCGCCAGTACGCGGGTGGCCTCAGTCACACTTTTCTTTTTTGCCCACCACCCGCACCAGTAAAACATGTTTCCGCCAATCATCCAAAAATTAGTATAAAAAATAATGTTCGTGAGCCGCGAAGGGCCTTCCTTGGAGAGGGCGGCCAGATGAGGCGTAAACTGGCAAGCATACACGCAAATTGAAAGGAGCGTCACCAGGCCGGGATAACGGAAGGAGCAAGCGTTACGCTCCGCCGCCCGATACACAAATGGAAGCGCAATCAGCGCGCCCAACACGTACTCAAGGCGCATGCCGCCCGCGCCCTGCAAAGCTTCCGCACGCATGCCCCCCGAAAAAAAGGTAAACGCATTGTGGAATGACAGATAAATCGCCTCGGGATAAGGCATCCCCTGTGCCTTAGCCTGGCGCACCGCGTTACCGGGGGCAGTAGCGCTGACAAGAAATGAACCCACTAGGCACAGGAATATGGCAAAGGAAATCCACCATCGCCGATCCTTGCTCATGCACCGATAGCCAGTGTGCAGTACCAGCAGCACAACAGACAACAGCGCGGTTACATAATTTCCGCCGCCCACAGCAATGGCCAGCACACAGGCGCCGCCCACGATTGCCGCGCGCTTAACCGGCGTAACGGCTCGATGCGCCCGCAGCGCCATGCTGTACAAAACCAATGAAAGGCTGTAAAAAAACGTATAATAGACACCCCCGTTGAACCAGAAGAACCCCTCGTCGGCCCCCGGAAGAAATTGTACCGAAAAAAACAGAACAAGCCAGCAAAGCGCCGCTCCCTGCTGTTTGCCGATCACCGTGCGCATAAATAACCACGTCGCCGCCACCAAGCCGCCGATCAGTATATATGGCCCAAGGATATAAAAACGTTCGCCGAAAACGCCCGGCTGCAAAGCCATCAGGAAGGTTGACGCAAAAGAACCTTGAAAACCATAAAAGAAATTGCGGACGGTTACAGCCGCCGCACCGAGAACCGCGTACAAAGAGCCGGTTTGCTGCCAAGCCCGCTTGGTGTGGAGGCCAAAGGTGTAGTCGTCGTAAGTGGGATGCGCGTAGACCGCGATCACCAGCAGCGGTAGCAATAAAAGCACAAAGAGCACCAACAAGCCCCATCCCCAACGGCGGGAATTCAGCGGCGCGCGGGCCAGCGGGCTTTGGATCAGCTTCCGTTCGAAGGCTTGAAGCAGCCCTCGCCACGCGTCCCCCAGCATCTTGCGATGCCTGCGCAGCAAAGGATACAGCAAGGCAAACAGCGCGGCAGAAACCGCAGCGCAACCTGCAAAAGCAATCGCCATGTCCCGCCGCATCCGCCCGAGGGTATCGGCCCCGTTTAAGCCAATGTTCACGAATATCCTTTCCCACTCGCTACTATCCCGCCAGGTGTCCACAACCTCACTTTCCCCCGTGTCCGGGTAGGAAAGCAACACCTTACCGGTTTGCCGGTTGCCAAAGAAAAACAGGGTATACCCTTCAGCCGCCGGCAGCGAGACCTCGATCACATCGGTTTGGGTTCCGATTTCGGGTTCCGTCTGCCATTGTAGCCCATCCTCGTCAAAGGCCCAAGCGCCAGATATCACTCTGGGAAAGGTGGACGTGGAGTGATTCCCCACCGCACTAAACGCGTTCCGGAGCCATATGACGCCGCCGGTTTTTTCGGCTCCCTCTTCTTCCCTTAACGCTTCAATGCGCATCACAGGCCTATACGCTTGCGGCATCCAACGCCCTACCGCTCCCACCGCCACAGCACATGCACAGAGCGCAAGAAACAACGCGCAACAGAACACCCTGCTTAAACCTGCAAGCTTATGCAACAACAACGCACCCAATACGATCACAGCAAACGCAGCAAGCAGCCATTCAAACGCAGTCAAACCGTCACCTCCAAGTAATGCAAAAAGAATGAAATATTATATCATAAAAAAGCATTTTCGACAATCTTAGCAAAAACACGTGCATATGTTTATGTTTTTATACCCTGATTGAAATCCCAACTGCCCCCATACGGGGAAAAGGATAGCTCATCGGAGCGCGATCCTGTAAACTGTTGGTACACAACTACTAACAAACACAGGAGGGCAATCCGATGAGCCAATTGG
>WQXF01000033.1 GCA_009784985.1 Clostridia bacterium | reverse complement strand
CCACCATAACCCTTACATTGCCCTTCAGACCACTTGTTGCCGTGTCCAGCATCCAGGTCACGGTTTGCCCGTTCACGCTGGCGTTGGGCGTGGAGCTGATGTACTTCACCCCTGCGGGCAGAACGTCGGTGATGGTAACGGTGCTTGTGCCCATGGGGGCGTGATACGTAATCAGGTACTCGAAGGTCTCGCCCACATGCACTGCCGCACCGGTCGCCTTGCCGGGGATGCTCTTGGTGGGCGCGTCCAGCTCTTCCACCGGGCGTCTTTCGTCTTCGGCATCATGGGGTACACTGTTGTCGTACTGCACCGTAGCCGTGTTCTTGATTATGCCGCCGGCCGGTTTGGTGTCCACCATCACACGCAGCGTCACGTGGCCCTCCAGCCCATGGGTGGCTGTGTTCAGCGTCCACGTCACGGTTTGGCCGCTTACACTGGCACTGGGCGTAGAGCTTACATACTGCAACCCTGCAGGCAATACGTCGGTGATCTTAACCGTCTGGGTGCCCGTGGGCGCGTCATACGTAATTCTGTACTCAAAAGTCTCGCCTACGTACAGCGGCGTTCCAGATGCTTTGCCGGGGATGGTCTTGGTCGGCGCGTCCAGCTCTTGGACCGGGCGCTCCTCGTCCTCTGCATCGTAAGGATCGCCGTCATCGTACGCCACTGTGGCGATATTCTTTAGGGTACCGCTGGCAGGTTTGCTCGCTACCCTTACGGTGAGGGTTACGCTGCCCTTGAGGCCATGGGTCGCCGTGGCCAGCGTCCAGGTCACCGTTTTCCCGCTCACGCTGGCATTGGGTGTGGAACTGACGTACATCAATTCCGTCGGCAGTACGTCGGTGATCTTGATCGTCTCGGTGCCGGCTGGCGCGTCATAGGTGATCTGATATACCACCGTCTCGCCCACGTACAGCGCCGCGCCGGCCGCCTTGCCGGGGATGCTCTTGGTGGGCTCAGTCAGCTCTTCAACTGGGCGCTCCTCGTCCTCCGCATCGTGGGGTGCACTGTTGTCGTACTGCACCGTAGCCGTGTTCTTGATTATGCCGCTGGCCGGTTTTGTGTCCACCATCACACGCAGCGTCACGTGGCCCTTCAGCCCATAGGTCGCTGTGTTCAGCGTCCACGTCACGGTTTGGCCGCTTACACTGGCACTGGGCGTAGAGCTTACATACTGCAACCCTGCAGGCAATACGTCGGTGATTTTAACCGTCTGGGTACCCGTGGGCGCATCGTAAGTAATCCTGTACTCAACGGTCTCGCCTACGTAGATCGGTGCGCCAGCCGCCTTGCCGGGGATGGTCTTAGCCGGCTCGTCCAGTTCTTCAACTGGGCGCTCCTCGTCTTCCGCATCGTGGGGTGCGCTGTTGTCGTACTGCACTGTGGCGGTGTTCTTGATTACGCCGCTGGCCGGCTTGGTGTCCAGCGTCACACGCAGCGTCACATGGCCCTTCAGGCCGTGGGTCGCTGTGTTCAGCGTCCAGGTCACGGTTTGGCCGCTCACGCTGGCATTCGGCGTGGAGCTTACATGCCGCAAGCCTGCAGGCAATACGTCGGTGATCTTAACCGCCTGGGTGCCCGTGGGCGCGTCATACGTAATCCTGTATTCAAAGGTCTCGCCTACGTAGATCGATGCGCCAGCCGCCTTGCCGGGGATGGTCTTCGTCGGCTCATCCACCTCTTCTACCGGACGTTCGTCGTCTTCAAGGTCGTACGGGGCGCCTTCGTCATACTGCACCGTAGCGATATTCCTTAGCATGCCGCTGGCTGGCACGCCCTCAACCTTTACCGTAAGGGTTACGCTGCCCTTCAGGCCGTGGGTTGCCGCAGCCAGGTTCCAAGTCACGGTTTGCCCGCTTACGCTGGCGTTCGGTGTGGAGCTGATATACGCCAATTCGGCGGGTAGTACGTCGGTGACCTTGATCGTCTCTGTGCCGATCGGCGCGTCGTAGGTGATTTGATACACCACCGTCTCGCCTACGTACAGCGCTACACCATCCGCCTTGCCGGGGATGCTCTTGGTCGGCTTGTCCAGCTCTTCAACAAGGCGCTCACCGTCTTCAACATCATGAGGGATGCCGTTGTCGTACTGTACTGTGGCCGTGTTTTTTAGCGTGCCGCTGGCTGGTTTGGTATCCAGCGTCACAAGCAGGGTCACATGGCCCTTTAGACCATGGGTTGCCGTATTCAGCGTCCATGTCACCGTTTGTCCGCTTACATCGGCATCCGGCGTAGAGCCCACATGCCGCAAGCCTGCGGGCAATACGTCGGTGATCTTCACTGTTTGCGTGCCCGTGGGCGCGTCGTACGTAATCCTGTACTCAAAGGTCTCACCCACGTATATCGGCACATCTGATGCCTTGGCGGGAATGGTTTTTGTTGGCCTATCCAGGTCTTCCACAGGGCGCTCATCGTCCTCAATGTCGTACGGATCGCCTTCGTCGTACTGCACGGTAGCCGTGTTTTTCAGGGTGCCGCTGGTGGGCAGGCTCGTCACCTTTACGGTGAGCGTTACACTGCCCTTCAGCCCGTGGGTTGCCGTAGCCAGGTTCCAAGTCACGGTTTGCCCGCTTACGCTGGCGTTCGGTGTGGAGCTGATATACGCCAAATCCGCTGGTAGTACGTCGGTGATCTTGATGGTCTCCGTGCCTTCGGGGGCGTCGTAGGTGATCTGATATACCACCGTCTCGCCTACATACAACGCTACGCCGCCCGCCTTGCCGGGGATGCTCTTGGTCGGCTCATCCAGTTCTTCAACTGGGCGTTCTTCGTCTTCAACCTCGTAGGGGGCGCCATCGTCGTACTGTATTGTTGCGGTGTTCTTTAGCGTGCCGCTGGCGGGTTTGCTCACTGCCTTTACGGTAAGCCATACGCTGCCGGTAAGTTCGTGTTCGCCGGTATCTAGCGTCCACACCACCGTCTGCCCGGTTACGCTGGCGCTGGGCGTGGAATCAACATACGCTAGCCCTTCGGGCAATTCGTCGGTAATCGTGATGATCTCTGTGCCTTCCGGCGCGTCGTAGGTAATCTCATACACCAGGGTCTCGCCCACGTACACAGGCACACCGTCGGGTTTGTCTAGCATATGCTTTGTGGGCTCGTCGGTGATCCTAGTGTAATAGAAGATGATCACATTCACCAGCGGATCAGCGCTAATGACCACACTCTTGGACGAGGGATTGGCGGAATGAAACACATAGCCGGGCATATCCAACTCGGTGGCGGTTTTGGTTTGCCCCACCTGCATGGTACCGGATTCTGATTGGACGGCAGGTATGGTGGTGCCCGTATGGTAATAGTGCACCGTCCACTGCTGCATCACCCTGCGGTAGAACACCCGAAGGACCAGGGTGTCGCCGTCTTCGATAAAGCCTTCCAAGTAGCTGTTGCCAAAGTCTAGGATAAAGCCTACCATGGGCCGCTCAGGCGCGGTCACCCTCTCGCCCACGTATCCGGACAGGGTTTCCGAATGCTGGGGAGAACCCAACGGCGGATACAGGCCGTCGCTGTTCATATTGTAGTATTCGATTGTATACGAGGCTCTGCGGTTTTCCATATACTCAAAGGTAATGATGTTGTTGGCGCTATCCCAAGCAAGCCTGCGGGTCTGCTGCACAGGGTTGGGCGAATAACCCGGGATGTTGACCGCATCCTCCACCACAACGGAACGATCCGTGGTTACGGTTTTGGGCGGAAACAGTTCATTGCCTTCCCCATCTACATACATCACCGTGTATTCCAAGGTAACAAACGCCTTGAAGTAAAAATCGATCCTGTTTTCACTCGTGCCGATGAGCCTGGATTTGCTGATAGCGTCGGGCACATAGGCGGTTGCGATCGGCGCTTCCTCATACACGGTGGAGCCGATCTGGTTGTTGGGTACGATCAATGGGTTCGGGGTGATCAGGCCGGGGGGCATGCGGGTATCCGCCGGATCCCCCATCTGCCAGTCGCTGCCCACCAGCCAATAATGCACCTCGTAGGGGAAGTCGTCCCGGGCGGTCCACTTGGCCACCAGCTCGGTATCATCCATAACCCTTTGCACATCAAATTGGAATAGCAAATCTGTATCCCGGTCGAACCAACCCAAGAAACGGTAGCCGGGGCGTTCGGGATCGGTGGCCGGTTTTTCCACCAGGCTGCCCTTTAGCAGGCTCTGCACAGGGCCAAACTGAACCTCATCCCCGCTTTCGTTGTGGGAATAGAAGGTTACGCCGTAAGTGGGCGGCACCCAATGGGCATACAGCGTTAGGTTATAGGCAGGCATGTTGCGGTTACCCCAGCCCGTAAACTCGGTGCCGGGCAGGCAGTTATAGGTGGTGTACCATCCGCCAAATTCAAAATCGTCATCCAGCACCGCCGGGCGCTGAGGGGTATACATATAGCTGGCCAGCGGCGCCTCGTACATCAGGGTATGGAGCCCGTCCCGGCTGTTAAAGTTAAAGAACTCCAACTGATAGGTGTTGCGGTAATAGTAGAGGTATACGTCAAAATCCCAGGGAGAAGAAGCGGCCGCCGCTCTTTCGATAGCGTCCTCGGCAACAGCGGTAAACCCTTCGATCTCCTTGCACAAAAACCTGCCGGTACTGGTGGTAACAATCTGCGAGTACAAGGCGCTTTTTTTGTACCTTGTATTGCCGGTAGTCCCGTTGATGTGGAGCACACCGTCGGGATCATTTGGATCAATGCACTCAAACATGTAGTGAAGATTCTTCAGCACCGGGGTGTTGGTCCAATTGGCGTACACATACCGGGTCCCGGCAACGTTAAATAGATCATCCGTCATGTTTAGGCGCTTGGAGACATGGATTGTGCTCCTGCTAGGATCACGCCAGCCGTGGAAAACATAGTTCGAAAGGCTGCCGGTGGGGCTCTTCACATCCGTGCCCGACGGCCATCTGAGCGAAATATCCTCCATGTACCTGGCCGTAATCTCATAGGTTTCGGGATACGTGGCCTTCAGCTCACCGTTCACAAAAATCTGCGCGCCCACGGGAGGTTGGGTGCCAATATTCTCCCATGTGAACACAATCCTGTACATAGCGCGGGTGTAGAAAACATTTACGATGGTGGAGCCGTCCCCCGCGATGGTTTTGGCCTCGTGCCGCTCATAGGCAAAGTGCTGGATCACAGGGCGGTCTGCCGGGTTGTTGTTTACCAAGGCGGGGGAACCGGCCGGGCCGGTGCGGGCTACGGTTTTGTGGAAATCATAGCCGGTGCCTTCGGCATTTTCCAGCCAATAACTCAGGGTATAGGCCACATCCGGGCCGTTTTTCCATATGGCCTCCAGCCGGTCGCCGTCCACGGGCATCTTTGCAGGCATGGGTTTGTCCCAACCCTCAAAAATGAATCCTGGCCGCGTGGGGGTGCCCGGCCCGGAAATGGGCGCGTCAAACTCCGCCACAACGGGCGGGATATAGGTGCCTCCAGCCGAGATAAAATACACGGCATAGGTGTTGCGCGAATAGAATACGTTCACCACCGTGGAGCCGTCGGCAGCGATCCGCACCTCATCGTCCTGATCGGGGATCAACGCAAACCCAGGGAAACTCTTGGGGATCACATCTACGATGGAGCCCGTAGTGGAGTGGAAGGTCTCCGAAAGGGCCAGATCGTACTTGGTGATGTTCGTATCAATCCCACCCGCCAGGGAAACGCCCAACTTTTGCTGATAGTGGCGCACGATATACGGCGTACCCGTGGAGGGGTTGTATGTAACCGTCACCACGATTTCTTTGGGTGTGTTGTCGTCGGTGGTCACCGTTACCACCTGCTGATCGGGAACAAAGCCCATAATGGCCGGGGATGTTACGGCATAAGGAATCTCACTCAGCGGCAGGTTAGCCACATGGGGCTGGGCCGCCACCGTGCCGTTGGGGAAACGATAGAGCACGGTAAGCAAGTAGAGCCTGTCGCTTCTGGCCCGGTATTGGGCCACAAAGTTGATGTCCGCCATTACCGGGGTCTGGGCCGGATCGGGGAACCAGCCGGTAAACACAAATCCCGCGCGCTCGGGGGTTGGCCCCCCGTACGTAGCAAAAGTGCCCCGCTCCACAAAGGTGGTGTACAGGGGCTGGGTGTCGTCTTGCCAGTCGTAAAACGCTGCCCGCAAATTGGGCGCAAACAGGGGGTAGATGTGTTTGCGTTCGGTTACGTTCTCGATGGGCAGCGTGGCATCCCACCCCTGGAATGTATGGCCGGCGAGGGTGGGGTTATAAGCGGGATGGGGGAATTCGGTTACATCGCCGCCGTGTATAACCTGCTGGCGGTAGATTACATCGCCCCCCTGCCCCAGGGGTTTTTCATAATAGTAAATTTGGTGGATTTCCTGGCCCAGGTCGTCCGTACGGTATTGGGCCGTCAGCTCTATGGAGCTGGAAACCGTAACCATGCCGCCAACAACAGCGTCGGCAGGCTCCCAGCCGGTAAACACAAACCCATCATGGGGCAGCGGCTCCAGCACAAAGCTTGAACCCACAGGCAAGGTTACCGTCCGCCGCCCGCCACTCACCGAGTCAATCAGCGTAAGGTTGCAGACATTGGCGTATACGTCCAGCACGTTGCCGTCGGTGGCGGACAGAAACGGGATCAGGCCCGAAAACGGGTTGCCGTTGAATGTCCAAGCATAGCCCGCGGGAAGCTGCGCCGCAAAGTTACCTTCTTGGTTCAGCGTGGCCTTGCCCCTGGTAAGATAGGTTTCGGAGCCATCCTCCAGCAACTTTGTAAAAAAACGCACGGTGATATCAAACATCCGGTACTGGGCCGTTGTTTCCATATCGGCGGTTACATTCGTAATCGAGGGAATCCATCCGGTGAACACATGGCCGGTGCGTTCGGTCACGATGCCCGTGGCATCGGGCATGCCGTTAAATGGCACCTGCCGCGTGCCCAGCACCGTACCGTTATGGTCTTTAAACGTCACGGTATATTGCTGATCCCCCTGGGCCAGCGCCGGGTCTGCTCCCCAAGCGCCCGCCAGCAGCAGCAAGCTTGCCAGCAACGCAACCGTGGCATGGCAAAACACCTTGGACCACTGGGGTTTTTTGTAGCTTGTCCTTTTGTTCGTTGCAAATGTCATCTTGATTGGCTCCTTTTCGTTTTCGGTCGGTGTGCACATAGGGTGCACAGAAATGGATTTTATCATTCCCAGGTTTTTGATTGTTAATTAGAATTTAATGTCGGCATTAACAATGATTTAATATCGCTATTAAGCCATTATTAATCATTAGAACAATAATAGGAAACCGCATTCCCGTCAATAGAATTTCCAAAAAATAAGCAGAAACGTTAAAAAGATTACATAAATCTTTACGTCATTATAAAATTAAGATAAATTTAAGGGGCGCATTATTAATAAAAAAGCAACAAATTTAAGATTTGCTGCTTTCGCCAAAATTCGTGCCTGCCCTTACTTCTCTTCTTTCGATCACTCCGCACCTACCCGGAACCTAGCCATGAATGTGACAAAAAAACAACGATCGAACCCTTAGACGGCACACATGTAACGGCTTTTTTGTGGCTCTCGTGTAACATTTGGCTTGTGGAACGCATGTAACAATCTTCTCCGGCTTGCATGTAACAACGTGATATATAACCCATACCCACGGACGCCCCTACCAGGCCTCTATCCCCCTAAACAATTCCAACTCCCGTAGCACCCGCACATTGGAAAAGGTGTCCCGGGTAAGCAGCGAACCATTACGGAAGTACAGGCACATAAACGGGGCGTCGGCCACAAACTGATGCTGCACCTCGCTCATGGCCTGCCTATAGCCCTCCTCGGTGATTTGAGCACGCATGTCCGCAATCAGCTGATCCATGGTGCTGTTGCGGTAGCGGGAATAGTTGCTGTCGATGCCCAGGAACATAAAGCCGGGATCGGGCACCACGTCCAGGTTCATGCCGCAGAGCACCAAGTCATAGTTGCCTGCCGACAGGCGCTCCCTAACCCGCCCGTAAGTAACCACCGACACCGTGCATTCGATGCCCACCTCCCGCAGCATACCTGCAATGAGATTGGCGGTGCTTTGGCGTACGCCCCCGGCGGGTTCCTCGTAGGTAAGCAGGGTGAGCCGCAAGAGGGCGGTCGTGCCATCGATATCCCGCCCGCGCATATTGTTATGGTCGGGGTTCGGGTGCCAACCGGCCTCGTCCAGCAGCTCTTTTGCGCGCTCCGTATCAAAGGGCTCCTGGGTGGCCGTGCTGTCGTAGAGCCAAGAGCCGGGAGGAACCGGGCTATCGGCCAGGGTGGCCATGCCCTGATAGATGTTGCGCAACAAGGCGGTACGGTCGATGGCCGCCATGATGGCCCGGCGCACATTTTCGTCGCGCAAAATCCCTCTGCGCTCGTTGTGGTGCATCAGCAGCAATTCCACTTGGCGGGTGCTGTACGACATGGAGAAGGAACGCAGGCTGCCCGTATAACGGGTGGCGGCCAGGGAGCGGGTCATGGCCACGTCGGCTGAGCCAGCATCAAAAGCCTCCAGCGCCCTATCGACATTGGGATAGATGGTGGCCACGATGTTGGATACATTTTCCACAGGTTTGCGATACCCCGCATAGGCGGTGAGCCACAGCTTATCGCCCGGCTCGTATTCCATAATACGATAGGGGCCTGTGCCCGATGGGAGCGCGTTGGCCACTTCTTCGGCGGGCAATATGGGGAAGGTCATGGCTTGAAGCAGGCCGTAGTAGCCCCGATTGCCGTTGATCTGCACGGTGTATGTGTCCAACGCCCTCCAGCCGGAGAGATAGGCCTCCACCAAGTTGGCGTATATGCCGCGCTCCTCCCGGGGCAAGCCGCTGTCGCGCCCTTCGTTGTAGAGGGCGGCTATGCGGTCGATGGTGGCGATCACGTCCGCCGAGGTAAGGGGCTTGCCATTGTGGAAGGTGACATCGTTGCGAAGGTGAAACAGCCACCGCCTGCCGCCTTCTTCGGAAGGAGGCGTCACGTGGGTCACCAGGTTGGCCACGGGGCGGCCGTCGTCGTCCAAGGCCATCAATCCCTCGTAACACAGGGCCAGCAGGCTGTGCATGTCCCGGTCCCGGGAAGTGAGGGGGGATAAATGCTGGTCTTCGGTGGCCACCACTGCCACAGAAAGGTATGTAAGGCTGTGGCCCGTGCTGCCCGCCATGCCCGGCGTCAGCCAAACCGCCAACAGGGTTAGACATAGAAAACACATAGCTAAACAACGCTTGATTTGATGCTTCATTCAAAACCTCCATCAGTAAAATGATACTTACGATAGGCCACAATCGCGCGCTGTACGCGGGCTTCGTATTCGGCAGTATTGGGAAAGGGAGTGCCCTCCAACGCAACCCCGTCCGAACTGAACTCCGGGTTTTTCAACCACGCAGCCACATTGCCCATACCGGCGTGATAGGCGCATACCATCTTTCGTACATCATTGTCAAATAGCTCGGCCAAGTAACTTAAATACCAGGCGCCCATGCGGATGTTCAGCTCGGGTTCGTACAACCGATCATGATCAAAGTCTGGTTCGCCCGTGGTCTCAGCGATCCACTCGGCAATTGCGGGCATGAGTTGCATCAAACCGCGGGCGTTTACGTGAGAGCGAGCGTTGGGGTCAAAGCCGGATTCGCACAGGATCACCGCGGCGATCAGGGCGGGTTCCAGGTTAAAAATCTCAGCGTATTGCTCAATAAACTCCCGGTATTCGGAGGGAAGGGGATGATAGGCACGCTCCACGATTTCTTCTTGGGCTCGTCTGGCTTCCTCTTGCCGTTCGAGATAGTTATTCACACCCCCGCCCAAAAGCAACCCCATCGCCACCAATAGGGTACATAGGCGCACTATGAGGTCGTGATTCATTCAAAACCTCCATCAGTAAAATGATACTTACGATAGGCCACAATGGCGCGCTGCACCCGTGCCTCGTATGGACGGGTGCCGCCAACGTCGGGAATCACCGCCAACGTAACACCATCGGGGCTATAGTCCGGGTTTCTGAGCCACGCAGCCACATTGCCTTGTCCGGCGTGGTAACCACAAACCATCTTTCGCACATCATTATCGAATAACTTGGCCAGGTAGTTCAAATACCAGGTGCCCATACGGACGTTGAGCTCGGGTTCGTACAGCCGGTCGAAACTGTAGTCGGGCTCGCCCATCGTGTCGGCAATCCACTGAGCGGTGTCGGGCATGATCTGCATCAAGCCGCGAGCATTTAAGTGAGAGCGGGCATTGGGGTTAAAGCTGGATTCACACAGGATCACCGCGGCAACCAGTGCGGGCTCCAGGTCAAACCGCTCGGCATACCGCTCAACCAATTCCCGATATTCGGGTTCGAGGGGGTGGTTGGCACGCTCGGTTTGTTCCGCTTCGGCCCGCCTCTGCTCATCCTGCCCTCCACGAAAATCGCGCACCGCGCCCCCAAACAGCACAATCACGGCAACCACCGCCGTAAGGCATAACACACCGATCAGCAAGGAACTCCAAAAACCCTTGGGCAGTTGAAATTCCTTCTCTTCCTTTTGGATGCGCGATCTTGGCTGGGCGTTGTTTGGTTCTTGCCTTTGGGGCCTATGGGTTGGCGGAGGTTTTAGTGAAGGTTTTGGCGGCGGTTTCGGTGGAAGCTTGGGCGGCGGTGCGGGGGGCCTGGGCAACAGGATGTCTACCCGCCGCACCGGGGAGGAACTGCCACTGCGCACCAGCTTGGGCTGTACGGTTTGGGGGGGAGGGGCTTGCACTTGTGGCGTTTCTTGTTTTGTTTGAGGGGCCTCGCTCTGCGCTTGCTCTGCGGCCCGGCGGGCGCTGCGGTATTTTCTTTGCGGCGGATTTGGATCAGGGGGGCGATGCATTCGGCGATTCCGCCTTTCTTTTTGCGTGTTGCCAGGCGGCGCGCACCTGCTCTGCCACCCGGTCGATGGGCTGGGCGGTATCGAAACGTTGCCGGGCACGGCGCTCCTTGCGTTCGATGGGCCATTGGCTATCGATCCGGGCCACAGCCTCGGCCTCGGTCAGTTGGTTCCGTGCCATCAGGCGGCGCAGTTGCTCATCTCGGGGCAAAACAGTAAGCCATATCTCGTCTACCTGGGCGTCGAACCCGCTTTCAAACAGCAGCGGTACCTCCAGCACCACCAGCTTTTCGCCACGGACAACCAGGGCGCAAACCTGCTCAAACATATCCGCATATACCAGGGGAAACATGATGGCATCCAGGGCAAGGCGGGCTTCCTCATCGGCAAAGATTTGCGCCGCCAACGCGCGGCGGTTGAGGGCGTTTCCCTCAAACACTTCGGCCCCAAAGTGGGCGCGGATGATGGGCAACGCCACCCCCCCGGTTGCCGTAAGCGCTCGGGAGATGGCGTCGGCGTCGATCACGTGCGCGCCAAACGCCCGCAACAGGGCAGCCACGGTGGACTTCCCGCTGGCGATCCCGCCTGTTAAGCCGATTGTGTACATCCTTTGTTCTCCTATGGCCTATATGTATAGACGACTGGCAAGTGGCTTTTGTTGATGTTTTGGATGTGTATTATTTTGTATCGTACCAACTGTTGCCCACACGTACGTCGGCCACCAGGGGCACATCCAATGGAAAGGCCTGTTCCATGCACGTGCGCAGCAGCTCGGCGGCTCTTTCGGCTTCTTCTAGTGGGCACTCCACAATCAGCTCATCGTGCACCTGCAGTATCAGCCTGCCTTCAAAGCCATCGGCGGCCAGCTGGTTTGCCACGCGCACCATGGCCAATTTGATGATATCGGCGGCGGTGCCCTGCACAGGCGTGTTCATGGCGGCACGTTCGCCAAAGGAACGGGTGTTGTAATTGCCGGACAAAAGCTCGGGCAGGGGACGCCTTCGACCCAACAGGGTGGTGGACACACCTAGGGCCTTGCCTTGGGCCACCGCCGCGTCCATAAAGCGGCGCACGCCCGGATAACGGGCAAAATACCGCTCGATAAACCCTGCAGCCTCGCCCCGCGAGATGCCCAGGTTACGCGCCAGGCCAAAATCGCTCATGCCATACACGATGCCAAAATTCACAGCCTTCGAAGCCGAGCGCATGGCCTCTGTTACCTGATCCATGGGCACGCCGTATACCTCGGCGGCGGTGCGGGTGTGGATGTCCTGCTCCAGCTGGAAGGCTTCCGTCATGGCCGGATCGCCGGACAAATGGGCCAATACGCGCAACTCGATCTGGGAGTAGTCGGCATCCACCAGCGCCCAACCGGGCCGGGCCACAAAGGCACGGCGAATCTCCCGGCCCTGGGCGGTGCGCACCGGTATGTTTTGCAGGTTGGGTTCGTTGGAAGAGATGCGGCCTGTGGCCGTGGCAGTTTGATCAAACCAAGTGTGCACCCGCCCCCCACTGTCAATGAGTTTTAACAACCCTTCGATATAGGTGCCCTGGAGTTTTGCCAGCCGCCGGTATTCCAGCAGCGGCGTAATGGCCGGGTGGATCCCGGCCAGGCCTTCCAATGTTTCGGCGTCTGTACTCCATCCGCTCTTGGTTTTTTTTCCGGCAGGCAGGCCCAGCTTAACAAACAGCACCTCGCCTAGCTGTTTGGGGCTATTTAGGTTAAACTCCTCGCCGGTGGCGGCGTATATCTGGGCGGTGAGCCGCTGAATCTCGGCGATGAAAGCCTCGCCCATGCGGGCCAGTTCCGCGCGATCCACCTGGAACCCCCTGCGCTCCATGTCCAGCAACACGTGAAGCAAGGGCAGCTCGATATCCTGATACAGGCTCAGCATATCCTGCTGGGCCAACTCCTGGCGCTGGCGGTTGGACAGCTGCAACAGTGCGCCTGCAGTCTTTGTCTCTAATGTATAGGTTTTTTGCAATGGATCCAATAGATAGGCGGCCAGCATGGTATCGTCGGCCAGCCGCGCGCCAGCCACGTCGATCCCGGCATTGGCCAGGTCGGTGAGCAGCCGCTTGCCGTCGTGCACGCAGGGTTCGTAAGGCGGATAAAACAGCGGGCGCAGCGCTTGCCACACTTCCATTGGGTCAAGGCCAGGGTTTAGCAAATCCCCGCCGCAAGGAATCCGATAACACGCCACAGACACTTCATCGATCCCACGGCAAATTGCCACCCGCCCCGGAGCTATCCCCGCCACAGCCGCTCTAATCTGATCCATGCTCGCGAGTACGGTAACCGGCTCCTCTGGCACATCCGTCGCGATGTTGGCAGCCGGCACCGCCGTCACTACTGGTAGGCGATTGATTAGGGATAATGCTTCTATCTCTTGGAAGAAAGCAGCCGCGCCGGAAAGGTCGCCCAGGCGGCAATCTTCCCAGGCCACGGCAAGGGGGATGTCCCGGACAATCGTAGCAATCTTTTTGCACAGCAGGGCCAGGTCCCGGTGTTCGATTAAGCGCTCCCGGAGTTTGCCGGTTTGTTCGGCATCCGCGCGGTCCAGGGCGGTCTCTAACGAACCATAGGTAGAGAGCAGCTTTACCGCGGTCTTTTCGCCTACGCCGGGCACGCCGGGTATGTTGTCGGAGCTGTCGCCCATCAGGCCCTTTAGGTCGGGTATTTGGGCCGGGGTCACGCCGTATTTCTCCAGCACGGTTTCGGGGTCAAACTTGATGGTATCGGTAATGCCCCGCTTGGTGTAGAGCACGTGGGTGGCGGGGGTTACCAGCTGCAAGGCGTCCCGGTCGCCGGTGATGAGCAGCATGCGCAGGCCGTCGGCTTCTCCCTTGGCGGCCATAGCGCCCAGGATGTCATCGGCCTCGTAGCTGGGGCATTCCAGCTGGCGGATGCCCATGGCCTCCAGCATACGGCGCGCCAACGGAAACTGCGGGCGCAGCAGTTCGTCGGTAGGTTTGCGCCCGGCCTTGTATTCAGGATAGTCGGCATGGCGAAAGGTGGGGCCATGCATATCAAAGGCCACGGCGCAATAGGTTGGCTTTACCTGGGCCAGCACACGGAGCAGCATGCTGGCGAAACCATACACCGCGTTGGTGGGCACGCCGCCGGAGGTTTCCATGGCGGGCAGTGCGTGGAACGCGCGATGCATCAGGCTATTGCCGTCTATTACGATACAGGTTTCCTGCATGAGCGGCCTTCTTTCTTTGTTTCTATGGGGTTTATTATACCACAATGCCAACGGAAATACAAAAGCGAAGGTTTCCAAAGGGCGATCGCAAAGCCCTTTGGTCGCCCTTCGCAAAGGGCGAAACACCCCAAATCAATTCGACTTTAGTTATATTCGCTGTCGCCAACCAGGCCTCGGTCCTGGACCCAAGGGATCATTACGATTAATAGATTAAAAAACGATTGTGCACCCAGGATGGACATAACGTAACGCCTCGATTTGCTCCTCGCTAATGTCCCCATTGCCGCTTATGTCCACATACTCCAACAGCAATAGCGCGTGCAACGGCGTCAAATCTTTGATTTGATTATCGGCCAGCCACAGCACTCGCAGCGTACCCTGCCCTGCCAACGGTGTTAAATCAGTGATCCCCGTGGCAGAAAGATTCAGCTCCCGGGCATCGGCGGGGAGCGGCGGATCGGGATCACGCTGGCCCTCCAGCTCCAACAACGTATCTAGTGGAAGGGCCAGGAGCGATTGTGCGTTGGCGATGGTGTTTTCGCGCAAGTTTAAGTAGCGTAGCTTGTCTAGCCGGGCCAGGGGCGATGGGTCTTGTACCCGGTTGCGGGGCAACGAAAGCGCAAGCAGGCGGGACAGGCGCGCCAGCGGCTTCACCTCTACGATTTGGTTATCGCCCAGGTGCAGATCTTCTAACTTAAACAGCCGGGCCAATGGGCTGATATCAGCAATTTGATTGCGCTGCAGCGACAGGCTGCGTAAGGTGCGCAGTCCGGCCAGCGGGGTGATGTCGGTGATGGCGTTTTGATCCAAGCATAGGGTTTCTATCGCTGGCAACCTCGCCAAGGGTGTAATGTTTTTTACCAGGCTGCCGCTCACTGTAAGGCGCTTGAGTTTGCTCAGCCGCGACAGGGGCTGTACGTCGTGTGCTAGGGTTCCGCAAAGCTCCAGCTCCACGAGTTCGGATAAACCGGCCAGGGGCGATAGATCGGCCACCGGGTTGCCCCGCACCCAAAGTCCCTTGAGCTCTTTTTTGCCGGAGAGCGGATATAAGTTTTGTACCCGATTGGGCGGGATCGTGAGTTCCTCCAGCCTGCCCATGGCCGATAGGGGCAATAAATCTGCGATTTCACCCTGGCCCAGGGACAGGCAGCGCAAACGGGTCATGGCTGCCAAGGGCTGCAAATCATAGACGCCGTCGGGCAGAGCCAAGTCCGTCAATTCGATAAGATGGGCCAGGGGCGTTAGGTCTGTTGCGCCTGTGCCCTTGAGTTGCAGCGTGCGCAATCGGGTTAGGCCACTTAGGGCCGACAGATCGGTTATTGCGCTTGTGCCGGTTAAATCCAGTGTCTCCAATGCAGCAAGCCCAGCCAAAGGCGATAGATCGGCCACACCGGTGTGAGCCAGCCGCAGTTCCCGCAGGTTCAGCAGCCGGGCCAAGGGCTGTAAATCCGTAAGGTTGGTGCAAGCCGAAAGGTCCAGGACGCGCAGGTCTGTTAATTCTCCCAAAAAATCAAAATCCGTTAGGCAATAATAGCCGGGTACCCGCAGCGTCCGCCCGGTGATAGACAACGTGCGCATGCCAACCGTTGTGGGCACAGCAACCTTGCGCGGGCTGGCGCTTGCCGCCATGGGCGTGAGGCATAGGCACAGGGCCAGCAGCAGGGCGTTTGTTTTTCGGCAGATTCGAAACATAACGTTTTCTCCGTTGTTTGATGATGTTTGTATTATAACGTTAATTGTGTTCGCTTGCAATGTGCGTCCAATTCGTTTATAATATAGAAACCATATGTGTGGCAAAAGGAGTGTGCTGACGGTTGGACAAGTCTCTTCATTTTGATGAATTCATGGCGTTGGTGGAGGATTTGATGGCCTCCCCCGCCGTTCAAAAGATGCGCTGGTTTCGGCATCATTTTAACGTAAATCGTTTGGAGCACTCGGTATCGGTGGCGTACCTCAGCTTTTTGGTGGTGCGGCGCCTGGGCGGCAATGTGCGGGCGGCCGCCCGGGGCGGGCTGCTGCACGATCTGTTTTTGTACGACCCACGGGAGCGGGGCAGTTATCGGGGCCCCCATCCCCTCACCCATCCCCAGGTTGCGCTGGAAAACGCCCGGCGGCACTTTGTGCTCAGCGTGCTGGAGGAAGAGATCATCCTTACCCACATGTTCCCTGTGGGCACAGCGATTCCGCTCCACCTGGAGAGCTTAACCGTATGCCTGGTGGACAAATACTGCGCGGTGAACGAGTGTATCGGCTCCTTTGCTGATTCGGCGCTAGCAGCGCGGGTGGCGGAGGTAATGGCATGAAAAAGAGTTCTCGGCTGGCCCTTCTTGTTTGGGCGCTGACGGTGGCGCTCTTGGCTCCCCTGGCGCTGGCCGGGCCTTCCCTTCCCTTTGTGTTTCCCGACGACGATACCCTAACCCCCGGCACACCCCTGTCATTGTATTTCCAAGCCGATGCCGCCGGTACGCTGGAAGTTTTGGTGCGCCTGCGCGACGGCAGCCTGGAAGCGCTGGCGCAACAGACGGAAGTCGCGGCTGGAGACGGCGCCGTGACTTGGGACGGTTTGGTAGACGGCCTGCCGGTGCCGCCCGGCCATTGGCTGATTGAGCTGACCTTGGTGGATGGCAGCGGAGCGCGTTCCGAGCCCAAAACCGTAGAAGTAACGGTGGTAAGCGCAGGAAGCGGGCCGACTTGGGGCGGTCAGACCGAAGAGCCTGAAGAAACGTCTGAAGAGGCACCTATAGAAGCATCTATTCAAGCAACCCCTTCGATCCCAAGCCTGATGACATCCGTGGACCGGGCATCACTGCAACCCGGCCCGGACCGGCAGCTTTCGCCCTTCCCCGATCCCCATGAACTGTGCGCCTGGGGCCTGGATATCGACCGCATCGACATCTACGATCCCGATGATCAGGCCAAGATATGGGAAGTGCTCATGCAGCCTGTGACCTACCTGAATGTGGGCCCCAAAGACCGCATCTATCCGTTGGTATCCCCCGATGCCGACCCGAAAAATGTGGATAACCTTACCGGCCAGATCATGGGGCGCACAGCGGCGGTTCACGTGCTGGAGACCTTGGGCAACGGCTGGACACGGATCGAAGCCTTTTCCGCCGACGGCTACCGTTCGCCGGATCCGGATAAGTTCCACGGCCTGGCCAACACGCTGATCCATGGCTACGTGCGTTCCAATTTGCTCAAAACCGTTAATCCTTACAACCGCATCGGCATCGTGATCGACAAGTACACCCAGCGCATGTACATATTCCGCGATGGCAAGCTGTTCACCACCGTGCTGGTCTCCACAGGCCGCCCCACCGCCAATAGACCGTGGAACGAGACGCCCTCGGGCAAGTTCCTGGTAGATTCCTGGGTGGGTAAGTTCCCCTCCAGGGATATGTGGTGCGACCTGGCCCTGCGAATCAACGGCGGCTGCCTGATGCACGAGGTTCCCCACAAAGTGCGGGCCGACGGCACACGCACCTATGATCCCTATGAGTCCTTCCTAGGCCAAAAAGCCAGCTTGGGCTGCGTGCGCGTACAACGTATGCGCAACAACGATCGCGTCAACATGGGCTGGTTATGGAACAACTTAAAGCGCAATACCCCTGTGTTGATATGGGACGACGCGGGCCGTGCGCCCATCCCGGTGCCCGATTGGGCGCTTACCGTGTATCACAACCCCAATGGGGGCAAGAGCTATCATAGTGAGCAGCGCTGCGCTGCGGTGCGGGATCGTTTTTTGCCCCTCACCCCACTTCCCTACGAAGCGCTGTACGAATCCCCCACCGATCAGCTCATCCCCTGTTACGGCTGCGTGCCCTTCTTTAAGGCGCCGGATCCTAACGCCACCATCCCCGACGAGGTGATGGACGAAGGCGAATACGACGAGCATTGATTTGTATGGATAAACATCAGAAAATAGATTGGGCTAAGCAAAAGCTGGCTGAAATGTGGCAGTGCGATGCCGCTGCCTTTGATTCGGAACATAATGTGTTTCTTGAAACCGCGGATACTTTTTTTGAGATCGCCACCTTTGGCCACAACGCCGTGATGCGGGGCAATCCAATCATAATGGCATGGTGCGCCGAACGGTTTGGTTCAACCCTGGCGCGTTGGATCCTGGACGGAGATAATTACTATCTACTCGAAACAAAGCTGCGCTCCCTAGGCAAAAAACTGGCCGGAGAGCACGTGCGGTATCTGCATCTTTTCCCCGACTCAACAATAAAAAAGCCTTTGGGTTTTACGTACAAGTGGTATAACACGGATACGGTACGCGGGCTTTACGAGCACAAAACCTTCGATAATGCGCTCAATTTTGAGCGGGACGTGATCGCCGTGGCCGCATACGACAGGCAAGGCAAGCTGGCCGCCATGGCCGGGGCCGATGATCGCTGGGGTTCCATGTGGCAAATCGGAATCGATACGCTTTCCGAATACAGGCGCCTGGGCCTGGGCGTTTACCTGGTAAAGGAGTTGGCGCTGGCCATCGAACGGGGCGGAAAGCTTCCATTTTACACCACCTGGGGCCCCAACATCGCCTCCGCAAGGGTGGCGTTGGGCGCTGGGTTCCACCCGGTATGGATGGGGTATCCTTCGGAAGATTTATCTGAAGGGAATCTATCTCAATGAATCCTCATTCAGCTCCCACCCGCTGCCCGAAGGCGTAAGCACCAGCACGGCGCTGCCCAGCACGTTGCTGTTGTCGTCGGGAGCCAGCACCTCCAGCTCGATATGCCACACGGCATTCACCTCGCCGATAATCGGCTGGTCCGACCAGTAGGCCCGCCGCCCATCATTGATGTATTCGATGCCCACATCCGCCACCCTGCTGCCCAAGGCGTCCCAAGTGGAAAACCCGCCCTGCTCGCATCGCCAGCGGAAACGGCAACGAACCGGCAGGCCTTGGGCGTCCGCAAAAGACGCCTCCAGCATCAGGCCGGGCATGGTTCCGTCCAGCGGCGAATAGGCGGCCATGGTATCCACATGCAGCGTAGTGCCGTTAGGAAATTCTTTTCGCAGACGCAGCAGCGAATCTTGGGGGCGCACCTCGGCCAACAGGCCGGGGTTAAACATGGCGGCGATCATGCCCAGTCCGCCATTTTGGTAGAAATCGCCCAACTGGTACATCAGCCAGTCCTCCCGCTCCTCGGGCGAGATCAATCCGCGCTCAATGATCACGTCGGCCAATTCCTGCAAAAATGCCTCGTAGGCGGGGGTTAGTGTACGCAAATCTGCCGGGGTTAGGTATTGGCCCCCATCGCTAAAGGCCAAAGCGTTGCCTGCGCCAAGGCACAGGCACAATAAACCTGCCGCCGCGGCAACGGCACAGCTCTTTACATTACATGGGGCTTTTGTTGATGTTTTGCGCATGTTGTTCTCTCCATCTTTTTGCATTAACTCGCAGCGGGACGCCGAGGGCGGCGTCCCCTACATATGGAAATGATCGTGTAACCTTGTAGGGGCGGCCCTATGTGGCCGCCCGAATCATGGACGCTTTCGTGGTTTGCGGGCGACCACACAGGGTCGCCCCTACGGAATCGCCGCAACCGTGTAGGGGACGCCGCCCTCGGCGTCCCGTCGCTAACCGCAATAACCGCAAATCCCTCACTGCCCCGAAGCACGCCTTGGCAGCGGGTTCACGGCGTTTTCGTTGTGTGCCTGCTTCCAGGTTTCAAACCGGGTTTCCACATCGGGCAGGGGCCCAACCGGCGCGCTTGCGGTCAGCAGCAACGGCAACAACAGCATGATCGCTACGATGCACACACGCACCACGATAACGGCATATTCCCATACGCCGCGCTTGCGCTTGGATACCAGCTTTAAAGGTTTGGAGCGCAGGGGTAAGAGGTGCTGCGGCAGCGGGCGGCTGCCCGGCTCCCTGCCTGCCTTGCGCGGCTTGTCATCCTGCTTTTTGCCGGGCTGGGCCACCGGGCCGGGCCGGGCCGCGCTTTGCCAAGGGGGGAGGCTCGGTTCGGTTCGGTCCAGCCAGGTTGGGGAACGCCGCCTATCTGTCAAACGCTTGCCCCCCTTCGGACTGCTTCTCGCATTTGTTTCATCTTACATCGCTGTTTGTCCCTTGTCAACTTTGCGAACGCGGGTTTTTTGCCCAACATAAGATGCACTTATCGGCGCCATCTTGACGGATGGCGATTTGTTCCGGTAGAATAAAACATTGTGTGGTTTTACGGAGGTTCTAATGAAAACAATGGAAACAAAAGTAGCGAAATTTGGCGGGAGCTCCCTGGCCGACGCGGGTCAGTTTCAAAAAGTGCGGGCCATCGTAAGTTCCGACCCGGAGCGGCGTTATGTGGTGGCCTCCGCACCGGGCAAGCGGCATGCAGGCGACAAAAAGATCACCGATATGCTCTACGCCTGCCAGTGTTTGGCAGCGGAGGGCGAGCCCTTTGACGCGCTGTTTGATGAAATCGCCGGGCGCTATACCAACATCGCCGGGGAGCTGGGCCTGGCCGTGGATATCCGTGGCGCGTTAGAAGATATCCGGCAGGCCTTGCGTGCGGGCTGCGACCCGGATTTTGCGGCGAGCCGGGGCGAGTATCTGAGCGGCCTGCTGCTGGCCGATTATCTTGATTACACATTTGTGGACGCGGCCCAAGGCATCTTTTTTGATAAAAGCGGCGCGTTGGACGCGGAACGCACCCAGGCCGGGCTGTCGGCATTGTTGGAGCAATATCCCCGCGCGGTGATCCCCGGCTTTTACGGAGCCCTGCCCGATGGCAGGGTGCATACCTTCTCCCGGGGCGGCAGCGACATCACCGGGGCCATCGTGGCCAGAGCCGTAAACGCCATCCTCTACGAAAACTGGACCGACGTGCCCGGTTGCCTGATGGCCGATCCCCGGGTGGTGGATCAGCCGGACATCATCGACGAGATCACCTACCGGGAGCTGCGGGAGCTATCGTACATGGGCGCCACGGTGCTCCACGAAGACGCCATCTTCCCCGTGCGTAAAGCCGGCATCGACATCGTGATCCGGGACACCAACGCACCGGATCAGCCGGGCACACGCATTGCCCACGTGCCCTCGGGCGACGCCCGGCAGCGGGTGATCACCGGCATTGCGGGCCGAAAGGACTTTTCCGTTATCTCCATCGAAAAGGCGATGATGAATGCCGAGCTGGGCTTTGGCCGCCGGGTGCTGCAGGCGTTAGAAGAGTTACACATCTCCTTTGAGCACCTGCCCACCGGCATCGACACCATGTGCGTGATATGCAACGAGTACCAGCTGGACGGGAAGCGCGAACAATTGCTACGCCGCATCTATGAGCTCACCGAACCCGACAGCGTGGAGATTCACGCCCAAATGGCCCTGATCGCCACGGTGGGGCGCGGCATGGTGCACGCCAGGGGGACATCGGCCAAGCTGTTTGACGCGCTGAGCAAGGCCGGGGTGAACGTGCGTATGATCGACCAGGGCTCCAGCGAAATCAACATCATTGTAGGCGTAAACAATGCGGATTTTGAGCGGGCGGTGCGCGCTATCTATACAGCCTTTGTGGAGTAGTGAGTATGCTTGATATGTTCTTCAGCGGCGTTTCCATCGTAGTCACCGTATTGATCATGGTGGGCGCCGGCATGCTGCTCAGCCGCCTAGGGTGGCTCACCCCCCAGGCCAACGATTTGCTCGCCAAGCTGGTAACCCATGTGGCCCTGCCCTGCATGACCTTTCATCAACTCCTCACCAATTACCACCGGGCCGAGTTGCTGGCCTCGCTGCCCAGCCTTGGTATGGCGATGATCTCCATTTTGCTGCTGTATGGGCTGGCCTGGTTGCTCTCGCGGCTGCTGCGTATTCCCCAGGGGCGGCGGGGCGTATTCCGTACCACCTTCACCTTTGGCAACACCATTTTTATGGGCCTGCCCATCGCCACCGCCCTATTTGGGGAGCAAGCCCTGCCCGCCGCGCTGATGTACTACCTTGCCAATACGTTTTTGTTTTGGTTTGTGGGCGTAAGCGATATCCAAAACGACAGCGGGGTTGGCAATCAAAAGCGCTTGTCTTTGGCCACGTTCAAGCGGCTCCTTACGCCGCCCCTGGTCACCTTTGTGCTGTGCATCGTACTTATATTGCTGGAGACGCCCACCCTGCCGCCGGTGATGAAGGCTGCCGGGTATGTGGGCAACATGGTAACGCCCCTGGCCATGCTTTTTATCGGCAGCATGTTGTACACGATGCTGCGCCAGGGGCTGCGCTGGGAGCGGGGTTACGGCGCGTTTATCCTATCACGCTTTGTGCTGAGCCCAGGGCTTATATTGGCGGTGATGTACCTGCTTGGTGGTTTGAACCCCTTATGGCGGGGCGCGTTTTTGGTGCAGGCCAGCATGCCCTGTCAAAGCTCCTGCGCCATCGTGGCCCACAGCTACCGGGCCGACTCGGAGTATTCGGCAGGGGGCATCACCATCACCACCCTGCTGAGCATGCTTACGATTCCGTTGTTTGCTGCACTGACAACAGTGTTATAATTTTAAGGGAGGTAAACCACATGAAAAAGGCATTCGCATCCGCACTGGCAATCGTTTTGGTTTTTGCGCTCACGGTGTTTGCGGCTCAGGCAGAGATGGAAACCGTTTCCGGGGCGACGCCCCAAGTGCCCGATGAAGCGCTGATACAACAAATCGACAGCTATTTTACCATGACCAAGAACGAAATTCTTGCCAAACACGGGCCGGGTTATGTGGTGGAGCCCACGGGTCCCGAGGGCATCTGCGATGGCTATTTCTACGAAGATTTGGGCATGGCATTCGCTTTTTATCCTGATGAAGACACATTGGAGCTCATTGCATGCGATGAGAATTTTACGATCCGCGGCGTGGGGGTAGGAAGCCTTTTCTGGGAAATCATGGAGTCTTTGGGCCACACGGAGATCATCGAAACATGGATGGAGCACCCGGACTTTGTAGTGTATTTGATGGAATACCATTGGGGTGATTCCGTCTATAGCTTCATTTCCTTTGATTTGAACGAGCCGGTTCATCTTTTTTGGATCTATCAAAGGCCTTGAGCAAATGAGGGAGGATTCCCCGTGCCAATACAACCAACCCTAACCATGTTTGCCATCGTATGCCCCCTATGCTTTTTTGCCGGATTTGTGGACGCCATCGGCGGGGGCGGCGGGCTGATCTCGCTGCCAGCTTATTACCTGGCCGGGTTGCCGCCCAAACTGATGGCGGGCACCAACAAGTTGTCGGCTTCTATCGGTGCGCTCACCGCCACCGGGCGGTACATGCGGGGCGGGCACATCCTGTGGCGGCTGGCGCTGCCCGCGGTAGCGCTGGCCCTGCCCGGCTCTTGGCTCGGCACGCTGCTGCTTAACGCCCTGCCGGATCAGCAGATACTGCGCATGCTGGTGTTGGTGCTGCCGGTGGCTGCGGCGGCGGTATTGCTGCGGCGCGGTTCCCTAAAACCGCTGATCACCTTGCCCCCTGTCGTTCTGTCCTTTGTGTGCGCTGCCATCGGCTTGGTGATTGGGTTTTACGATGGCCTGGTGGGGCCGGGCGCCGGCACCTTTTTGATTTTGCTGTTTACCCTGTTTGCGGGCATGGAGGCGGTGGACGCCAGCGGTACTGCCAGGGTGGTGAACCTAGCCAGCAACGTGGCCTCCTTGGCTACGCAGATTGTGAGCGGCCATGTGGTGTTTGCGCTGGGTTTGCCCGCCGCCTTGTTTTCCGCCGCAGGGAGCGCTTTGGGGGCACGTTTGGCGATTCGCAGGGGAGCCAAAGTGATCCGTGCGGTGATGTTGGGCGTACTGGCCATACTGCTTGTTACCATGGCAAGGGAGGTTCTATTATGAGT
>WQXF01000032.1 GCA_009784985.1 Clostridia bacterium | reverse complement strand
TATCCCCGGCTTGTGGGGGAAACCGGCGGCAAGGACTTTGTGTTTGCTCATCCCACCGCCCAGCTGGATGCCCTTGTCCCTGCCCTGGTGCGGGGCGCGTATGAATATCAGGGGCAAAAATGCTCGGCGGCCTCCCGTGCGTACATCCCCCAAAGCCTTTGGCCCGAATGCAAAAAGCGTCTGCTAGAAGAGATTGGAAAGATCAAGGCAGGCGACATCTGCGATTTTACCAACTTTATGGGTGCGGTGATCGACCGGAAATCCTTTGACTCCATCCGGGGGTACATCGAGTACGCCAACCAATCGAATGATGCGGAGGTGCTGACCGGGGGGTATGACGACAGCGTGGGATACTTTGTCCAGCCTACGCTGATCCAAGCCAAGTCCCCGGACTTTAAAACCATGGTGGAGGAGATATTTGGGCCGGTGCTTACCGTGTATGTATATCTCGATGATGAGCTGGAAGCCACCCTGCACCACTGCGACACGGCCTCCCCCTACGCGCTGACCGGTGCGGTATTTGCCCAAGACCGGCGGGTGATCCTGCACATGCAGGAGGCCCTGTCCGGCGCGGCGGGCAATTTTTACATCAACGACAAACCCACCGGCGCGGTGGTAGGCCAGCAGCCCTTTGGCGGCGCACGGGCCTCAGGCACCAACGACAAGGCGGGCAGCATGCTGAATCTATATCGTTGGACCAGCCCCCGCGTAATCAAAGAGAGTTTTGTGCCGCCCAAGGAGATCGCGTATCCGTTTATGGAGGAATCTTGATATGCCCAACAAACACAGCAACCTCTCCATCATCCTCTATGGCCTGCGTTTCTCCCCCCTGTCTTACGAAGAAAAACTCAAAAAGCTGCGCGCCATAGGCTATCGCTCCATACAGGGCTGGATTGAGCCCGGTTTGCCCCTTGATGAACACAAAAAACTCATCGATGGCCTGGGCATGGAGTTCTGTTGCCTCTGCGGGGGCCTAGAGGATATCCAGGCCGATCCCGGCAAGTACATTGATTATTGCCGCGCCTTTGACTGCGACGAGATTATGATCGGCTCCATGCCCGAGGAAGACCGAATGGATTACGACGGCTACATGCGAGCCATCGACAAAATCAATGCTCTCGGACGCGTGCTCCAAAAAGACGGCGTGGTGATTGGCTACCACAACCATGCCCAGGAATTCCGGCGCTTTGCCAACGGCAAAACAGGCATGGATTTGCTGTTTGAGCATCTCGAACCCGGCGCGGCCCATTTTATGCTGGACACCCACTGGGTGCAGGCCGGCGGCGGGGATATCCTGTGGTGGATCGAGCGCTGCAAGGGCCGTTTGCACTACCTGCACGTAAAGGATTACCGGATCGCACCGGCAGATTACACCACGGGCATCGGCGATACGGTAAAACAATTCGCCCAGGTGGGCGATGGCAATTTACCCTGGCAGGCCATTGTGGATACGGCCCTTGGGGTGGGCGTAAGGGCCTTTATTGTGGAGCAGGATTTTACCTATGGTGAGGATCCGTTTGACTGTGCGGCTATGTCTTACGCCACGCTCAGGGCGTGCGGATTAGAGTAAAGGGAGATTGACAAATTGAGCAGAAGAGTGGTTTGTACATGCCTGATGATCGGGTTGCTAGCATTGCTTGCGGCGTGCACGGGTGTAAAAAAGGAAGATACAAAGACCGATGCGAGCGGGCAGTGGAAATATGTGCTTGAAACCGACGGCGGCGCAACGGTTACGGGATATGTGGTAGAACCAGAAGGCGATCTGGCGATCCCCAGTGAATTGGACGGACATGCCGTGACGGGCATCGGCTTCCAAGCGTTCGCAACATGCAAGGGATTAACCAGCGTGACCATCCCGGATGGTGTGACACGCATCGGTGTTTGGGCGTTTCTAGCATGCGAAGGATTAACCAGCGTGGCCATACCTGATAGCGTGACAAGCATCGGCATGGGTGCGTTTATGAATAGTGGTTTGACCAGCGTGACCATACCTGGCAGCGCGACAGATATTGGAACCAATCCGTTTAATGGCTGTCCTTTGACGTTCATTGACGTGTCGCAAAACAATCCGGCGTATGCGCATATGGATGGCGTCCTTTTTGACAACGAACAGAAGATGCTGGTTTCGTTTCCTAGTGCAAGAGAGGGCGCGTATACGATCCCTGAAGGAACGCTGCACATTGGTGACGCCGCGTTCGGTCGTTGCAGAAACCTAACCAGCATAACAATCCCGGACAGCGTAACAAGCATTGGCAATGCTGCGTTTATGGAGTGCAGCGGCTTAACCAGCGTGATGATCTCGGATAGTGTAACAAGCATCGGCCATAGTGCGTTCTCTGGGTGTAGCAGCTTAACCAGCGTGATGATCCCGGACAGTGTAACACGCATCGATGCCGATATGCTATTTATGGGTTCCTCTGTGACGCATATTGACGTGGCTTCCAACAACCCGGTGTTTGAGGGTATTGACGGTGTTTTGTTCGACAAACAGAAAAGGATGCTGGTTTCCTACCCCAATGCTAGGGAAGGTGCGTATACGATTCCCCAAGGAACACAGAGCGTCGGTAGGGCTGCGTTCATGGCGTGTAGCGGCTTAATCAGCATAACGATCCCGGACAGCGTAGCAAGCATCGGCGATTCTGCGTTCCTGATGTGCAGCGGCTTAATCAGTGTAACGATCCCAGGCAGCGTAATGGAAATCGGTAGGGGGGCGTTTCAAGGAAGTGATGAAGCCATCTTTAACGTAAAGGAAGGCAGCTTAGCCGAAAAATACGCGCGGGACAATGGCATACCTTATGTTTTTATCAACTAAAAAATGAAGGAGGCTATTTTCTATGCCCATCGGAGTACAAGGATACACCCTTCGCTATCGCATCCATAACGCCGCCCAGGTAGAAGACGCCTACAAAAAGCTGGCCGCCATGAGCTATGACGGCGTGGAATCCGGGCTGGGCGGCCGCGTGATGCCCGTTGCCGACGATGTGGCGTTGCTTAAGAAGTACGGCCTAAAGGTGGCCGACGCCTACGCCGACGTTTCCAAACCCGATGAGGCCATGAAACACGCCGAGGCTTACGGCGTGAAGATACTGGGCCTGCACTCCATCCCCGACGACATGCTCAACTCCCCTGAAGGGTTTTATGCCTACGCCGCACAGCTCAACGAGCTGGCCAAACCCTATAAGGGCACGGGCTTTCAACTGCAATACCACAACCACGCCCAGGAGTTCCGCAATTTCCCTGAACTCAATGGCAAGGCCGGTATGGCCATATTGATTGAAGAAACCGACCCCGATGTGATCGTATTTGAGCTGGACACCCACTGGATGGCCGCCGCGGGCTGCGACTGCGCCCAGTGGATCCGCAAGGTAAAGGGCCGCATCCCCATCGTGCATTTTAAGGATTACGCCATCGATTACAAAGCCGAGGACACGGGCATGGGTGGGGTGTACAAACGCTACGCCGAGATTGGCCAGGGCAATCTCAACTGGCCGCCCATCGTGGAGGCTTGTGTTGCCGCGGGGGTAGAGTGGTACATCGTGGAGCAAGACAGGACGGTGCTGGACGAATTCGAGTGCCTGAAGATCAGCATCGATTACCTGGGGCGCATCGGCGTGAAATAGCGAAAGGGGAGAATCACATGCAAATAGCGCTTGCGCCTTTTACCCTGCGGCACTATCTGGGTGATCCGGTCGATCCGTCGTACAAGCCGGGCATCAAAACCGTGCTTCAACGCGTAAAAAAGATTGGCTATGCGGGCATTGAGCTAGGCACACCGCCCGGATTCACCCATCAAGAGTACAAAGATATGGTGGATGAAATCGGCCTACAAGTTGTTTCGACATCGCTGCGCTACCCCGAGCTGGCGGGGGAGGATTTCTCTTCCGTAATCGAGGAAGCCACGATCCTCGGCGCAAAAAACGTGATGGTGCCCCACATGCCCAACATCGTGCTGGGCAATCCTTACGAACTGGGCCGCTTGATCACCAATCTAAACCGGGCAGGCAAAGCGTTGCGCGAGGCGGGTTTGTTTTTGAGCTATCACAACCACGCCGTGGATTTTGCCCAGGTTAACGGCAAGCCCCTGTTTGAGCAGATTGTGGACGGTACCGACCCGGCCTGGGTGTTGATCCAGCCCGATACCCATTGGCTCCAGGCGGGCGGCGCACACGTGATCACCTGGCTCAAGCGGCTCAAAGGGCGCATGTACATCGTGCATTTTAAGGATTACGGCATCGACCCCTATTCCGATCACGCCTTTTTGGAAGGCACCCATAAACAGTTCAAAGAGATCGGCGAGGGCAACCTCAACTGGCCCGGCATCCTAAAAGAATGCAAGGAGCTGGGCATCCCCTGGTGCGCGGTGGAGCAAGACGAATATGAGCGGCCTGTGTATGAGGCCATCGCCCTAAGTTTAAAGAACTTGCAAAAAATGATGGAGGTGTGTCTATGAGCCTGAAACCCGTAAAAGTAGCCCTAATCGGCTCCGGCAACATCAGTTATACCTACCTCAACACATTGTCTAGTGGCTTTCACATCATCGATCTGGTGGGCTGTTCTGATCTGGTGCCGGAGCGGAGCAAGGCCCGTGCCGAAACATTTGGCATCCGCCAGATGACCACCGAGGAGATACTGAACGATCCTGAGATTGAGATCGTGGTAAACGTAACCGAGATTTTTAACCACACCAAGATCACAAAAGCGATCCTGGAGGCTGGCAAACACGCCTATTCCGAAAAGTCGGCGGGCTGCGCCTACGATGAAACGCTGGCAAACGTACAGCTGGCCGAATCAAAGGGTTTGCTCTTTGGTTGCGCGCCGGATATCTACATGGGCGCGGCCTACCAAACCGCCCGCAAGCTGATGGACGACGGCTGGATCGGCGAACCCATCGCCGCACAATCCTGGTGCTACCGCGGGTATGGCATGAACACCCAGGCCGACGTGCCGCCCCCGGGTTTCCCCTTTGGCAAAAAGGGAACCACCATTACCTACGACATGGCCGGGTACTACATCAACGCCCTGGTGGCGCTGCTAGGGCCGGTGGCCCGTGCCGCGGGTTTTGCCCGCAGCGTAGAGAAACACACCAACGACAATGTAAGGCATCCCCAGTATTTGCAGTCCGTGGATACCAGCGGCGGCGCCAGCGCCATGATGGCCACCCTGGAGTTTGAAAACGGAACCTATGGCAGCCTGATGCTCACCTGCGACGGTTTTAACCCTGAAATACCCCGTGTGGAGATATACGGCACCCAGGGCACCCTTACGATCCCCGACCCCAATTGTTTTGGAGGGTACGGGCTGGACGTGTACCTTACCCGCATAGGCAATCAGGATAAGTTCAAGATGCCTTTCTCCCACGCTTTTGGCGATCTTGATCCCGCCGCGCCCACCAAGAGCGGCAAACCCGAACCCTGCCACAACAGCTGGCGCGGCATCGCCGTGGTGGACATGGCTTACGCCCTGCGCAGGGGGCGGCCCCACCGTTCCAGCGCGGAGCTGGCCCTGCACACAGTTGAAATCGTATCCGCCATTGAAGAGAACTCACAAAACAACCCAGGGGCCTACACGATCCGTTCGCGCCCCCAGCGCCCTGCTGCGCTCAGGCCGGGCATGTTTGGGCCCTTGCATGTGATGGAGGCCGCAATTGACAACATCGGCGTGTAATCCAAGATTGCCCTTGACGGACATCAAGACCTACTCCGCGCGGGACCGCGTCAATTTAGTAACCGTCGATACCCTGCTGACTCCCGGCATTTCCAAAGTACCCGCATGGGATGCCGAGGGTTTTGACACGCTGGTGGATCGCATCCGCCAAGCGCGCTCAAAAAACAGGCCGGTGATCCTGTCCATGGGCGCTCACGTGATCAAGGGCGGGCTGTCCCGCTATCTCATCGCCCTGATGCGGGAGGGATTGGTGACCCACATCGCGGGCAACGGCGCATGCAGCATCCATGATTTTGAGCTGGCCTACTTGGGCGGCACTTCGGAAGACGTGCCCACCGCCATTGAAGACGGCTCCTTTGGTATGTGGGAAGAGACCGGCAAATGGATGAACAAAGCGATTGCCCAGGGCGGGCAACAAGACATTGGCTATGGCGAGGCCCTGGCCCGATACATCGCCGCCCATCCCGAGCGTTTCCCGTACCGGGATGATTGCGTGCTGTACCAGGCGTATCAGTTGAGCGTACCGGCCACGTATCACATCGCCCTGGGCACCGACATCATCCACCAGCATCCCACGGTGGATTTTGCGGCCATTGGCAAAACCAGCGGCATCGACTTTGAGACGATCTGCCACACGGTGTCCCAGCTCGACGGCGGCGTATACCTGAACTTTGGCTCCAGCGTGATTGGGCCCGAGGTGTTTTTGAAGGCCCTGTCCATCTCCCGCAACCTGGGGTTTGAGACATTTGCCATCACCACCGCCAATTTTGACTTGGTGGATTTGGGGGATTTCCGTGCGCCCATCGGTGGCAGCGACCCGCTGTACTACTACCGTCCGCGCAAAAACATCGTCAACCGCCCGGTGAGCTGCGGTGGCGCGGGCTGGCATTTTGTTGGGGATCATCGGGAGACGATACCGAATTTATATCACGCGCTGAAGAATTCACTCTCAACCATCGCACACAATAAATGATACACCGGCAGGTGCAATTCCTGTACTTTGTAAGTTTCCCGCTCCGGCACGGTGATGCACACATCACATAGCGGGGCAAGGGCGCCGCCGCCCTGCCCGGTGAGGCCGATCACCACCAAACCCTTGGCCCGCGCTACCTGGGCGGCCTTGCACACATTGGCGGAATTCCCCGATGTACTGATGGCGATCAGCACATCGCCGGGTTTGCCGTAGCCGTACACCTGTTGGGCAAAGGCCATGTCCGACGCCACGTCGTTGGCAAAGGCCGAGGTTAACGCGGCGTGGGCGGTGAGGGAGATGGCCGGCAGCGCGCCCTGCAAAGCATTGGCCAGGGCCGCGCCTTCGGCAGCGCCGTAGGCTTCGCGCAGTTTTGCGGCGAAACCATGGGGCACCGGCCGGTGCATTAGAAACCCCTTCATCAATTCCCCCACGATATGGTCGGCGTCTGCCGCGCTGCCGCCGTTTCCGCAGGCCAGCAGTTTGCCGCCGGAAGCAAAACATCGCGTGATCTTGCCATGGGCGGCGAGGAGCGCTGTTTCGCGTGCCTGCAGTTCGGGATGCTCGGTGATGAAACGGTTCCAGATTGTTTGTGTGGTTGGTTTCATGGCGTCTCCTTTGAGTTGGTTTTATTGTCCATACAACCCCACCGACAGCGCCGCCATATCGCCGATCGCCTCGCCCAGTTCAGCAGGCAACAACCTGCACGCACGCCACGCGGCGGGCAACGCTTCGGTTTGTACGGCCGCCCAAACGGCAGGATAGAGCAAATCGGCGTTGCGGGCATAGATGCCGCCCGCCACGATGGCTTCGGGGTTGATGATATCGATCAGCACTGCCAGCCCGCGCCCCAGTGAGCGGGCTACCGTATCCACGATTGCCAGGCATTGCGGGTCACCATCCCGGGCGAGGGCGAACACGGATTTGGCATCGCAGGGGGTATCTGCCAGCGGTATATGCTCGCCGCGCTGGCAAGCAGCCAGTACAGTTTGATGGGCCAATTGGGCGATGCCGCCGCCGCTGCAAAACCCTTCGAATGATCCGGCCTTGCCGTAGCCCACCGGGCCAAAGCGTTCCAAGCGAATGTGCCCTGCTTCCCCCGCCATGCCGCTGGCCCCGGTAAACAGCCGCCCATCCAGGATCAACCCCGCACCCAGGCCAGTGCCGCAGGTTAAAAAGGCCATGTGTTGTGTGCCCCGCCCTGCGCCAAACCGCCACTCGGCGATGGCACAGGCGTTGGCATCGTTTTGCAGATAAACCGGCACGCCAAAATGCTCCTGAAAATGCGCGGTAACCGGCACATGATCCCACCCAGGCAGGTTGGGCGGAGAGAGGATCAAACCCCGCCCGCTGTCCAGGGGCCCGCCGCAGCTGATGCCGATTGCGTCGATTGCGCCATCGGAACAGAGCACGCGGATTAGCGCCGCCATGCGGGCCAGCGCGTCTTGGGGTGTGGGGCAATCAGCGGTGGCAAAGGCCTCCCGCCCGCGTATCAGCAGCGTATCGCCGCGCAATTCACCCAGGGATACCGCGCACTTCGTGCCGCCAATGTCCACGCCAATCAATCGTTTGCTCATACTCAACAATGCCACCTGATCTTTGCCGGATGGGGTTCATCCTTTACTGCAATGGCCCGCAGGGCGTTTGTGTAGTCAAGGCATATCTCTTGGGCGATTGTATCGTAGGCCTGTGCATCTGCCGCAAGGCCGATCCTGTCGTAAGCGATGGTGGCTGCGGCGTAGAAGTATAACCCAAGGGAGTGGGACAGCGTATGCACCACCGACGAACCCTGCCCCACAGCCCGCGCCGCTGCTTGAGCGGTGGGATTGTCGCTGAGTTCTCGCGCCGCGGCGTGGCACTCGTTAAGTATGATGTTTTTGACGATGGGGAACTTGACTTCTCCGGCAAGATACCCTCGGGCGGCGTCGATGGCATTGCGTGGCCGGTTATCGCCGGGGCAGTGCTTTTCAAATATCGGCAGCACATTCTTTTCGGCGTAGTCCATGCACCAGCGGCAAATAGTAGCTTTGCTCTGGGTATCAATCAGTTGTATCAGCGTGCGTACAGACAGTGCGTTCACATCGCCGAGCATTTTGCGGAGCTTTTTGGCCATCGTTTTCCTCCAAAGGATTTTTGCGCCTAGTATGTGTTTCAACAAAGAGTGGCGAACACCCTTCATAAAAATTATTTTGGACTTAAGAATATGGTGCAAAAAAGCTGTTTTTCGGCCGCGAATATGAAATTTACTTAAGCTTCTACAGCACTCGATAGAATTCGCGGGAATACGACGGAATATGTCAAATTCCAACCATTGACAAAACCATGGATATCGGTATGATAGTGCAAGGGGATGGATTTTCAGCAAACCGCTACATATGGACGTGAAGAGGTGACAAGATGCAATATATACCGCTTAAGAAAAAAATTCAGTTAGCCCGCCGCCGCACCGAGCGCCTGTTTAGCGATCTGGGTGTGGATCAATCTCTTGCCATAAGCCAGCGTTTGGATACGCTTATTTACAAAGCAGTGCTGATCCGCCATGGCCGTTTTTGCTGCAACCCCACGAAAATCGCCGCAAAGCGCAAAGCCCGCCGGCCACGATTCCATTCGCGGGTGGCTAGCTAACGATAGCAGCGGGACGCCGAGGGCGGCGTCCCCTACAGGGTTACGGTCATGCGTTTCTGTGGGCGCAATCGTTCCCATCGTAGGGGACGCCGCCCTCGGCGTCCCGCACAATTCGCACAATTCGATGCAATGCAGTTTTGACAAGCTTGCCCCGGCATAGTACAATGTCCCAATGGGAAACATTGTTGTGCCGGGTTTTTTTATGTAAACTTTATGCAAACAATCGAAATGGGGCGAAGATATGGGTATCATCCCCTCCAGGAACCTGCCGGAGCAGCGGCGCGAACACGGCGATATCGTGTATTTTGACAGGGGGACACGCAGCGGGCAGGATGGCCGTGTGTACCAGCGCTTTGCCATCCAGACCCATTTTGTGCAGCGCAAGGAATCGCAAATCGCGCTGGTGGAGCGTTATGTTATGCCCCTGTATCAACCCGGCGATGTGCTGGCCTTTGGCGCCAAGGTGATGGCCATGTGCACCGATTCGGTGCGGGAGCGCAAGGATGTGCGGCCGGGTTTTTGGGCCAACCGGCTGTGGCGTTTTGCGGGCATCAACCATACCGGCGTGGGCATGCACGAACCCCACAAACTGCAGCTGGTGATTGACATTTGCGGCCTGCCCAGGGTGCTGCTGGCGGCGGCGGTGTCGGCGATTACCCGGCCTTTTGGCATACGCGGGTTGTTTTATCACATTTGCGGCCAGGGCGTGGGCGGCATCGACGGGTTCTACTCCCGCTCCTCCTTTGAGGTGTATCGGGAGCTGGCGCTGATCAACCCCGGCCAGCCCGTTGCATTGTGCGACGAGATTGAGTCGGCGCTAAAAATCCCCGTGGTGTTGATGGATTCCAACGACATCGATCAAACCCAGTTGGGCAAATCCAAGGGCGCCCCCCTGAGCGACGCCCAGATACAGGACGCCCTGGGCGACAATCCCTTTGGCCAGGGCGATGAGCTAACACCCTTCATATTGATAAGGCCTCTGTAATACGTTTGTGATAAAGGAGGCTTAGGATGGGCTGTTTGGGGCGTGCGCTGCGCAGATTGATCACACGTTTGTTGCCATTGTTGATGATCGCCTATCTGTTTGTGGAGCCTTTTTGGCTCAGTGAGGATCGGCGCACGTTATTTTATACTAACTTGCCGCCCGCTTTTGACGGCATGCGGGTGGCTTTTGTCACCGATATCCATGTTGGCCCTTTTTTTTCGCAGGAGCGGTTGGCGAAACTGGTCGCCCGCATCGATGCCTGGCATCCCGATATCATTTTGCTGGGTGGCGACTACGCCACGGATTCGGACAGTGCGGTGGCTTTTTTTGCGGCCCAGCCCGGCTTTTCCGCACCCATGGGGGTGTACGCCGTGCCGGGCAATCACGACCGGGTGCTTCCGGAGGCCAATTTATTGCGCCTGTTGCGGGCCATGCGCGAGGCCGGTGTCACGCCCCTTTGCAATGCGGTGGAAGTGCTTCGTGCAGACGGGCAATCTATATACCTGGCCGGTATCGACGATTATGCCGTGGGGCATCCGGACATCGTGGGGGTGGCGGTGGCCAGCCGGGCCGATGTTTTTACTATCTTTGTGATGCACAACCCCGACGGTATTCCCGAGGCCCTAGCCGCCAGGGATATTAACGGGAACCAAGGCTGGGCCAACCTGATCCTTTGCGGGCACACCCATGGCGGTCAGGTGACCATATTCGGCCAGCGGGCCCTTAGCGACATCAACCGGGCCACCGGCGAACGCTTTCGCACCGGCTGGAAGTGGGAGGGCGGGGCCGACATATTGGTTTCCAACGGCGTGGGCACCACGTTATTGCCCATTCGTTTTTTTGCCAGGCCACAAATCCATTTTTTAACGCTGCGGCGGGCCCAGTGATTTTTCGGTTTCGTCTTCCATTTCTGTGCCAGTGTGTGGTATAATGCTACGGCTTATATAAGCGATTGTGATACTGAAACGATGGAGAGAACATGAAGAGACGTGTTTTTTGGGGCATTTTGGTTGCGTATGCGCTGTGCCTGTTTGTGTTTTGCACAATGGCCGTTGCAGAAGAGACGCACCGGGATATTACCGATATTTGCAAGTTTGAGGTGGGCCCGCTGAACGAGCGGGTGAGCATGATGATGGATGGCAATCCCCTTAGCGCTTGGGTTGCTCCCAACAACACCGAGCGGCACCTGCGCTTGTACAAGCCCCGCGGCGTGGCAACCCTTAGTGTGCTGTGGGACACCAGGCCCAGGGACCTTGTGTTATATCGCGAAGACTACGCCCACCGGCCTTCCGTGATTGTGGATTATGGGGAGGCGGCCTCGGTGATGGATTTCTTTGTGTTGCCGGAGGCGGCGGGCGTTTATTATCTGAGCACTTCCCGAGGCATGAGCATGGCCGAGGTGCGGGTACACACCGGCGAGCTAAAAGAAAGCTTTTTTTCCACCCACGGTTATCCCCCCGGGGCAGTGAACGAGTGGCCCGCCGCCGCCCGGGTCAGGCCGCTGCGCCGCAACGATACCCGCCATCAGGTCTATGCCATGAAACAGACGCTGAAAGCGCTGGGATACGATGTGGGCAAAATGAATCGTGTGCTTGACGAAACCGCTTATCTGGCGCTGATGGACTTTCAGCGCGCCAGCGGCCTACTCGCCACCGGCGTGCTGGACTATGCCACGTTGCAGGCCCTCGAATCCCCATCGCCCCAGGACGTACGCTTTTTGGCTGCGCAGCCAACAGAAGCGCTGTTGCCCAGAACGGCCAGCGCTCTCGTAGAATTTATGATCGATAAGGTGGGCAGCGCGTACCTGTACGGTGCGTCGGGCAGGGTAACCTCGCCTACCTATCGCGCCATCATAAAGAGGCAGTATCCCGAGTACGATCATGTGATATCGAACTACTGTTTTCGTTTTGACGGCATCGAGGCATACGACTGCATCGGCTTGTTTAAGGCGTTTTTGGATGCGTCGGAAGGGGAGTTTCCTTCGGCATGGCGCACCAATGTCACCGGCTCTATCGCCCGCTGGATGACCAAACCCGAACCCATCGACACCATGCCCCGGGAACCCGGCATCATTTTGCTCCAGCAAAACGTAGGCACGGCCGGCTTTATGCATGTGGGTCTCTATGTCGGCGACGGGCTGTGTGTGCATGCCCGGGGGCATCGGTACGGCGTGGTGGCCGAACCCATGCCCCAGTTGTGGACCCACTGGGCAAGGCCCACCTGGCTCACCTACGATTTGCCCGAGGAGCCCCATGTGGAGTGGCCGCCCTACATGGCCGTGGGCGAGCGGGTGCTGGTGGATACCTCCACGGGCAACACGCTCAATCTATACAGCAGGCCGGTATCCAGGCGCAGGTTTTGGACGGGTTTGCGCATCCCCAACTACACCGAACTTGTGATACGGGAAGTGCCGGAAGACGACCCCTATTACCGCAAGGTGACCATGCGGAGCAACCGGGGCGATTTGTACGTGGGTTATGTATTCGCCAAGGATCTGTCCCTTTTGGATCCGCCGCAGATTGAGAGATAGTTACGGCTGCCCCACCCTCAATTCCCGCTCGTATACATTGCGGGGCGAAAGGACGCGGATCGCGTCCTCTTTTGCTGTTTCGCCCTGCACGTAGATGCCGGTGTAGCGCAGCAATAACTCCAGGTTGATGCGGAAGGGAATCTTGTTGCGATCATATATGGTGAGGCCGGTTAAGTCTTGGAATTGAATAAGGCACGGCAGAGCCGCCGCGTTGCCCACCTCAAAGCCCCCGTCGGCCAGCAGAGCGCTGTAGCCGATGCTGTTGATGCGGGTTACCAGGCGGTTGCCGGGCAGAAAACGCAGCATCTCAACGCGTCCGCAGCGCTCGGGATCATCGATGCGTAAGACCTGGCCGGTGCGCAAATCCACACGCTCCAATGAATCGGTGCGCCACACGGCGATAAACGCGCCGTCGTTGCTGATGGCCAAGCCTCGGGCGCCCCTGGTGTTGGGGATCCGGTAAGCCTGCATGCGCTGGGTATCGATTAAGAAAGCGTCTTGGATGAGGGGGCCGCCCTCCGCCCCGCGGTCAAAAAGCAACGCCAGGCTGCCGTCGGCGCAGGGTTCGATGGCGCGGCGTATTTCGTTGTTGAGCGGGCCATACCCCAAGCGCGCCAAGGAGAGGGCCCGTTGGATTTCCAAGCTTTCGGTACGGGGGATGACGGCTGCAAACAGCGTGCGGTTGTTGATGCCCAGCAGCGTATTGCCCTGGGGGTGCATCCATGCTACGTGGTTGCGGTGCCTGCGCCACTCTTGAGCGACGCGCAGGCGGTACGCGCCGGGGTGATCTTCGCCTACCGGAGCCGAAAGCCAGCCCGATGCCACCAGAGTGTTGAGCATAGAGACGTCCTGTGCGCGGCTGAACACGCTCGGCGCAGGAGCCGGATTGAAGTTGCGGGCGTCCAGGCCCAAGCGCACGGACAGGCCGTCTCCCAGCCCGTCGCCAGCTGTGTCGCGGTTGAAGGGATCCAGGCCCAGCCGGTATTCGGTTTGGGTAAACAAGCCGTCGCCATCGTCATCCACGGGGCGGAACTCCCAGTTGGGATCGCGCTTGCGTGGCCTTTCCTCCCCGATGTGGTCGATTTCCAAGCGCTGAAAGGCCTGATTGCCCGCAAAATCCGTGGCTACGATCACATAGGAGCCATTTTCCATCAAAAAAGTGGTAAAAAGGGCAGGGTTCCCCCCTTCGCCCGGATACATGGGCTGTAGGTCCACGGCTTGGGGGATACGCTGGGCGTTTTGCCCGTAAAAGAAGCCGATCTCTACCATGGCCACACCGGAAGCCCAATTGTCGCCCCTGTCGCCCAGCCTGTCGGTGACGGAGGCGGATATCTGTACCATGGGCGTCAGGGCCTTGCCGTCGTCGGGGGGATCGATTTGCACGTTTGCGATCACGGGCGGGGTGACGTCTTTGATTTCGAAGGCATGTACCGGATCTAATTGGGTTTTGTTTCCGGCCCTGTCCTTTGCGAACAGATAGTAAAGGCCGTTTTCAAACACTTCGCCCACGTAGTGGCCGGTTTCTGTATTGAGCAATAAGGGAAAACGCACGCCATCAAAAGGCTCCATTTCCAGCCATACCTCGGCCACGCCGCTAGCCGTCTCGTTGGGACCGGCCCCGAGTTCGTCTTCAACCCACATCGATACGATCACGGCTTCGGTTTCCGGCCACAGCGTAAACGCCCCGATGGTGGGGGGATTTGTGTCCTGTATATTGCCCAGGGTCAGTTGGGGAGCCACGGATACGGGCATGGACGTCCCCTCGGCGTACACCATATAATCCCCCGCCGCGTACACGATAAGCACATAACGGTCAAGGATGGGATCATAGGTGCAGTACCGGCGTTCCATACTGGGGGCGGGGCCGGTTACATATACGTCTTCGCTGCCGGATGTGTCGGCACTGATCACCAGCTGGGCATAAGGAACCGGAGGGGAGCCGTTTTGCCCGTATATGATTTGTACATCGTGTATGGTTGGCACAAATGGGGCTGCTTGCATAAAGCTTTCGCTTGCGGCCAGCAGTGCGTTTGCGCGTTGCAGCACCTCTGGCATGGGGTACTCGGCATCTTCTTCAGGCCCGAACTCAGGCTCGAACTCAGGTTCAGGCTCAGGCTCAAGAGAAGGTGTTTCTTCTGGTGGCGGCGCGCCTTCTTCTTCGCTTTCTTTTTCTGATGGAAGCGGCGTCTTTTCGGGAAGGGGGATCAACGCGCCGTTTACTTGGGGAATGCCGTCTAAGTCCATGTCCTCGATCTCTTCGGTTTCCATGGGCCGTAGCAGGTGGCTCGGCACATAACCCTCCACGATCTGGCCCTCCGCATCCCGCACACGCAGGGCAAACCAATCATCAAAGACTTCCCCACTCGTTTGCTGGGCCCGGCGCTCCTGGGGGGTGGCCTGGTATGCCACGCGGCCGGTCACCAGCACCACCTCACCGGCGGCCAAGCGCAACAGCGCAGGGGAGGATGGGCGTCCGTGAGGATGCAGACGTATCTCACCGCCCGACAGCATCATTGCGTAGCCGCTGGAAAAAGACGCAGGGTCTGTTATGTCTTTTTGTACGGGGGCTTCGGTTTCTGACGGTGCGGATGTGGGTTCGGGCGTCGCTGGCTCCGCCGTGACAGGTGCGGGGGCTTCTTGTCCAATACCTTGCACAGGGAGCGACTCGCCATGGGCCTCGGGCAAAGGTTCGTTGACTGTGGGCACATCGCTGTCGGCACGCAAGGGACGCCAAAGCATCAGGAGGCAGAGGCTCCCCGCCACCCATCGTTTGACGCGCTGTTTTTGGTTTTGTATGCTTTGCATGCCGGCCCGCCTTTTGAATGTATTTTTTGAATGCACTTTGGTGCTCTCATAAAACGGAAATATGCTTTGTTTTATTCCCTCATAGGGCAAAAACAGGCGCTTTTTTTAGGGGGCGATGCTTTCATCGCCCCTCATTTTGTTTTGCTATTTTCCAGATTTGCCCGCAAACTCAAGCAGCTTGCATCGGAGCGTCTCTTCCATCCCCGCCAGTTCCTTTTCTGCTGCTTTGCGCTCCGCCTGCCCTTGCTCGTGGATGGCCCGCACTTCGTCCAGGGTTTGGATTAGGGTTTGGTTGGTGAGGCGCAGGGTCTCGATGTCCACCACGCCACGCTCGGCGGCCTTGGCGGTTTGTACTGTGCCTTGGCGCAACGTTTCGGCATTCCGGCGAAGCAGCTCGTTGGTCATGTCGGTTACTGCCTGCTCCGCTTGCAGTGCCTGGGCGGCATGGGCCAGGCCCAGGGCGATCACCATCTGGCCCTTCCACAGCGGGATGGTGTTGACCAGGGTGGACTGTATCTTTTCGGCCAGCACATTGTCGTTGTTTTGCATCAGGCGCATCTGGGGGGCCATTTGGATAGATACGGTGCGGGTAAGGCGCAGGTCATGGACCTTTTTGTCAAAGCGCTCGATGTATTCGGCAAAATCCCGGGCGGCCTGGGCATCGGCGGGATCCTGGGAGGCTTCGGCCTTGGCTGCCAGGGCGGGCAACTCGGTATCCCGCAGTTCCTGGAGCTTCTCTTCACCTGCTGCGATGTACAGATTAAGCTCCCGGAAGTGATCCTGGTTGAGGCGGTACAGCTCCTCCAGCATGTTGATGTCGGCCACCAGTTGGTCCTTGTGTTTGGTTAGGCTGTCGGTGATGACGTTAACGTTCACTTCCACCTTGTCGTAAGCAGCCTTCATGGTTTCCACCTGGCTGCGCGCGTTGCTAAACAGCTTGCCAAAGAAACCCTTTGACTCGCCTGCGCCTTCAAAACCCTTGAGTTGCCCCACCAGCTTGGTGAGCATCCCGCTGACTTCGCCGGTATCCAGGGTGCGCACGTTTTGTAGCGCCCGATCAGAGAACTCCGATATCTTTTGTTGGGTCTCATGGCCATATGCCATCACTTGGGCGGCGTCGGTTACGTCCACTTTTTTGATCAATGCTTCTTTTTGTTTTTGCTCTTCCGGGCTCAGGGTGACATCCTGTTCTTGAACCATTAATTCTGCCATGTTTGTGATCCTCCTTACATGTATTCAAAATCTATTCCTAAACCCATCATACCCCAATCGCGCCGCCAGAACAAGAGTTAATGCATTTCTTATCTGCCTTCAATGCCCCTCTCGTGCAAGCCGCCCACTTGCTGTTTGGGTGGTTCCGGGATGCCTACGACCTGCCCTTGATCTATTGATGGCAAAAGTGGTATCCTATGGGCAGGAGGTGAGGCGATATGGTGGTTGTATCCGCAGAACTTCGCTTTCACATTGCCCATGCGGGTTCCCTCAAAGAAAAGCGCAAGGTGTGCCGCGGTTTGATCGACGGGGCGCGCCACAAGTTTAACGTATCCGTTGCCGAAGTGGACACCCAGGATAAACACCAGCTGCTGACCCTGGGTGTGGCCGTGGTTTCCGGCGATGCAGCCCACGCCCGGGAGATGCTGGATGCCGTGATCCGCTACCTGGAGGAGAAGGCAGAGGCAGAATTAACGGATGTTGCCCATTATCAAAACTTTGGGTTATGAGCAAAATCATCATCCATGTAGACATGGACGCCTTTTACGCTGCCGTTGAAGTTCGTGACAACCCCGAACTGGCGGGCAAATCCTTGATCATCGGCGCGTTGCCCAGCGAGCGCGGCGTGGTATCCACTTGCAGCTACGAAGCCAGAAAATACGGCATCCGGTCGGCCATGAGCATCAAAACGGCCTATCGCCTTTGCCCCCATGGGGTGTACATGCACCCCAACATGCACAAATATGTTGAAGCCTCCAATCTGGTGCATCAGATATGGGATACCTATACGGATTTGGTGGAGCACATCTCCTTGGACGAGGGATTTTTGGATGTAACAAACTCCGCCCATTTATTTGGCGGGCCTCGGCGCATTGGGCATGAGATTAAGGAGCGGGTTCAAAAACAAGTGGGGCTCACCTGCTCGGTTGGTATCGGCTACTCGTTGATGTCCGCAAAGCTGGCCAGTGAAGAAAAAAAGCCCGACGGGTATTTTGAAATCCCATCGGCCCAAGCCCTCCAAAACCTAATCATGGATCGCAGCGTAAGGGTGATCTACGGTGTGGGAGCCAAAACCGCCGAATCCCTTCAATTGCTCAAAATTCGTACTGTCCGCGACTTGGTTCAAAACAGGCAAACGGCCATCCATCTGCTGGGCAATCACGGCAAACACATCCTTGAGCTGGCCGATGGAATAGACAATCGAACCGTGACATCCTATGCCGACCCAAAATCTTTGGGCAAAGAACATACCTTCCAGCAGGACATTGGGGACTTTGATTACTTAAAAGATGTCCTCCGGCTGATCGCTGCCGAACTTAGTTTTGAGATGCATCAAAAGGGGCTGTATTGCCGCACGGTGACGCTGAAAGTGACCTACGATGACATGCAGCAAATCACCCGCTCCAAAAGCGGCGAGGCCACCAACAAGGCCGGTGAGATATACGTCGTTGCTGTGTCCATGCTGGACAAGATCGAAAAGCGGCCCATCCGGCTGGTTGGGATCAGCTTGAGCGGTTTTACCGAACACCGGCAGATGTCGTTTTCCAGCGAAAAAGAAGAGGCGATGGACAAAACGTTGTTTGGGATTCAGCAACGTTATGGCCGCCACATGATCAAAACAGGGAGTGAGCTGGGCGCGCAGAAGCGGCTGGGTGATGGTGATTAGCGGGGAAAATCTGCAACTCGCAATCGTTATTCGCGGATAAAAGCTGCAATCGGTGATCGTTATTCGCGGGAAAAATCTGCATTGCACTTGACGAAACCCGAATTTCGCAGTATAGTCGATGTCATCGTGAGAAAGAGGGTTCGGAAATGCTCAAGCGAAAAATTTATGATGACCTGATGCGATGGAAATCCCGGAATGACAAACAATGCTTGGTGGTAAAAGGCGCCAGGCAGGTGGGTAAAACCTTTATCATTGAGTTGTTTGCCCGCCAGAATTATAAATATTATATAACAATAAATTTCGAGAAAACCCCCACGTATAAAGCCATCTTTGACGGGGATTTAGACGCCGAAACCCTCATCAAACAAATCTCCTTGCGCGTACCCGGCGTAGAGCTTGTTCCCGGCCAAACCTTGTTGTTTCTTGATGAAATACAGAGCTGCCCACGCGCCCGTACCGCGCTGAAGTTCTTGACGCAAGACGGCCGGTTTGACGTTATCGCATCCGGTTCTTTGCTGGGAATCAATTATAAAGAAGTGCCGTCGTATCCCGTGGGGTATGTCGAGCATCTGGAAATGTACTCCCTGGATTTTGAGGAGTTTTTGTGGGCAAGCGGCGTAACGCCCGGCTCCGTTGCCGATATTCGGGGCTACTTCGATCATAAGAAGGCCGTGCCAGCCGCCATGCATGAGCGCATGATGGAACTTTTTAAGGAGTATATCGTGGTGGGCGGTATGCCCCGCGCGGTTGATGCTTTTGTAACGGCTCACAACTTCGCTGATGTTTTGAAAATCCAAAAAGCAATCATCAACGATTATACCGACGATATCGCCAAGTATGCCGAGGGCACGGAAAAGGCAAAGGCGCGGGCCTGCTTTTTGTCTATCCCTAAGCATTTGGCGAAGGATTATAAGAAGTTTCAGTACAGCATTGTGGAGCGCGGGGGAACCGCCCGTAAATACGGCGGCAGCCTGATGTGGCTGTACGACGCAGGCATTATTAACTTCTGCTACAATCTCTCTTTGCCGGAATTGCCCCTTGAAGGAAACGCCAGGAGCGACACATTCAAAGTGTATATGCGCGACACAGGGCTGCTGATGGCGATGCTGGAAGATGGATCACAAGCAGATATAATCGATGGCAATCTGGGCATATACAAAGGGGCGATTTACGAAAATATCATCGCGGATATCTTTAGTAAATCAGGCAAGAAGTTGTATTACTTTGAGCAAAATGGCAAGTTTGAAATCGACTTTTTTATCCGCAGGAACAAAATGGCTACGGCGGTAGAAGCCAAATCCGCGGACAACACAAAGGCTAAATCAATGGATGCCGTTGTTGCAAAGTACGGAGTAAAGCACGGAATCAAGCTGTCCACAAAAAATGTTGGGGGAACAGAGGCTTTTGACAGCCTACCCCTCTATATGGCGATGTTCTTGTAGATTTTGAAACTCATTGCCCTGCGCCCTTGCGGTTCCCCCGGCGGCGGCTTTCTGCTGTGATGCCCCCTGGCTTTTGCAGCCTTGGCGGGCGCGGCACGCGGGGCTTGGGTTCGGAAGGCGTGAAGTTTTCCATGGGCCAAGGGCTATCCAACTGGGGGATGGGTTTGCCGATAAGCTTTTCGATATCCCGCAGTTGCTTTTTTTCGTCGATGCAGCAAAAACTGATGGCGTCGCCGGCCAGCCCGGCCCGCCCTGTGCGCCCGATGCGGTGGATATAGGCCTCCGGCTCGTTGGGCAGGTCGTGATTGAATACATGGGAGAGCCCGGCGATGTCGATGCCCCGGGCGGCGATGTCCGTGGCCACCAGCACCCCGATGTCGCCAGCCTTAAACTGGCTCAAGGCCGCCTGGCGTGCGTTTTGTGATTTATCGCCGTGGATGGCGCGGGCTTCAATGCCTGCGCGCTTCAGCTCACGCACCACACGGTCCGCGCCGTGTTTGGTGCGCACAAATACCAGGGCATTCTCCACCTGGGGCTGGCGCAGCAGGTGGGCCAGCAGCAGTTTTTTGTTGGGTTTGTCCACCAGGTACAGACACTGGCGGATACTGTCCACCGTGCTGGTGACCGGGTCCACCTTTACCGTGGCCGGGTCCCGCAGGATGCTCATGGCCAGCGCCTCTACTTCCCTGGGCATGGTGGCGGAAAAAAACAGTGTTTGCCGCTTCTGGGGCAGTTGCTTTAATACGCGCTTTACGTCGTGGATAAAACCCATGTCCAGCATGCGGTCGGCTTCGTCCAGCACAAAAATTTCTAAGCGATCCAGGCGGATAAAACCCTGGCCGGTCAGATCGTTGAGCCTGCCCGGTGTGGCGATCAGGATGTCCACGCCCCGCCGCAAGGCGTCCGTCTGTGGCCTTTGGGGCACGCCACCAAAGATGACGCAGGCGTTTAACCCCAATCGTGCGCCGTAGGCCACAAAGTTATCGTAGATTTGCAGCGCCAGCTCCCGCGTTGGCGTCAAAATCAGCGAACGGACCGGCCTTGGGCCGCCCCGCCCCTCCCATGGCGTGCCCGTCAATCGCTGCAGGATGGGCAGCGCAAAGGCCGCGGTTTTGCCGGTGCCGGTTTGAGCGCAGCCCAGCACGTCCCGGCCTTGCAGCACCAGCGGAATGGTTTGCTGCTGGATGGGGGTGGGTGTTTCGTATCCGGATTTTTGTACCGCTACCAGCAGCGGCGCGATCAGATGCATCTGTTCAAATGTCATACGCTATTCCTTCCCTTGTGGGTGTATGCTTTGGTCATTGGTGACATCCCCATTGCCCCAAACGGGGATGGCCTCGCCCAAATATGTGGGATGAGGTTGGACGATTCCAAAGATAAAGTCCTTTACCCTTGCCAGGTATTCGCGGACATCAAACTGGAATTGGTGGGTATATGGCCGCAAACAGGATGGCACGCCATATGCCTCCAGGCCCATGCGTTCCGCGTTGTAGATGGCACGATACAGATGGTACCGCTGGGTAACGATCAACAGACTTTCCGCCTGGAAGATGTCCCTGGCGCGATACATACTTTCGTAGGTGGAAAACCCGGCATGATCCATAAAAATGTCGGGGGAGGGCACGTTGCGCTCCATGGCAAAGGTTTTCATGGCTTGGACTTCGTTATAAGCCGTGCGCCCGTGATCGCCGCTCATCAGCAGTTTGGGGGCCGCGCCCGCGTTGTATGCGCCGATGCCCACCTTGAGCCGGTCGGCCAGCATATGGCTGGGTGTGCCATCGCGCCTTAAGCCCGCGCCCAGCACCAGCACGCAGTCCACATCCAGGTTATGGACATCCTGTAACGTAAGAATTTTATTGCGGGTGGAGAGTATCACATACGCATTGATGGCGGCGGTAAGCAGAACCATACACAAACCACAGATCAAAAGAAAACGGAAGAACCGGAATGCGAGTTTGGGCTTTTTCTTTTCGTTGCTCATTTCTTTCTTATTTTGTCCTCTCTTGTAGTATAGGCGCCGGGCATAAAACGAATGAAGAAGGTGAATCCATGCAAATACTTTTCCGTAATAAGCCATCCCCAGTTCACAAGTATGCCACAACTGCCTGCAAAAATAAAGGCGCATAAACCAGAAGTTGGAGGAAGGGCAAATAAACGTTGTGCAGAGGGGCTTCGGAGTATCATCCACGTCAAATGGCGTGGGTTTTTACGCCCCAAGATGACTTTTTCGTATTCCATACTCGCGGTATCATGTCTTGTTTTATGAACGGCTGAATGAAGTTTAATACAAATTTGTAAACCTGATCAAACGGGGGCTTATTTGTAATACCCCTCAATCGTTCGTATGCGTGTTCTACATCCTGCCGACGCTGTATGAATTCATCAAATGCACCAATCTCACGGCTAGGGTTTTTCTTGAACATTTCGAAGACATCAGCCGTATGCACCTCTACACAATGCGCGAGGGCGTAAATATCTACCATATCCTTCACGCGCCGGAATATCCTTTGCTTTGACAGCACCGTCAACTTGTCGGCCAATACTTCATCTACCAAAACGCCCTTCACGGCGATCTCACCATAATGATATATCCTACTGCCGTGAATAGGCCTCATATCAATATCCATTGAGATAATTTCTTCATCTGTTTGCTTCTCGCGGATCGAAATGCCTGCCGACACCTTCTCCCCATACGCACGAAAAGCAACAGCATAAACGTGATTTATTAGTTCACCCAAGGAATCGTTGATCGTATCAATCAAAACGTTCATGGCAGGCGGTTCGCCAACCCAATTCGCATCAATGTCTTTGGTTTGCCTTTCCAGCGCGGTATAGCCACCTTCTACTAAAATCAGCCTTGTGATCATCGCGCCTTTGAATACAATGGGGGCATCCGCCCCAGAAATCTTGCCCATCAGCAGATACATGAATCTTTCTTTTTCCGTCACGGCTTAATCCTCGCTGTAATACTCAATCGCCCAATCCTTAACGGAATTGAAGTGCTTCATGTTTTCCGGCTTAATGGCGAGGCCATCAAAGCTTCTGCCATGGGTGTAATAATACCGGCTCAAACCTTCTACCAAAGACTGCTCATCTACATTGTTATAATCATATAGCATATCGTTGAACGTTTGATTGATGGACGTACAGAGCACATTACCTAAACGGATATAGTCAATACCGTCAAATGAATCAACAACTCGATATTCTATGTTTTCGTATGCTCCGCGCCTCTTGGCATATACATCAATCTTTTTCTCGCGCATATACCCACCAAACAGCTCAAGAAACTCCAGGGCGGACGTGCCACGCAGAATCATATCCTTGCCGCCAACAACAGCCCTGTGCCAAGCCCTTGTCGTCAAAAAATCGTTGCTTGTGAATGAAATCATACGAAACACCTCCCTCCTGCTTTAGTTTACCATATGCCCAAATCCATTTCAAATTATTTTGGGGGCCCAATGGCCGTTCGTTCCCCTTCTTGACGCGAAAAAGGTTTTCCTTTACAATTTCCCCATCGTGATGAAGGGGGTGCGAATGATGGAAAAAAAGGAATACTGTTTTGAGGATTTTCTGTTGGATGTTCATCCTGCGTATCATGAATTTGTACAGCAAACCCACGAAATGCTGCAACAAAGGGGATACAAGATGAAGATCGAAATGGCCAAAAGCGGGTTTTTGGTTTCTTATTTTGGCAAGAAAACAAAACGATCCATTGCCAACTTTGTGTTCCGAAAGAGCGGTTTGGTTGTTCGAATCTATGGGGAATGTGTGAATCAGTATCTCGATTTTATGGAGACGCTGCCGGATTCTATGATCAAAGCCATCGACAAAGCCCCCATATGCAAACGCTTGGTGAACCCCACGGCATGCAATGGCAGGTGCCCCATGGGGTATGACTTTATGTTGAAGGAAAAGCATCAGCAAAAATGCCGCTACAACGGTTTTATGTTTCCGGTGAACGATGAGCATGTTTCTTTTATTAAAACTTTTCTAGAGCGTGAGGCGGAAGAACGAAGCAAGGCCTGCTAAAAAAGCCTGTTGGGAAAGGACGTGCAAACATGGGTGAGCGTAAGGATGCCAGGCAATTGGTGGCGCAGATGACGTTGGAGGAAAAAGCCTCGCTGTGTTCCGGGCTGAATTTTTGGCAGCTTAAGGGGATCGAGGGGCTGGGCTTAAAGCCCATCATGGTTACAGATGGGCCCCATGGCCTGCGCAAACAGGCAGGCGTTGCGGATCATTTGGGCATTGGGCAAAGCGTTCCTGCCACGTGTTTCCCTACCGCTTGTGCCACGGCTTGCAGTTTTGACCGTGAGCTGCTGGCAGAAATCGGCAGGGCCAT